>NZ_VTSR01000011.1 GCF_008329715.1 Gimesia chilikensis | reverse complement strand
ACAGAAATCAGGAAAACAGCATAAAAAACCGCTCTGGTGGGAACGAACTTAAGAGCGGAGTTACTAGCTGCCGGTAATCAGTGAGATCATCAATCCACATACCGATGACAAACGCTATTCCGCTCAACTCAAATCAGACGCAGGGCCTTAGCCCAGTCTGAAACAAACAATCCAGAACCAGCCTGCCAACCGGATTTCGTAAGAAACCGGGTTTCACAGTTGGCTTGCCCAACTGTGCCGTATTCTAAAAAAATCCCCTACAACCGGGTAAGCCCGAATAAAATTCGGGCCGAGCGCAGCGAGCAGGAAACCATCAGAGCAACAGATCAATCCAGAAACAGGAAACCAACCATGAAAAACAGGGTGCGGCCCACGTGTCCGCCCGCCGGGCGACATACCATTCGTTTCCGCTTTCGATGCCACCAGAAAAAAATCCCGGGTGACCCCGAATACAATTCGGGGCGAGCACAGCGAGCAGGAGGTCGCAGCTTCCGCGTCCAATCCAGGGGAAACCAGTCCTATTCTAAAAATGCGCACCAGTTCGCCAATCTGAACATCGCCCATCACTCGCTCGTCCAATAGCGAAATAGAACGCCATTCCGGATAAAAGGGTAAGCCCGAATAAAATTCGGGCCGAGCGCAGCGAGCAGCAAACCGTCAGAGCAACAGAGCAATCCAGAACCAGCCTGCCAACCCCTGAATAGTAGGGTGCGGACCCAAGTGTCCGCCCGCCGGGCGACATTGAATCCAGTAACACTACCAACGGAACCACATTCCAAACCCATCATTTTAAGGAATGCCCCTCACACCCCTAGCTGAAAAATGTTAAGCTGAACCAATAATCAGCATCGGGTACAGTATCCGGGGCCAGCAATTGCGATCACATTCAACGTGGAAAGTACAACATGCGTTTGACATTATTTCTGTCAGCAGAATTTTGTGATGAATCAGAATCACACATCACACTTCAGCCAGAGATGAACCAACTGGAAGTGACCCGGGAACGACTGGCCGATTATCTGGAGAGTGAGATTGCCGACCAGGGAGTCACCGGAGGAGTGATCCGAGTCTGGGTTGAGGAGGATAGAGGCGGTCTGGCAGTCACATATACGGTTCCTGAAGAAACCAGCGAGGAACTGGTCGAAGACATAAAAGATTTTACCCTGGCTCAGTTTGAAGATGGTGCGGGCGAGGGCGGTTTTGAAATTGAGTTCGCGGGACAACAGATCTTGGTCACAGCCGATCTGGACACCATCGTTCAATATGAATTGCTTGATGACAGAAAAAAAGTCCGCCGTCCGTCACGAATCGCAATCGCAGCCCGTGAGGGAGAACTGGCCACTCTCAGCGAGTTGCTCAAATCGGGAGCCGACGAGATCAATTCGTTGCACCAGGGGTTTTCGGCACTGCATCTGGCAATTATCTACGGTCAGTTCGAAGCCATCAGGCTTTTAATCTCTTACGGCGCAGATCTGAATCAGCCTGACCCGACTGATGACAGACCTTTAGAGTTGTGCGCGTTATCAAATGAATTAGATGACGACCAGAGTTATGAAATCGCGAAACTGCTTCTCCAGAAAGGGGCGGATCCGCGTCATGTCTGTAGTAATGGAGAAACGGCCGAAACATACGCCATCTGCAGGCACAAAACTAAAACCGCGGAACTGCTGGCTCAGCAGAATGAAAACCGTATCTAATGTCTCACGACAACAGCAGGCAAAACCAAATCAGCCGCAGGGCCTTAGCCCCGGTCGAAACAATCAATCCAGAACCAGCCTGCCAACCCCGGAATAGGAGGTGCGGACCCATGTGTCCGCCCGCCAGATCCATTCATTCCCAATTATGTCTTCCATCACGAGCACGTTTCCGCTAAAATCACCCGTACAAGCAGGCCTGCGTGTCTGCCAGGTGCCATATGATCCCATCCTGCTCTCATTGGCACCTGACTGAAAATCCCGCTGACGTCGGTTGCCACAACCGTTAGGCCCAAATGCATTTCGGGCCGGGCGCAGCGAGCAGGAATCATCCCAGATCGAACTATTGTGTGCGGACTCCCATGTCCCCGCCTGGTGATACTGATTCTGAATCAGCCCCCCAATGTTCTCTGTCAGGGCTGCTGCTGATCCCGTCAACCCGACGGTCGATGTTAAGCAAAAGCAACGCACGCCCGTAGCTGAAAATCGCGAAGTGGAACGGATCTGAACCTCACAAAGAGAACCGAAGAATCCGGTTCCCGCTCCCTTCAACTCGACAAAACAGAAATTCATCAATCTCAACATTTGAAATCCATGATTAGAAAAGGAAATGGTATGGAAGATTTAGTATCGTTCGTCGAAAGTAAGGGCGGACGCATTTCGCAAAACGAACAGGGCGAATTTGCCTGGGTAAATCTGACGAACCAAAAGGTAGATGACCAGGATCTGGACATCTTTGTGCAATCAGACGCCAGTCAAATAACGCATTTATTTCTCAGCGGCACTCAAGTGACTGATGAAGGGCTTGCGAAATTAGCGTCCCTGCAGCGTCTGGAAGATCTTGACCTGGGACGTACAAAAATAACCGGAACTGGATTCGCCCAAGTAACGTTCACATCACTCAAGAAACTCTCGTTTCGTGAATGCAATAAGTTGACCGTAGATGGTTTCAAACAAATCGTCAAATGCCAAAATCTTGAAAAACTGAATTTGATTAAAAGCAACATCGAAGATCCGTTTCTGCAGGAAGTAGCCAAGCTCCCCAGGCTTAAAACATTGTGGGGCGATCACACGAAAGTAACGAATGCAGGCCTGCCCTACTTAAACAGCATGACTCAGTTGAAATCGCTCGAAATAAGAGGCACCGCAATCACACGCGAGGGCATGCTGCAACTCTGGAAACATCTCCCCGATCTCAACAAGGGATTGACGATGTGATGATTGATTGGATGCTTCCAAAACGTGATTAGCAACCACCCCGGGTAGACCCGATTCTAAATCGCGTCGAGCACAGCAAGTAGGAAACATCTCAGATCAAACTGAAGATTCAGATCCTGCTCCCTTCATAGATTCGTCAACATGATCAATCAGTGAACTCAATAATAAGAAAGGAATGGTATGGATGAATTAGCTGCGTTCGTTGAGAAGAAAGAGGGGTTCTCCCTGCAAAATGAACTTGGCCATACATATCTGATAGAACTATCTTGCAAGGATGTGAATGACCAGGACTTGGATGTTTTTATACAATCAAACGCTAATCAAGTTACTTATTTATCTCTCAACAGCACGCAAGTAACTGATGAAGGGCTTGCAAAATTAGCGTCCCTGCAGCGTCTGGAAGATCTTGACCTGGGACGTACAAAAATAACCGGAACTGGAATCGCCCAAGTAACGTTCACATCACTCAAGAAACTCTCGTTTCGTGAATGCAATAAGCTGACCGTAGATGGTTTCAAACAAATCGTCAAATGCCAAAATCTTGAAAAACTGGATTTGGTTAAAAGCAACATCGACGATCAATTTCTGCAGGAAATAGCGAAACTTCCTCAGTTACAATATCTGTGGGCTGATTACACCAGACTGACGAATGCGGGACTGCCCTACTTAAATGGCATGACTCGGTTAATTTCGTTCAGAACAAGGAAGACTGGAGTCACACGCGAGGGCATGCTGCAGCTCTGGAAACATCTTCCCGATCTCAACAAGGGATTGACGATGTGATGAGTAATCGGATGCTTCCAAAACGTGATTAGCAATCCCCCCGTATCCTCCTGAGCGGCAAGGCACTAGCCGCCGGTAATCAGTGACATCATCAAAGTGCATCACGGTGACAAACTCTATTCCGCTCAAACCAAATCAGCCGCAGGGCCTTAGCCCCGGTTGAAACAGTCAATCCAGAACCAGCCTGCCAACCCCGGAATAGTAGGGTGCGGACCCACGTGTCCGCCCGCCGGGCGACGTTGAATACAGCACCAGGGAAGAGGGAACCATATACCACAACCAAACACACCATTTTAGAGTCATCTCAGTTCGCTCTTTACTGAGACCTAACAGCTGTGAGCACCGACTCGTATAATATCAATTGCGAATGGACACAGTTCCTGATAGATATAGTGAGTATCTGGTTATGTCTACCAATCGTTATGTGGCATGTCTCTCAATGAAGTTGACTTCAACACAAATTGGAATGTGTGCGCTCCTCGGAAGAATGCTGCCGATGGGGATGCCGCGTGAATGGACTGTGTCGCAGCGCATTGAGTACGGTCGCGAATACCTCACAAGGATCACCCGGCAAAACTATGGATACGATGCCCTGGCGTGGCATAAGTATTTGTGGGAAACAAATGCAGGCGATTATCGCTGGGCGCGGCGCAGTGAAGCTAAATGGGCTCGCCAGGTCGAAGTAGCAATAGCCAGGGAGGAATGGCAGCAGGCAGTCAGAGAGTTGAAAGGTTCCGCATGACAAGGCATTGTACCCGACCGCCAGCAAGTCTTTGGGAACGGTAGAATCAACCGGCGGTGGGTGAATTTAGTTGTGATCCGATTTGAACAGGGAGAAACACTTGAGCAAGCGAGATAAGTTTTGGGCTGATGTTCCGACTAACCCTGACGGCGATGTCGCGTGGCCGAAGGATCAGGACGAGTGTCGCGAACTCGCTTCTGATATCGTTGGTGCGAGGGTCATTGGTGCAATCGAGTGGATTCTGGAAGACAAACTTCGCGTGGCTGCTGGTGAAGCAGACGATGCAGAGGAGGACGCTGCCCGTGGTGAAGTGTTCGCATCAATGAATGACGAACAAAGAGCGGCTGTGGAAGGACTATTGCGCAGCCTCTGTTTCAACTCGCTCTACTGGATGCTGGTCAAACTCAGAAGCTGCCCGAATCTTGAGGTTGATATCTCGGTCGAACCCTATTCGGACGGAGAGCCACTCACAAAACTGGGGCTGAACGAAACCGAGTTGCATGCCCTCTACTTTGACTGGGTTGAGAAGTTCAGTGATCACCGGGATGACGTCTGATGAATGGCTAACACGTCAGGACCCGCAGCAAGACGCACTCAAACGATCACGCGCGACAGACTTCTGTGATTCGCCTCTGTAAAAACTCAACGAAGCTGGCAGCATACGGAATTTCTTCCCCTCCTGAAATCTCATGAAGCAGGATCGCGTACTCCCCGTTTTTGTCGAGGTTCTCTGTATCGAATACGAAGTTCTCCGCGTTCCCCATGCAGAATACAATCCGCTCACGATCATACAGGCCGTCCTGTTCATTCATATGCGCAAGCTCGATCAGATCGGGTCTGCCCATTCCATTTTCATCGAGTCCGTACACGATGTCAGCTTGAATCTGGCCACCGCCGTAATTCAGCAGCCACCATTTGTAGGATTTCGGCAATGCAAACCCAAGTACAGTCTCGGCATTCTCAATGGCAGCTTGCGAAACCCCATTTCCCAAGGGAGGGAAAGCGACACCAGCACGCTCGATGAGTCGGATCACTTCTTGATACATTAGTGTTCATCCAGAAACGAATTATTAGAAAGTGTCAAACCTGCGAGGTCTGAGTTACCAGTATGACACCTCATAGAGCAAGGCCAGAAGAAACAAGATAAAAGAAATGATACGTGCTTTGAAAAGAGTATCATGCACTGTGACCAGGTCTCTTAATTTCTCATTCGAATCACAACGGGCGAAATCAGAAATCATCGACCATGTTTTCAATTCACGCACATTAAGAAGTTCATCCGGCTTACTGATGATCAAGTCTGCATTTCGCGCATGCCGACAGGCGATGGAAAGACAAACCTGGTCAATGACAGTAAAAAGAAAACAGAGTGCAAAGGCAGTCAATGTAAGAAGCATTGTCTGACTCCTGATATCTCTACTTCGCAAAATTCTACATCTGGCTCAATAAGCATCGCTACCCGTCACTATAAATCGAGCGTCAACGTTCAGGCCAGGCACATGGTGCCCGAACTCTCTCTCTCTAATCTGCTGTGTCGCTTCTGTTTTCATCAGGCGTCGATAAACTCGCTGTTATTTTATCAGCCAGCCATTCCATCCGATAAGAAAACAGCATTAAGATCAATCCGGAAAACAGGCTGTTGCAGAATATGAAAATCGCGACAGCTATAAAAATATCCCACAGATCTGGACCGTCGTGAAACAGGATCTCTTTCAAGCCAATTACACTTAAAATCAACAGCGCACCCAGGATCCAGGACACAGCTGCCACCCCCCAAATGTTACCTTTGAGCCGTAACTTTGAATTTCGGTAAGCCATAAATAGCCACATGGTACCGGAGATCACAGAAATGACTATCGTGAATACCTTTTGCATCGCAATCGCCCGTATGAGTTCAGCGTAAATATCTGGAATTCAGTCTCTGATTGTTACAGTGTTTAAACCAACGCATTCAACAGCCTTCTGGATCAGAAAAAAGTGGTAGTAACCAGTAAAGACACCTAACTCAAGGCTCTTTCCCATTCAGACCTCCTCAATCTGGCACCACAGCCCCTTTCCAGTTCTTTTTCAGCTGAGCCGACAGTTGTTTCACCACCTGCTTCTGGTCCGGCTGGCCGGCGATGTTTTCGTTCTCGGCACCGTCCTGCCGATGGTCGTACAATTCGCGATCGACGACTTTACCTGACTTGCGGTCCTGCCATTCGGTGTAGCGGTAGCGATCCGTTTTCATCGAATACCCCATCACGCGTCCCCGTGGATACTGGCTGAAAGCGGCCGGCTTCCAGGGACGCTGCGGGTTGCTTAACAACGGTTTGAAGCTGGTCCCTTCCAGGTGTGCGGGCAGGGGGAGCCCTGCTAAATCGCAGAGCGTCGGGTAGATATCCACAAACTCCACCAGGGCCTCGCTGGTTTTTCCCTGCGCCTGCATGCCCGGTGCCCGAATGATGAGCGGCACGCGGGTGTCGTTTTCAAAGTTCGTATGTTTGCACCAGCCGTTGTGCTCGCCCAGCTTCCAGCCATGATCGCCCCACAGAATCACAATCGTGTTCTCATCCAGTTCCAACCGCTGCAGTTCGTCCAGCACTTTACCAATGTTCGCATCAGTGAAACTGACGCAGGCATAGTAACCGTGCCGCAACTGGAGTTGCTGCTCATCAGTCAGATCCCCTTTGGCCGGCATGTCCGAATAGTTCCGCAGTTCTCCCCAGTTGGTCAACGCGATTTTCGGTGCGTTCTTAGGGGGGAACCGGTTCTCCGCCAGTTTAATCTGCTCGCGGTCGTAAAGATCCCAGTACTTCTGCGGCGCCACAAAGGGGAGGTGCGGCTTCAGAAATCCGACCGCCAGGAAGAAGGGCTGCTGATTCTGTTTCAACTCTCGGAGTGATTTAATCGCCTGTTCGGCAATCGCCCCGTCGCGGTACTGTGCGTCCGGCACATCCGCCATCTCCGTAGCGGGCCCCCGCGTCAGCTTAGAACGTTGCCGCCAGTTCATTTTTTTTACGTCGAGTCCTTTGGTTCGTTCCCGAATTCCCGCCAGCGTCTCAGGCAGCTGATATCCTCTCCCGTTGACCGTGGGGTAGGCATCCCATGACGCCTTATCGTTCAGACTCCCATGATAGATTTTGCCCATCCCGATCGATTTGTAACCATGCTTCATGAACTGCTGTGTCAGCGTCACCACATCGGGCACCGTCTTACGGAAGTGCGTATCCAGATCGTAGACCTTGGTGGAATCGGGACGCAGCCCGGTCATCAGGCTCGTCCGCGAAGGCGAACAGACCGCCTGCTGGCAATAAGCCCGATTAAACAGCAGACCGCTGGCCGCGAGCTGATCAATGTGCGGACTCTGAATATGTGACGCACCATAACAGCCCAGCTCAGGCCGCAGGTCATCCACGGCAATGAACAGCACATTCGGTCGTGACTCAGCCCGCAGCTCGTTGGAATTTCCACCGACGAGCACTAGACTCAGACAGAACAGCATCAGTAACACAAAACGGGACAGGACTGGCATCGGAGCACTCCAGTGTTGAGGAATCATGGATCAGTTTAACCCCGTCGGTCAGAGATCCGTACAGCGGCCATCTTGGGAGACGCAACTTCACGAAAATCACCGATCAGGGCACGCCTATCATAGCCCTCCAGGCACCCCTGAGCTACTTTTGGGATAAAATATGGTGAATTTTCAATTTTGCGCGTAAAAAATCGCGTGCTCGCGACCTTTCTTATCAGGAAACAAACAGCCAATGAAAGCGAAACATGCCTGCTGAGACAGATTCACAATCTGCCGTCACACAGCTGCTCGTGCAGTATCAGGGGGCATTGTACGCCTACCTCTATGCATGTGTACGCAACCCCACCGACGCGGATGACCTGTTTCAGGAAGTTTCGATGGCGGTGGTCGAGTCGTTTTCGCAATTGCAGACCGAGGACGGCTTTTTTCCCTGGGCGCGCGAGATCGCTTCTCGCCGTGTTCTCGCCTTTTACCGTAAGTCGAAAAAAGAGCAGCCGGTCAGTCCGCAGGTCATCTCAGCACTCTCCGACGCCGCGCATCATGTGGAACAGCGTCAGCCGCTCTCGGAGCGACAGGAGAGCTTGCAGGAATGCCTGGAGCGTCTGCCCCGGAGGAGTCGTGAGTTGATTGCCCGTTATTACAACGCCTCAGGTGAAAGCGGTACCCGGGTCGCCCGGCAGTTCGGTCAGAATGTGAACGCGGTTTACGCGAAAATTCATCGTATTCGGACGATCTTGCGAGATTGCATCGCACAGCGTCTGCAGCAGGAGTCAGGAGAGTGAACGAATTGAATGACGATCAACTGTTGCAGGCTTACCTGGATCGCAGACTGTCTCCCCAGGAGACAGCACGACTGGAAGAACGACTCTGTCGGGAACCCGAACTCGCAGAACAGCTCATCGAGTTTGCCAGCGATGATCTCGTCCTCCGCGAATGGGCCGCCGACCAGGACCACGTATTCGGTCTTCTCACTGAAACAGAATTCATCCCTGAGACAGACAACCTGCAGCCCCGCCCGACGGTACGCCGCCTCTGGTATCCGGTCGTCGCGGTCGCGTCATTGCTGATCCTGCTGACGGGCGGCTATCTCCTGAAGGGAACTTTCCAGCTGAAAGAAGCGGAAGCCGTCGTGTTGAGTTCGGGAGAACGCGTACAGAATCATATCCGACAGGTTCTCGCTGAAGGATCGGCAGAACTGCACTTTCCGACCGGTGCCACCGTTCTGATTTCCGCGCCCGCCGCTTATGAAGTCACCGGGAAGAATTCGATCCATCTCCAGGAAGGAAAGTTCATCGCCAATGTCCCCAGCACGGGCATCGGGTTCCAGGTCGATACGCCCCACGGCCGGGTCATCGATCTGGGAACGCTCTTTTCCGTACAGACTGCAGAAACCGAAGATACCCGGGTTGAAGTCTTTCGCGGCAAAGTGATCGCGTCCCTCGTCGATCCGGCCGGCGTTGTCAGCAGTAGTCGACAGCTCGACGAACATCAGTCGGCGAAAATCGACTCGCGTCAGAAAAGAATCGAAGACACCCCTGACTTCCGCACGCGGGGCGCGCAATACGGCATTAAAGGTTATTCCAACTCGGTGATCTTCCAGGAAGAACTGCCCGAGGCGCTCGCGACCGGCAAGTATCAGGTCTTCGAACACGACGATCTGGCCTTCATCTTCCCCGAACGCAGTCAGGTGGAACTGCCCCGGGATTTAAGCGTGCTGGTCTCGCCAACTCCGGAGGAACAGCTCACAGAGAACAAACTGCACTATCCGATTCTGCTCCCCGCGGGGACGAAGGTCGACTGTTTTCGCGTCTATTATGATCCCGCCCTCAAGGAAGGAACCTTTCTCCCGGTGCAGGGGGAGATCGAGTTCGCACGTCCCGTGCTGGGCGTCATCCTCGAAAAGAAAAAGCTGAACCGGACCGATGTCTTCTTCCATCCGCCGGTCAAACAGTCCGCGGGTGACATTTATCACCAGGGAACCGAAGTGGATATGGGCATTGTCGATCCCAAGGCCCGCTACGATCAGGTCATGCTCTCCGCCGATCGCAAAACACTTTCGTTCGTCCTGCTCTCAGGCGAAAAATACGTCGACGAGTTCCGCGTGATCGTCGAGTCCGCCGACTGACCGTTGGCTGCATTGAGCACTGCCTGCATTACGAGTTCTATAGTCAAGCGTTCCTGATTCATAAGAGGTTTTTGTATTACTGTTATTTAATAAACTTAAAGAGGAAAACATGGGCTACCTGAAAAGACGAAGAGACGGTTTTACGTTGATTGAACTGCTGGTGGTGATCGCCATCATTGCCATTCTGATCGCGCTTTTACTGCCAGCGGTACAACAGGCGCGGGAAGCGGCGCGCCGCAGTACCTGCAAGAATAATCTGAAGCAGCTCGGCATCGCTCTCCACAATTACCACGATACGCATCGGGTCTTTCCTTTCGCGACCGTCTGTGGCGTCAACGTTTCTGCTTACACCGGACAGAACTATGCCCGACAGTCCTGGTTTCATCTCATTTTACCCTACGTCGATCAGGCACCGCTGTACGACAAACTCCGGGACGGCTTCCAGTCTGGTACCGTCAGCGACTTCGCCTCGCATCCACAACGTTCGGTGAAGGTTCCCGTTTTCATGTGTCCCTCAGATCCCAACAGCGGAAAGATCGGCAGTCAGAAAAGCACCTTCTACTCCAACTACCTCCTTTGCTCGGGATCCACGACGCAGGGCGCGACAGGAACATTTCCCAAGCTGAATGGCATGTTCTTCAACATTTCGAAAATCCGCATTAGCGATATCACCGATGGTTCCTCCAATACGATCGCCGCCGGAGAGATCAATCTCGTCGATGACACTCCCAACGCCGGTCCGGTTGCCGACTGTCTGACCGTGGGGGATTTACGCGGCCGCGTCTGGGGAACCAAATATGTAGGCGGCGGAACATTTACGACTCTGCAGGGGCCCAATACCTCGGTACCCGATACCGTGACCTACGGTTACTCGCGGGATTACGCTCCCATCAGTACCTCCTGTTCCGGCGGAGACAATGCCGTTTATGCCCGCAGTCGTCATACCGGCGGCGCACATTTCCTGCTCGGAGACGGCGCGGTCCGTTTCATTTCCGACAATGTCGATACCAGCACTTTTCGCAGCCTGGGCACCCGCGCCGGCGGTGAAGTGCTCGGAGAGTTCTAACCGATTCCAGTGCGTTCACAGAGAATCAGATTGAATTGACATTATTGATTGTTCTGCAGGGAAAGAAACAGAATGACCGTCAGAAAGAAAAATGTATTTTATGTTGCGTGTCTGTTGTTATTGAGCGGAATCTGCCAGGCGTGCGGTTCCAGTGACGGCCCGGTGATGGCCCCGGTCAAAGGGGATGTCACCATTGATGGGACGCCACTCCCTCAGGGAGATATCATCTTCGAGCCGGCTGACGGCAAGGGGAGCGCCTCTGCGGGAGTCATTCAGCAGGGCCATTTCGAGTTTTCCAGCTCGGTCGGCCGGAAAAAGGTACTGATCTTTGCCTCACGCAAGACCGGAAAGAAAGGTGATTTTGGAGAGGATGTCATGGAATCGTATATTCCGAAGAAATACAATACAGACAGTGAACTCATCGGCGAGGTCTCTCCCGATGCGGACAATAAGTTTGTCTTTCATCTCGAACAGACTCCCTGAAATCACGCGACCTGAATTGGCCACTACGATTTGATTGAAAACCGGCAATCCAACCGCCGCTGATGAAAGGAAAAGGATTATTCATGAGTTCGTCAACTGACGTGACACGACGAGAGATGCTCAAAACATCGTTGTTGAGCGGAGCGGGCCTCTGGCTCGGGGCACACACGGCCCAGGCAGAAAGCACCTCACCCAACGAGAAACTCAACATCGCCTGTATCGGCCTGGGTAACCAGGGGAACGCGAACCTGGGGCTGGTCTCCAGTCAGAACATTGTCGGCCTGTGCGACGTCGATTCCGCCCGCACCGACAAATATCAGGCAAAGTTCCCGAAAGCAAAATCCTTTGCCGATTTTCGCGTCATGCTCGATAAGCTGGAAAACGAGATCGACGCCGTCGTGGTAACGACTCCCAACCACACCCACGCTACCATCGCTGTCAACGCCATGCGACGCGGCAAACACGTCTACTGCGAAAAGCCGCTGGCCCACTCCATTCATGAAGTTCGCGAAATGCAGCGCGTGGCCCGTGAGGAAAACGTCGTCACCCAGATGGGCACGCAGAACCACGCCGGGGAAAATTATCGGCGGACCGTCGAACTCATTCAATCAGGAGCCATCGGCGATGTGCAGCAGGTCCACGTCTGGTTTGGACGACCGGGAGGCTGGCGGCGTTACAAGCATGTCGTCGATCGTCCTGCCGAACCGCAGCCGATTCCCAAAACCCTGAACTGGGATCTCTGGGTCGGTCCGGCGCCGATGCAGAACTTTCATCCCTGTTACCATCCCCATGACTGGCACTACTGGTGGGACTTCGGTAACGGCACGCTGGGGAACATGGGCTGCCACTACATGGACCTGATTTTCTGGTCGCTGGACCTGCAGTATCCCAACGTGGTCGAAACCAAGGGCCCCGAACTGCACCCCGACTCCACTCCGTTCTGGCTCGACTGTCACTGGCAGTTTCCGGCCCGGGGCTCGAAGCCTCCCGTCGAGGTGATCTGGTACCACGGACGTAACACCCCGGAACCTGTTCTCGAACTGGGCGGCCCGGAATGGGCAGCGGGAATTCTGTTTGTTGGCACCGATGGCATGCTGGCCGCGGATTACGGTAAGCGCGTATTGCTGCCCGAAGAAAAATTCGCCGGCTTCAAAGCACCGCCGAAAACGATTCCACCGGCAATCGGCAATCATCGCCAGGAATGGTACGAAGCCTGCAAAGGCAATGGCAAAACCAACTGCCACTTCGATTACGCAGCCCCGTTGACGGAAACAATCCTGCTGGGCAACCTCGCCTTCCGCGTCGGCAAGAAAGTGGAATGGGATGCAGATAAAGGTGCTGCCACGAATACCGACCAGGCCGCACAATACGTACAACGCGAATACCGCAAAGGATGGACTCTCTAAGATGAAGTTACATAGATTGAAACCATGCATGAAATCACAACTACGAACCGTCACACTCCTGATGCTGGCATTGTTAGCAGGGACCGAAGCATCCCTGTATGCAGGTCCCGTCGTCACCCTGGAAGTCAGCGCCGGCAAACACGATCGGCAGCAGACCGTCATCAGTCTCCCCGTACCTGAACCACTTCAGAATCAGAAACAGCTGACGCTGGTTCGTCTCGATGACGGCAAGGAAGTTCCGGTGCAGATTGATGCCTCGGGTTCCGAACGGACACTGGTCTGGATTCTCAGCAAACCGCTGCCTGCAGGCACCTCGCGTCAATATCGTCTCCATGCGATGCAATTCACGAAGCCGGCCGAGCAGGTGACTGTCGTCGATGACGGCAGCCATCTGAATGTCAAAGTCGCCGACAAGCCTGTGCTGACGTACAATCACGCCATCGTCAAGGCACCGAAACGGGATGAGTCTTACTACGACAAGAGCGGCTACATTCATCCGCTGTATACACCTTCCGGAAAAGTGATTACCGACGACTTCAACCCTGACCATGCCCACCAGCACGGCATCATGTTCTCCTGGCGAAAGATCCTCTTCGAAGGGCGGGAGAACAACGGCTGGGATCAGAAGTCCAAACTGGGCAAAGTCGCACACAGCCAGGTCAATTCATTTACCGGCGGCCCCGTGTTCGGCGAAATTGATACTTCCATCGAACACATCGACCTGACGAAAAAGACGGGCCCCGTGACGATGCTCAACGAAAACTGGAAGGTCCGCGTCTATGCGCTGGAAAAACAGTTCCTGTTCGATATCGTTTCTGTGCAGACGTGTGCGACCGAAAAGCCGGTCACCATTGATAAGATCCATTACGGTGGTATGACCATTCGCGGACACGCCGACTGGCATACGAACCATGGCTACGATTATCTGACCAGCGAAGGCAAGAACAAGACCAACGGCAACCAGTCTCGGCCACACTGGGTCGAGATGTATGGCCCCCTGGGCGACGAAACCGCCGGGGTGGCGATCTTCAGTGCACCGACCAATTTCCGGTCGCCGCAACCAGTGCGACTGCATCCCACGATGCCATATTTCTGTTTCGCGGTCGCTTCGCTCGATCCCTTTGATATCCAGCCGGGCCAACCCTATGTCTCACGCTATCGGTTCTATGTGCATGACGGTAAGCCCAGCCAGGAAGTGGATCAACGCTTATGGACTGATCTGGCCGAACCGCCTGAGGTCAAAGTGATCAGCAGTCCTTAAATTCGGTGACACAATCACGCGCATAAAAAAACTGGCCCGAACAGGGATTCGGGCCAGTGAAGTGAATGAAGTCAGATTGTGACTACTTGATCGACTTGATCATGTTCTCAATGTCTTCTGCGTTATACTTGTCAGACGCGATCTGCAGGAACAGGAATGTGGCTCCGGTTTTGCCCGGGAAGACACCCATTACCTGGTGAAACCTTTTGTCGTTCTTATCCGTACCTTCGGCGAACGTAAACTCGACTTTTTCACCGTTGATTTCGAATTCTTTCTGTTCCGTTTTATCAATCTTCAGTTCCCGTTGGTTCTGATTCTGCTGTTTCAGGTTCTGACGGAACTCTTTGTTCATGTCGACCATGCCATCGTTCGGGAGACCGAAACTCATCAGCACCAGGCCGCCATCTTTCTCTTTTTCCTCGTAGATCGCCATCAGGATCTTTTTGCCGATCACATCCGCAGACATGCCCATCTGGGGAACGAAATATTCGGGAATGTTGATCGTGGCGATCTCATTCTGGATTTCGGTGATTTCCTGTTTGTTCTCGGTGACTTTGGCCTTCACGTTACGTACGGCATAGAAGATACCGCCGCAACAGAGCAGCATGCCGATGCCCCCGAGCGCCAGCAGGATGAGCAGGATCTTGACGCCGGAGCTCATTCCCTGTTTGGGGGGAGCCGAATATTCTTCCGGTTTGAATTGATCATCGTCTGCGTAAAAATTGTCGTCGGACATCGTCGCTTATCCTTTATTCCGGCTGGCGGAGCGAAAACTGTGTCGAAAACAGGCGATATCGAGGGAATAACACAAGGGGGTGACCGCCTGATGACCGTCAGTCTATAACGAATCGGGCAGGGAAACGAGCGAAATTCAAATCCGGATCACAAAAATCGGGAGAATTATTCCCAGTCCTCGGCTTCCTGTGCCGCCAGACGACGCTCTTCGTCACGCCACTGTTTCTGCAGCTTACGACGTTCGCGCTTGCTCAACCCTTTCAGCTGTTCCGGATCATGATTCAGGTCGACGCGTGTTTTCTTTTTGACCGTCTTCGACCGCTTGCTTGACGAGGGCTGCTGGTCAGACGGTTGCTCGACTTGAGATTCCGGTTCGGGCGTTTCATCGACCGTTTCCGGCTCTGGTTCAGGATCAGGCTGTTTCACGGCCTTCTTCTGTGCTGCTTTCTGGGCCGCTTTTTCGGCTGCTGCCTGTTTCGCAGCTTCTTTTTCAGCCACTTTCTGAGCGGCCTTTTCTTCCGCAGCTGCTTTGGCTGCCTGTTTCTTCTCAGCCGCAGCGGCCGCTTGTTCCTCTTTCAGTTTCGCTTTTTCTGTGCGTTCCTGTTCCAGACGTACTTTCTCGGCCTGTTTCTGTTCTGCCCGTTCTTTCTGTTGTTGTTCTTTTTCCTGCAGACGTGCTTTCCGCTGCAGAGCCCGGGCAACCCGCTTTGCTTTGCCGCGAATACGACGTCGATACAGATATCCCTTGGCCGCATGCTTGAAGCGGGAAGGAGCCTTCTCGGGCAGATCCACCGAATGATACAACAGATGATGTGTATGCAGCAGCAGGCTGGTAAACAGACACCAGTGAGCGAAGTAAAACAGCCCCGCGTCAATCATGTGATGCCAGGCCTCGCCAGGAATCATGTTATCAGTAAACTGGAAGGTCAGGCTCAAAACATAGGTGGCGCCGGCTACGATCAACAGGTTCAGCCCCGCCCGGTCGCCGCGCATTTCCAGGTAGGCCATTAACGCCACCGTACACCCGAACGCCAGGGCCGGTACCAGCCAGGCCAGCAGCCCCGTATGCGGTCCCCAGTCAAACAACCGCAGCTCAATCACCGTCTGGGCCCAGACGGTATGCAACTGTGTCGTCAGGCACAGTGCGAGCAGAAACAGACCGCAGGCGATCCACTTCCAGAGCCGGTATCGTCCCGAAAAATCATGCAGACTTTGTGTCCGCAGGGCTGCGATCAGCAATGCCAGCTGTCCCGTCATGAACAAGAGGCCGCCGCCCAGTACGGGGAGCAGGGGGCTCTGTTTCAGTGACAACAAGCCGGAGAGCGATTTTCCTTCCGATGGAAGTTCTGCCCGATAAAAGTCGGCCGCGATCAGCCCGGAAAAACAGAGCAGTACCGGCAGGTAATAGAGCGCCAGCTTCCAGCGACGCGGAAAGATCAGTGTCCGTAACGGATACTGTCCCGCAGCGAAACGATGCGTGCGCGCAAGTCGAGGGGAATCTGAATCGTCATTCGCGTTATCGAGCGATTCAGAACATTCCGACGCTAGTCTGCGGCGTCGGCGTTCATCCATGGAACGAGAGCCGGCAAATCCAGTAGACATTGATGCTCTTTGTGATCCTTCAACGAGATCTTTGTCGTCTATAAGTACAGTTTTATTTAGAACGATGAGTCATTGAGAGTGACAACGGTCGGCAGAGGCAGTAATCAATCCTTTGATCGCCAGATCCCCGCATAACCGCATCGATGGTGACTCCATTTTCATCGGTATTCACGAAATTCCAGCACGAGTTCAGATTTATAAAACACCGGCTGTTGCAGGTGATACTGAAAGCAAATGCCGTGAGTTCGCTTTTATCGCCAGCCATTTCCTGATGCGAAAATACTTCCCGAAGCCCCCATTTTACCGCCATTGTTTCAGGATGAGATTTTCACCAGTATCATGGAGCAGAAGAGAGCTGAATCAGGGTAAATACTGATATGGAAATGGTTTAAAAATTGTCTGAGTTTCTCGGTGCTGTTTAGTCCTCAGCCCTTTCCTCAACAGATATAATGAGGCATCCGCCTCACCAACTTTGCGATTTTAATAAATGGAGTGAATGCAAATGCTGTTCAACTGGAAATCAGGTCTGCTGTTCTGCCTGTTACTGATATCACTGTCTACCGTGTCCGCTGCTGAAGTTCCCACCGCCGCGATCTCTTCTGAGGCGGGCATCGTGATTCGACTGAAACAGCCGCAGGCAACATTACAGAAAATGAGCCAGCTCACGAGTCAGGTCGACGAAGCCATCAGTGGTCTGCTGGCTGCCAACGTGCGAACCGTCGTGGGGCGTTCGCTCTCAAATCCGACCTGGGAAGGTGTCGACCCGGCACGGACGATCAGCGTTGGCGTCTTTCTGCATGCCGAACAGGATCCGGGCTTGCTGTTCATTGTTCCTGTGAAAGACGCCGCTGCCTGCAAAGCCGCACTGGGCGAGAAATATCACTCAGCTCTCGAAGAGAAATGGCTGATCTACAGTGAAGACAAAAAACTCGTCGAACAGGCACAGGCCAGTCTCAAACAGACGGATCAGTCGTTCGAATCTCAACTCAGCCCGGCCGCCAAAGGCCTGTTCGATTCCGGTGATCTCTCGGTCTATCTCAATCTGCAGAAGATGGTCCAGATCTATCAGGCTCAACTGAAACGCGCCGAGGGCCAGGTCGATCGCAGACTGACTGAACTCGCCAAAACCATGAACGCGGCTCCCGGCGTCAATGCAAAACCGATCCTCGGTCTCTACTCGACGCTGGCGAAAGGTTCCCTGCAGGCCGTCAAAGACTCGCACGCTTATACCACTGCCTTTCAGTTTTCAGAGCAGGGGGTCGGCCTCGAAAGCCTGTTTGAGGTCAAACCCGATTCCGAAACTGATCGGCTGTTTCAGTCCAATCCGCCTCAGCCGTTAAATCAGCTGGGACATTTTCCCGCACATCAACTGGCTTACATCGCCGGTGCCGGCAATGCGGATGCGTTGATTACCTGGGGCATGAACATGACCGCCCAGATGTTTGATGAAACACAGCAGAACGCCGAAGCCAAAGAAAAGTTCACGGAGATCGTCAAAGAGATCCGCAGTCTCAAGTTCGGCAGTTACTACTTTTCCTTCGAACTGGGCAAACTCGCAGACGGCGTGATGCATGCTTACACGGTTTCCGAAGTCAGCCCTTCGAACAAGCTGCGGACGCTCACGCATCAGATGATGCAGATCATGCAGAATGTCTCTCTGCCCGGCATCAAACAGGAAATCACCTTTAAACCCGATGCAGAACAGGCAGGCGGCATTCCCGTTGACCTGACTGTCATCAAGCAGGAACTCGATCCGGCGTCCGATCCGCTACAGATCCAGAAGCGGATGCTCGAAATTCTCTATGGCCCGTCTGGGATCACTAACCGGATGGCGTATCCGGAAGGTAAGGTTCTGCAGGTCATGGGGGGATCGGCCTCGATGCAGAAATTCATGGAAGCCCTCAACGCGCCGGATAAATCATCCCTGACCGCGCAAAACCAGCCCGCCTTCCAAAAAGCCCGCGCCCATGGCGCGGAAAAAGCGAATCTGGTGGCCCTGGTCGATGTCTCAGGTACCGTAATGCGGATTCTGAATATCTTTGCCGAGAGTCGTCAGCAGACAGGGCCCTTTGCCGAAAAACAGATCCGCGAACTGGGCATCCAGGACTCGTATCTGACCTTCAGCCTGACTACCGGAAAACAGTCACTCAGCACGAAAACCTATATTCCGGTTGAGAATCTGCAGAACGGGTTCAAAGTGTATTCGCTGATTTCCCGTCAGAAATAAGGCGGACCATCGTTTTGATGGAAAAATACTGAAAAAATGTTGCCCTGCTTTTGAGTGTGGAGCCCTGTGCGTAAGTCTTTACAGTTGAATAGATTACGGTTTTTCTGGTGGGGTGGCACAGATCCGGAATGTTCCGTTTCACTAGGGAATCCGTAAAACTTCTCTTGAAAGAATCGACATTTTTCCGAAAACTGTCAAAAATGAGCGAACCTTTGTCAGGGCATTGTTGTCTTACTGGCAGAGGGATACTCCTGTTACTCATCATAACAGGTCTATCCGCTGAATTACCTGTGAACGGCTTGTGTCCGTTTTTTCTTTTGAGGCACGAGCCTCTCTTTTTATAGTCTCTTTCTCTGCGGTTTAACGCAGGAGGTGCACTGATGATTTTTTCTAAACAGAATCGTCGTTTCGTCGTCAAAGCAATTAACAACAGCGTGTTTGTCAAAGCAGCAGCTGTCGTGAAAGCGATTGATGTCGTCCGTGCCGCCCTCCGTACAGATGCGTTACGCCCTCTAAGTGGAGAACGATTGTCGGAATCCGGTGGTATGCCGGGGTCCTCCCCGATGGGTTGGCATTGTTGTTGTCAACATCAACCCACAATGCATCTGCTCTATCAAAGATATATGCAGATAACGGGAACCCCCCTGACCACCGTGACCGGAACTGCTTCGTAAGCAGATTCCGATTCCCTGCTTTTTAGCAGAAAATCGTTTACTCAAAGTGGTTGGTTAAAACGCGACAGCCTTTTAGCTGACCCTGCCACATTCACTGGCAAACGTAGCACGTTGGGCCCCTGGTGACCTGTGAAAGCGCACCCGCTTTTTCTCTGGTCTCGCGGCTGATTCAAACGCTGTTCCGTTTCCGGTTTGCATGTGCTTAACGAACCACTTTGAACTTCAATGAATTCAGAGTCCTGATTCAGGGACAGAGAAGAGATACTACAATGGAAGATCAGAACTTAATCGAGTTAGTTACGGCTGCTCAGAATGGAGATCGAGACGCCTTCGGTTCACTTGTTGTTCAATTTGAATCTACGGTCTTCGCGATCGTAATGAAGCGTCTGCGTAACCACGCTGAAGCCAGTGAAGTTACTCAGGATGTCTTCATCCAGGCCATGCGGAAACTGTCACAGCTGAATGCACCGGAGCGATTCGGTGGCTGGTTGCGGCAGATCGCCGTCCGGATGTCGATCAATCGAGCCGTTCGTCGGCCTAACGAATGCATTCAGAGCCCGGATACCTTCATCGTCCTGGACGATGAACCGGAAAACCCGCTGGACAAACTGCTGGAAAGCGAGCGGGCTACTGAACTGCGTGGCGGACTGGAATCGCTGGGTGAAGTCGACCGTCAGACCCTGATCTCATTCTACTTCAAGGGCCAGTCCCTGAAGGAAATGAGTGACGAGTTCGATCGGCCCATCGGGACGATCAAGCGTCGACTGCACACCGCACGTAATCGTCTGCGGGAAGCACTGTTGGACGTCCAGTCCGTATGAGTGACGTTCATGAAAGGAATCGAACCACGCCTGTGGAGGCCCGCCTCTGCAGGCGTTTTTTGTTGCGCGATTCCTGGCTTAAGGGAGTTCCAGGCCCGCGCGTCTCAACAGGGACGTCAGCTCCATCAATGGAATTCCGGTAATCGCCGAGTGGTCGGTTGATTCGATCGATTCAAACAGGGCAATGCCCCGGCTTTCAATCTTGTACGCTCCGGCACAGTTCCAGGGTTCGTCATATTCGACATACCGCCGCAGCGCAACTTCATCCAGGGCACGCATTGTGAGCCGCGTGTGATTGCAGTGAACTTCCTCAAACGCCGGACCCAGTACCGCGATCGCGGTGATCAGTTCATGACTGGTCCCCTGCAGTCGCATTAATTGCTGAACCGCCCGTTCGTTAGAACCCGGTTTCCCCAGCACATCTCCTTCGAAGGAAATCAGTTGGTCTCCGCCGATAATCAGCGCAGTCGGGAAACGCTGCTGCACCTGGTGCGCTTTCTCCAGCGCCAGCCGTTTGGCCAGTTCTGCGGGAGGCAGCCCAGCCTGCTTCAGAATGTCTTCATCAACCTGCGGATCCTCTTGTTCAAACGGAATTCCCAGACGCTTTAACTGTTCCGCGCGATAAGTTGAAGTACTGGCCAGAATGAGTTGCATAGTACGCATTTCTTGAATCGGGGGATTTCTTTTTCTCTGGTAGACCGTTTAGTCAGGACGCTTTGCATAAACCTGTCGAGGGGAGAGACACTGATGAGGACGATCCCATTCCGCAATCGCTGCCAGCTCACCGGCGGGAGTGACGATCGCAACTTCGGTGATTTCGTCCGTCTCAGGCAGCCTTTCCGGAGGGCCGGTCAGTTTCTGTCCGAGACTGATGGCGCGCAGTTCTCGTGCATCGCACCGGTAATGTGGTAAATGGGGAACGGCTTTGATAGGCGGTTGCAGATTGGCAGAGATTGCATCCAGAGTCGGGGGTTCTTCAAGGCTCAATGCTGATTCCAGCTTGAATTCCCCAATCCGCGAACGTACCAGCGAGGTCATCGTAGCGCCCACGCCCAGGTCTTCTCCCAGGTCGCGTCCGATCGAACGAATGTAAGTTCCCGAACCGCAGACAATCCGCAGCTGAAAACGGGGGAACTCAAATTTCACGATTTCCAGTTCATACACCTCGACCGTGCGGGGCTCGATTTCAACGGTCTTACCCTGGCGGGCCAGATCGTATGCCCGTCTGCCATTCACATGCACTGCTGAAAACTGCGGCGGAGTCTGTTCGATGGAACCACGATAGGTGGGCAGCAAGCGTTCCAACTGTTCCCGTTCAATCACCGGACAGTCCGGTGTTTCGAAGACTTTGCCTGTGATATCGTCGGTGTCGCTCCGTTTTCCCAGTACAAATTCGCCGATGTATTCCTTGGGCTGATCCTGCACAAAGCGGATCAACCGAGTCGAGGAACCGACGCACAGTACCAGCACTCCCGTTGCCAGGGGGTCGAGTGTCCCTGCATGGCCGACTCGGGCCGGGCGGACCAGCTTTTGAAACTGGTTGACGACCTGGCGGGAAGTGATGTCCTGGGGTTTGTTAACGCTCAACAGACCTGAAAGTTGCAGGTCTGCTTTAGAAGGAGAACCGCTCATCGGGGAATGTCTCCCTGTTCTGATACATTCCGGAATCAGACACGCGTCTCTGTCAGGAAACAGAGACACGCACTTTCTGCTGATGATAATTCAGAGCCGCACTGACGAACCCGGCAAACAGCGGATGCGGGCTGACCGGCTTGGACTTGAATTCCGGATGGAACTGAACTGCAAGAAACCAGGGATGATCCGGAATTTCGACGATTTCAACCAGGTTCCCGTTGGGGCTGGTACCGGTCGGAATCATCCCACCTTCGACCATCTTCGTCCGGAATTCAGGATTGAACTCGTACCGGTGACGGTGCCGCTCGCTGATGGAGTCTGCACCGTAACAGGTGTGTGCTTTGGTCTCTTTGGTAATGATGCAGTCCTGTGCTCCCAGTCGCATCGTGCCCCCTTTTTCGGTGATCTCTTTCTGTTCTTCGAGCAGACAGATCACCGGTGCGCTGGTTTCGCTATCGAATTCCGTGCTATGGGCATCGGGCAGTCCCAGTACATTCCGGGCGAATTCGATGACCGCACACTGCATACCCAGACAGATTCCGAAGTAGGGAATCTTGTTTTCGCGGGCAAACTTAACAGATGCGATTTTTCCTTCGATGCCGCGTTTTCCGAAACCGCCGGGAACCAGGATCCCGTCAACGTTGGAGAGCAGTTTCTCTGCCCCTTGGCGTTCGACTTCCTCCGCTTCGATCCGCTTCAGCAGAATCCGGGTATTGTGATGGAAGCCGGCGTGGAACAGTGATTCGTAAATCGACTTGTAGGCATCTTTGTGATCGATGTATTTTCCAACCACGGCGATGGTCACTTCGTGTTCCGGGTTTTTGATCCGGTTCAACAGGGTCCGCCAGTTGGCCAGGTCCAGAGGTTCGGCGTCGATCTGCAGTTTGCGGATGATGAGCTTATCCAGTCCGTCATCGGCCAGTCCCTGGGGTACTTCGTAAATCGAATATTCGGTATCGACCTCTTCGATAACCGCCCCTTTTTCGACGTTACAGAACAGCGCGATCTTGTCCGCGTGATCCTTGTCCATCGGACGTTCCGTACGCACGATGAGGACGTCGGGCTGAATCCCGATCTGCCGCAGCAGGCCTACACTGTGCTGGGTCGGCTTGGTCTTCATTTCTCCCGCCGCCTTGATGTAAGGCAGGAGCGTCAGGTGGATAAACAGGCAGTTTTCTTTACCGATATCCAGCGGAATCTGACGGATGGCTTCGAGGAAGGGCAGACCTTCGATGTCACCCACGGTCCCCCCGAGTTCGGTGATGACCACATCGACATCGGAGCTGGCCAGGTTATAAACCGATTCTTTGATCTCATCGGTGATGTGCGGAATGACCTGCACGGTCGCTCCCAGGTATTCACCCCGGCGCTCTTTCTCAATCACTCGCTGGTAAATCTGCCCTGTAGTGTAGTTGGATTTGCGGGAGAGCGGGCTGTTGGTGAACCGCTCATAGTGCCCCAGGTCGAGGTCGGTCTCTGAACCGTCGTCGAGTACGTAAACTTCACCATGTTCGTAAGGGTTCATGGTGCCGGGGTCGATGTTGATGTACGGATCGAGCTTTTGCATCCGGACCCGCAGGCCGCGCTGTTCGAGCAGCAGACCGATGGAGGCTGAGGTCAGACCTTTCCCTAAAGAACTGACGACGCCGCCGGTGACAAAAATGTGTTTTGTGGTGTGTTTGGTCATTTCGCTGTCTGTTGTTTGAGCTGTCATTAATCTTTGCTGCATGATATGGAAAGCAATGCGAAATTGCACGCTTTAATCAGATGAAAAGCGAGCAGGACTGCCGGATCTCAGTCACCACTCATGAATATTCTAACACGTCAGGCTTGCAGGGAAATGCCTGAAACCGATCCGGGGGCTGATCGTTAACTGTTGATCAATAAGCGACTTACTGCAATCTAATTCGTTCCCTGCTGATAGCGGCTGACGAACCGGGCATAATCGTCCGGGGTATCAATGCCAACGGTGGGATGAGCGACGGTGCCGACCTGAATCTTTGCACCCGTTTCCAGGGCTCTGAGCTGTTCCAGTTTCTCCAGCTGTTCCAGTGGAGTCGGAGAGACTTTGGTGAGCTCAAGTAAAAACGGTCGACGGTAGGCATACAGCCCCAGGTGCAATAACCAGGGGCTCTGTTCGGGCAGCAGTGTTTCGGGAGCGACATCGCGCGTGAAGGGAATCGGCAGGCGACTGAAGTACAGCGCCGAACCATCCTGTCTGCAGACGACCTTGGTACAGGACGAATCCTGTAACTGTTCCAGGCTGCGGATGGGGGTGGCCAGCGTCGCCATTTCGGCTTCCGGGGAAGATTCCAGCAGGTCGATCAGCTGATCGATGAATTCAGGCGCGATTTCGGGTTCGTCTCCCTGGATATTCACCAGGATATCCGCATCCAAGAGCTCTTTTTCCGTAACTTCGGCTATCCGGTCGGTGCCGCTGGGATGCTCTCCCGTCAGAAACGCCTTGCCGCCAAAGCCATGTACGGCTTCCAGAATTTCCAGGCTGTCGGTCGCCACGATCAGGCGATCCAGCCGTTCGGAGCGGGCTGCTGCCTCCCAGGTATGCTGAATCAGCGTCTGTCCGGTTTCACTTAATAACAGTTTTCCGGGGAGTCGCGATGACTCGAGTCGGGCGGGAATCACGCCGCACACTGGCACGTGCACACCTCCTGTGTCTGAGAGAACGGCTGGCTGAAAAAATCCTTAATTGGCCCAATGTATCAAGCCTGTCTGACTCTGCAAGTGGGAGCCGGGGAAATTCGCGCCATTCCACCAAGGAAACTGATCGAGAGCAAAATCAGGCTGGGCTTGGATCAGAATTGAAGTTCTGATATGGTTCCTCGCGAACAGATCTCGTTCCCCCCCATACGCCAAAACAGGATACTCAGATGGAGCATGGATTTTTAGGCTATCGCTCAACATTCATGTTGGATTTTGTGGTCACGGCACTGTTGCTGATTGTCCCACTTCTCTTATTCAGCCTCTACGCAGTTAAAATCAAACATAATTTTGCGCTGCACAAAAAGCTGCAGATTCTGCTCGGAGCTGTCCTGCTGGTGGCGGTGGCCGCCTTCGAAGTGGACGTCCAGATCATGCACGGCGGCTGGCAGAATATCGTTAAGCAACGCGAGGTCCCCCTGACACCCGAACAGTTCGACTATGTCCGGAATGTCCTCTACGTGCACCTGCTGTTCGCCGTCAGCACACCTTTCTTCTGGGGAACGACGCTGATTTTGGCTCTGAAACGTATTCCCAATCCGCCCGTACCCTGTGCGCACAGCAGCCTGCACAAAAAACTGGGCTGGATTTCTACGATCGATATCACGCTGACGTCGTTGACCGGGTTGTACTGGTACTACGTCGCGCTGGTTGCCGGGGGGTAAGGGCAGGCAGGACGCTTACGATTTTTTACGTGAGCGTGACAGAGGTCCTTTGGCGGGTTTGCTATCATCTCCGTCGTCCGAGTCTTTTGCCAAAACGCGGGCGATGGCATCCAGAAAGACGTCCATCGCGAAAGGCTTCCGCAGATAGTCGTCGACTCCGAGCATCTCGGCATACGCTTTGTGCCGACCACCTTCATTGGCGGTGATCATGATCACCTTGGGGGGAGAAGGCAGCGACTTGAGAGTTTCCAGCACGGGGAAACCTCCCATCTTAGGCATCATCATATCGGTGATGACGAGATCGGGATTCTCTGTCTGGGCGAGCTTCTGCCCTTCCAGTCCGTTGGGGGCCACGATGATGTTATAGCCCGCAGATTTAATCACACCACTCAAGGTGCTGGAAATCTCACGGTCATCCTCGATCAGTAAAATATTGTAATCAGTTGACATGGTCGTTTTCATTCCCTGGAGAAACGATGCGTTTCCCGCAACTCCTGTTTTTCAAAGTGACTCAGCGCCACGTACTCAGACACTCCGGTCTGAGATATATGGTAGAGCTCGAACTCGGGATTCTCAAGGCAGTTGCATAAAACTGTTCTGATTCTTCATCTTTCGTTCGTGAGCTGTGTCGTATTATACCAGTTAGACGATCGAAATTTCACGCTTTTTTTGTTCGATTGATAAAGGATGCCACCAGTTCCTCACTTTTCATCCCCGGTGCCGATTCCACTCCGCTGGCGGTATCCACGCCAAACGGCTGCACCGCGGCGATGGCTTCCGCGACATTCTCGGGGGTCAGTCCCCCCGCCAGAATCAGGGGCGGCCACTCGGTAAACTGATAATATTCCTGAATCACCGCCCAGGGAGCCACTTTGCCGGTCCCCCCAAAGGCATCTGGTGAATAAGCGTCGATCAGCAGGTAATCCGGGCGTTTGCCACAGCGATCGCAGTCAGATAGATAGGCGGCGATTGATTCGAGATTCGCTTCCCGCACTCGAAATGCTCGGATCAAAGGCAGGTTCGGCAGTCGCTCCGCCAGTTCCGCCAGGAATTCCGGCGTTTCATCACCGTGCAACTGCAGTAGATCGAGTGAAACGGACTGGCAGATTGTTTCAATGTCCTCCAGGCTGTGATTCACGAACAATCCGACCAGAGCGACATTCTTCGAGACGGCCGTAGCGATTTCCCCAGCGGTTTCAACAGAAATGCACCGCGGTGAAGGGGCGTAAAAATTCAAACCGAGTGCAGAGGCACCCAGATCCGCCACCATGCGGGCGGTTTCGGCATCACGAATGCCACAGATTTTCGTCCACATATGTGTCGATCTTGTTCTGACTGGAGGTTTTCAAAAGCAATGCAACCGCGGCAGGGTTTCCTCCGCGGTAAGGTGTCTGCATTATAGACGTCAGTCAACTCAGGGAGTACCGCCGATCGGCAGAAACTGAATACAGACCGGCTTGGGAACGTCGATTTCATGCCCCGTCGGTTCCAGCACTCCCGTTTTCTGATCGATCTTGAATACGACGACGTTATTCGAATCCTGGTTCGCGGCCAGCAGGAATTTCCCACTCGGGTCGATATTGAAGTTCCGCGGAATCGCACCGCCGGTCGGCTGATAACCCAGGGACGTCAGTTCGCCCGTTTTCTGATCGATTCCATACATGGCAATCGTGTTCGGGCCCCGGTTGGAGCCATACAGGAATTTTCCAGAGGGATGCACCAGAACCTGCGCTGTGGAATTCCCTTTCCGTTTCGTTCCTTCTGGAACGGTGGTGATATTCTGCAGAATCTCAAAGACACCCGTCTTTTGATTGTATTTCATGGCGGTCACGGTCAGGTTCAGCTCGTTAATGACATAACCCCATTTCCCGCTTGGATGAAAGGCAAAGTGCCGCGGACCGGCTCCCGGAGCCATTTTGATGCCCGGTACCGCGTTCGGAGTCAGGCTGCCGTCGGCTGCAGAAAAATCGTAGACGCGCAGTTCGTCAATGCCCAGATCGGCGACAACCGCATGACGGTTCTTGGGATCCAGATTAATCGAATGTGCGTGCGGTGCTTTCTGACGGGCTGCATTCACACTGGAACCGGTGTGTTGGACAAAAGCAGAACTGGGGCCGAGGGAACCATCTTTCTGGATCGGCAGCGTGCAGATATTACCGCCGGAATAGTTGGCCACGAGCACGAACTTACCAGTCGCATCTACTACCAGGTGACAGGGAGATCCTCCCCGGGAAGAATGCTGGTTGAGAAACGTCAGCTTGCCACTGTCTGCGGCAATCGCATACGAGCTGACAGCACCCGCTTTCTGGCCTTCGAAATCATTAATTTCATTAACAGCGTAGAGATATTTCTGATTGGGCGAAATCGCCAGAAACGAGGGATTCACGCTGTTTTCCGTGACATCCACGTGCGTCAGCTTGCCCGTCTTGCTGTCCAGCAGCAACTGGTAGATCCCCTTGCTGTCGCTGCCGCGGGTATAGGTGCCCACATAAACCCGATATTGCTCAGCCCCGGATGCGGTTTGTGTCAGTAAGGTGGAGCAGACGGCTCCGGAAAAGAGAGCGAAGCACAGGAAATATTGGGTCGGCGCGAGCATGGGCAATCCTATCTGAAATATCAGGAGAACAGGGCGGGAGACGGGCAGTCCATCCCTCACCGGGCTTTGAAGTTATTTGACCCGAATCAACGGCGGAACGCAAGCCTCTGTTTCGGCGGCGATCTGAAATACCGGGGGCGTCAATCCTGTGATTCGCGAACCGAAATGATTATACTTTGAGGCATGTTGAAACGGATTACACTACATAACTTTATGAGCCACGCGTTTACCGAGATTGAGCTGTCGCCCGGACTCACCGTGCTGACGGGGCCCAATAACTGCGGTAAGTCGGCGTTCGTCTCTGCCCTGCAGGTACTGGCGGAAAATACCTCGGGCGATTACATGGTCAGGCACGGTGCCAAAGAGTGCCGCGTGATCGTGGAAACCGACGACGGCCACGTCATCGAATGGAAACGTAAAAAGAAGGTCGTCAGTTATACGATTGACGGGCAGGATTTCCATCGTCTCAGAAACAATGTCCCCGATATCCTCCCGGAAGTATTAAGACTGGCGAAAGTCAAGTCGGGGGACAGCGATGAATTCGATGTCCATTTCGGCGAGCAGAAATCGCCCATCTTTCTGCTGGGCGATCGGGGCAGTCGGGCCGCCCGCTTCTTTGCCTCCTCCTCGGATGCCTCCGTGCTGATCGAGATGCAGAAGCGGCACCGCAGCAAAGTCAAAGTGGCCCAGCAGGACTATCAGCGACAACAGACCGAGCAGAAACAGAACGAGGCCACACTGAAACTGCTGGAGCCCGTTCCCGATCTGGAATCCGAACTCGAGACCCTCGAAACACAATATCAGGCACTCCAGGCCGAAACGCAGCAGATTCAGCAGCTGGAAACGCTGATTTCGGAACTCACGAAAGCGGAAACCCGTGTCGCCCTCTGTTCCCGCCGGGTTGCCTGTCTGCAGGTACTACCCGGACCGCTGGAGCAGGAACCGGAACGCCCCCTCGCAGCACTGGTCCAGCGCTGGCAGACGATTCAAAGCGGGCTGCAGCGCTCACAGACGACTGTCTCCGCATTGGAGACATTAAGCGATCCCCCTGCGCTGCAAAATGAATCGGCACTCGCTGCTCTGATCAGAGATTATCAACTGCAGGATCGCATCTGCCAGCAGTCACAGGCGACACAGAATTGCCTGGAACCGCTGGAAGATCCTCCCCAGCTGACCGACCCTGAAAGTCTGGAGAAGCTGATCGCCAGATTGACGGCCGCAGAAGCCCGCACGCAACGGGATCGGAGAGAAGCCGAGATCCTCGCAGAATGCGTTTCTCCACCGGAACTGGTCGATGGTGCGAAGCTCGCGCAGTTCTGTCAGCAGTGGACTGCCGCGGAGACACAGTTTCTGGAGCGGAAGCAGAGACACGCTGAAGTCAAAGCCGAATACGAACAGGCCCGCGTCGAACTGCTCCACTGGGTGGAAGAGAATCCCACGTGCCCCACGTGTGGCGGAGAACTGGAGCCGGATCGCTTCATTCAGTCAGCCGAAACCGGATTGAAGGGGCACACACATGACGCCTGAAGAATATCAAGGTGTGCTCCTGATCGGCGATCCCCACGTGGAAGGGCGGGTTCCCGGCTTTCGCAGGGACGATTATCCCCGCGTCGTGCTGGAGAAAATCAAGTGGTGTCTGCAGACGGCGCAGGAACAAAGCTTACTTCCCGTGATCCTGGGTGACCTGTTTCATGTTCCCCGCGACAATCAGAACTGGCTGCTGTGTGAACTGCTGACCTTATTCGAAACTCCTGTGTACGGCATTTACGGTAATCATGACTGCCGTGAAAACCAGTTGAACGAACACGACACGCTCAGCATCCTCATCCAGGCGGGCCGCTATCGTCTGCTCTCAACCGAAAATCCCTGGCGAGGCACCATGGCAGGCCGTTCCGTGATTGTGGGAGGCACTTCCTGGGGACACAAACTTCCCAAGGCAGACGCCTTTGAGCACGAAACCGATTCGCCGCTGATCGTCTGGGTGACCCACCACGATCTGCTCGTTCCCGGCTACGAGGAACAGGGGCACCTGCGTCCCTATGAAATTACAGGCGTGGAATATGTCGTCAACGGCCACATTCATCGTCGGCTCGAAGACGTGCAGAAAGGGCAGACGACCTGGGTGACTCCGGGGAATATCATCCGGCGTTCGCGCAGCGATGCGACCCGGGCGCATATTCCTTCTGTCCTGAAACTCGAAGCGACCGCAGACGGCTGGCGACGTTCCCAGGTGGAAATCCCCCATGCCGCCTTTGATGAAGTCTTTCATCCGGAAATGGAAGACGAAACCGAGGAAGGCGTGCCGTCCGCTTTTATTTCGGGGCTGGCCGAATTACAGTCTCGGAGAACGGATACGGGAGCAGGGCTGAAACTGTTCCTGGAAAAAAATCTGCCCCAGTTTGAAACTACCGTGGCAGCAGAAATACAGAAATTAGCAGATGAGGTTTCCCGCGATGACGAATGACCAGCAGGGAGCAGTTCCCGATATCGAAGCTTTGACGGAACAGTTTCAGAAACTGAATAAACGCAAAATTGAATCCGAACGCGACCTGGTGAATGCGGAGCAGAATCTGAACGAGCTCAAGCAACAGGCGCAGGAGGAGTATGGCACCGATCAACTGGAAGAGTTGAAAGCAAAGCTGCAGCAGATCAAGGATGAGAATGCCCGTAAGCGGGCCGAGTATCATCAGAGTCTCGCGAAGATCGAAACCGAACTCTCCCAAATTGAAACCGCACATCAGTCAGCAGACGCTTCCTGAACCGGCCGAATGGAAAGTGAGCCATGCAGAGCGACATGACTTCTCAATCTGATTCCGAGACCGAGCCCGGGGAACTGCGGTCTCCCATGAGCCTGCAGCGCCGCTGTTGGAAGCTCTCCGCGGTGCGCGAACAGAAAGAGAAAGACCAGGCCCAGCTCAAACAACAATTGCAGGAAACGGAACAGTACCTGGGGATCTCTGAGCAGGTCACCGAAGCCCTGGAGACCTTAAGCGGTCAGCTGTTCGAGCAGGAACTGCAGATGATTCAGGAGAAACTGACGATCGCCCTCCAGGAAGTTCTGGAACAGCCGCTCAAGCTCAAGGCGGTCGCTGAATGGAAACGCAACGCCGCCACGGTCGAATTTCAGATCGAACGGGAAGGCAATACGGAAGACATTATGCGGGGGCAGGGGGGCTCGGTGGCCAACATCCTCTCGGTCGGCCTGCGGATGTTTGCGCTCATGACGCTGGATGAAACAGAACACCGGCGGGTACTTGTTCTGGACGAACAGGATTGCTGGCTCCGTCCCGATCTGGTACCACGGTTAGTGAAAATTATTCATGAGGCGGGGCAGGCACTCGGCTTCCAGATTATCATGATCAGTCACCACGATCCGGTAATGTTTGAACGTTATGCTGACACCATTTTCCAATTCACTCCCTCTCCCGAAGGGGTAAAGGTAGAACGCGTGGAAACGGATCGGCAGCAGCAAGAATCAACCTGAACCGAAGTCGAGACACCATTGAAGGACCAGACCAACTGATGACATCGCCAACTTATAAGACTGCTCCTGTCCCTTCCACCAAAATGCCGAACGGGATTCCCTATATTGTTGGCAACGAAGCGGCCGAACGCTTCAGTTATTATGGGATGCGGGGCATACTCGTAATCTTCATGACACAGTATCTGCTCAATGCAGAGGGCATGAAAGATTACATGAGCGATGAACAGGCGACGAAATACTTTCATCTGTTTGTGGCTGCCGTCTACTTCTTCCCACTCCTGGGGTCCATTATCTCCGATGTGTTCTGGGGCAAATATCGGACGATTCTGACTCTGTCGATCGTCTACTGTTTCGGCCACTTGGCGCTGGCCATTGATGAAACGCGAACGGGGCTGCTGGTCGGCCTGACTTTGATCGCCATTGGCGCTGGGGGGATCAAGCCCTGTGTCTCTGCCCATGTGGGAGATCAGTTCGGCAAGAAAAATCAGCATCTGCTCAGCCGGGTCTTTGGCTGGTTCTATCTGTCGATCAACATGGGGGCCTTTGTCGCTTCCTTATTGATTCCGGTGATCCTTAAGAACTATGGACCTCATTACGCGTTTGGACTGCCGGGTATCTTGATGCTGATCGCCACCATCCTGTTCTGGCTGGGACGCAATGAATTTGTGCACATTCCCGCTTCGGGCTGGGAGAAGTTTCGCTCGGAAACATTTGGTAAGGAAGGACTGCAGGCGCTGTTGAATCTGTCGGTACTCTATTATGTGTTTCTCCCCGTCTTCTGGTCGCTCTTCGATCAGACGGGATCTTCCTGGGTGCTCCAGGGAACAAAGATGAAACACATGATTGGTAGCTATGAGCTGGGAGCGGCCGAAATACAGGCACTCAATCCCCTGTTTATTTTAATCCTGGTGCCGACGTTTACGTATGTGATTTACCCCTTGATCGACAAAGTCTTTCCACTCACGCCCCTGCGGAAAATCTCCATCGGTTTCTTTCTGGCAGCCGCCTCGTTTGCCATCAGCGCCCTGCTTGAATCATGGATCATCCATGCTCCTGATAACCCTCCTCACATACTCTGGCAGGCGATTCCCTATCTGGTTTTGACTTCTGCAGAAGTCATGGTTTCGATTACCTGCCTTGAATTTTCCTATACTCAGGCTCCCAAATCGATGAAGTCATTCATCATGTCACTCTTCTTTCTTTCCATGACGGTGGGGAATCTGCTGACTGCGGGTGTGAATGAAGTCATTATGGTTGATGAGCAGAGCTCATACCTGGAAGGCGCCAGATACTTCTGGTTCTTTTCCGGACTGATGCTGGTGGCCGCGGTACTGTTTGTGTTCGTCGCGCAGCGTTATAAAGGAAAAACATATATTCAGGATGATGCTATCGATGAGGCGCAGGCTGAGGAAGAGGGGATTCAGTGATCTCTGTGTGAAACTTCAGCAGATCGCTTTTCTTTATGGTTCATTCTGCATATGATTTGCATATGTAATCGACAGGGCGAATTAAAATCGCTATCAAAACACTTTGTTTCATATAATTCGGGAAGGAATGAAAATGCGGATTAATAATTTATTGGCTGTCGTCTGTTGCAGCGGGGCACTCGCCCTGTTTACCGGTTGTGCCGGACAGGATGAAACCCGTACATTCGATGAAAAAGACTCCCAGGCTTCCGCGGAAGCAGAACATGACCATGGACACGATCACGAACACGCCCATGGCCCCAACGGCGGTCATCTGCTGGAAGTGGGTGAAGAACAGTACCACGTGGAAGTCGTCTTTGACGGCGATAAACGCACGCTGACCGCCTTCATTCTCGGTCCTGATGCCAAAGCTGCTGTTCCGATCGCTGCCGAGTCCATCGACTTTGATATGGAAGTTGGCGACAAAGAACACGAAATTCCGCTGGCTGCCAAGCCTCTGGAAGGGGAAAAGGACGGCAAGTCCTCCCGTTTCGTAGCCGAAGGGAAAGCCATTCCGGAATCGATCAAAAAAGAATCCGATCTGAATGGGCACTTCCACCTTGATATCGGCGAAAATCATTTTCATGTTGACCTGAAGCACGATGGTCACGGCCATGAGCACGGCGATCATGATCACGATCATGCACATGAAAAAGAGCCGAAGAAAGAGGAAGCCAAAAAAGAAGAACCGAAAAAGACCGAAGACAAACCTGCTGACAAAGAATAGTCGCGGTCTGTAAATCGATAAAAAAACGCCCCTGGAATTTAATCCAGGGGCGTTTTTTGTTTTCAGTATTGTCGATCGGCTGTTAGAACCAGAAGTAACGACGGGCGGTTTCCACCACATCACCGAACAGCACATAGAACAGGCTGCGTTCACCGCAGTCGATCTTGGCACTCACTTCAGCACCAATTCGCAGCATCGGCAGTGCTTCTTCATCAAATGTGGCATAGGTTTCCACAATCGACCCTACCTCTTCGGCGTGATTGGCCCGTGTTGAGATTTCGGTGACTTCCCCTTCGTAGGTCAGTTCGTTGGACGTTGCCAGAATGAATTCGACGGGCAACTCGATATCGCCCTTCTTCTCAGCCGCTCGGAGGATGTGCCCCATCCGTTTTTCTTCCACGTCCAGTTCCAGCTGCCAGGGACCGTTGGGATCCATGATCTCCATCAGCAGTTCACCCCGCTGCACCGGACGGTTAATCAGCAGCTGTTCCACCTGGAATGTGGTGACAACGCCATCGATGGGAGCCCGCACATTCAGTTTGTCGAGTCGCTCGTTCAGAATCTCCAGATGCCGTTCGGTACCTGCGATCTGGGTGCGTGTTTCAAATAATTTACCACGGAGATTGATGATATCTTCCACCGGGCGTTTATTGTTGGAGTCCGATTGAAGCTGGGCATTCACTGCCAGCATCGACAGGCGGAGTTCGTTCAGTTTGTTTTCCGCATCTACGGCCTGGGCTTTCAGGTCTTCGTTGCGGATTTCCACCAGCAGGTCACCTTTTTTCACCTGCTGTCCACTCTCTACATGAATCTTGACGACTTCGCCTTCCCAGTTGGTAAAGACTTCCCGCTGAATGGTCGGCATCAGTCGACCGTCACAGTTGACTCGATAATCATAGGGAACCATCGCCAGTGTCACGCCGGCAGCGACAAGCAGTGCGATCACGACCAGGGTTTTGACGAGAGTTTTACCACGCAGCGAAGCAAAGATGCGTCCGACCATCCGCCAGAGCGGCATCAGGAAAATGCTCTCGTAGTTGCGGGAATTGGCAATCCCGCTGGCGATGTGCCCCGACAGCAGATCAGCGCGGCTTTCCAGATGAGGTCGCGGCTGGCTGTCGGTGATCTGTTCAACGATCAGACCGCCAATCAGTTTGCGAGGTTTATCGCTGGTACGCCCCAGGGCTTCGTCATCATTTTTGACAATTTTTTCCGGTTCGAAAAGCGGCACGATCATGATCATGCGGGTTCCGCTTTCCTGCAGGTAGTCGGCCAGGGGCTCTTCAATCTGCGGGGGAATCGCATCGACCGACCCTGAGTAGATAAAGGCCTCACGCATTGCCAGAACTTTGTTGGAGAGCTTGGAGAGCAGTCGGACCGTGTTGGCCCGCTTGTTGACTTTGTCCTGTCCGTTGATTGCTTCGATGACTGTTTTTCTGCCGTACTGCATCGCCAGGCTGACGCGGTCAGCATTCAGGAGCTGACGACCATCATTCACGACGGTCGCCGCGACTTCAGACAAATCCAGGCTGCGGTGCAGCTGTTGGACGAACTGGTCGACTTCTTCCCAGACTTCGAGGGATGCATCCGACTGATTGGCTTTGTCGCGCTCTGTCAGATAATGCGAGGCATAGCCCGACATCTGCTCGACAAACTGCAGGTAACCTGAGTGAGCCTGTTTAGGAGCATTCGACCGCTGGAAGATTTCGATGACACCGACCGGTTTTTTGCGAATCGTCAACGCTGCCACCACAATCAGGTTATCGGTGGGGAGGTGGACATCGCTCTCACCGTCGGCGGTAAAGATGCGCGCTTCAGCCGTGGAAACGACATCAGAGAGCAGACGCTGGTTCTTCAGAATCGCCTCTGGTTCTTCGTAGAAACCGGTGTCTGCCAGATTGACTTCACTTTTGATCGTCAACCGACCGCTTTCATCGATTAACCAGGCAGCACCTGCCGTTGCTCCCAGTCCGGCTACCACGCGTCTGAGAAATTCACGGAAGAATGTCTCGGGGGCGACGTTGGAATGAGCAAACTCTTCGATTTCCCGCGCAATACGAATGACGCGTTCACGGGTCTGAGTGGGCGATTGAGTGCTGGTCATAGAGTTAACTTACCTGTTTGATCGATCGATGGATTTCCGTTTTCCATTTCTGAAATGAGACTCTTTCAGAAATTATACGGTATGTTTGACGTAAACTATGGTTTTTTGCTGGTTCCCCACGCGATTTTCACTGTGTGGACAATCTTACATACCCTGATTTTATTCGGGGGGAAGGGCGAATGCAAAAAGACAATTTGTCGTAAATCTCTTTTTTTTGGCATGTTGCGGAAAAGAAACGGACAAAGTGAGTAATCGGTCCAGTAGCCCGGAGCCGTAAAAACATACCCTGTTATAAGAGACGGTCAAATATTTGAAGTATAACATGCGTAGAATCAGAACAGGCCATAATTGGAAAATAGAACATGACTTACGGTCAGGCATTGATTGGCAGGGGGGCTGGAAATCGTCTCAAATATCGAAAACAGGATAATCTGGGTAAAGTATTCCGGTTGTAATGCCCTGCTGCGGGAGTTCAACATGTCGTTATGTTCTGAACCAGCCCGTGAAAAAGGTTTGTTCCACTTCAGAAATTGCTTGTGAGTAGTGTGAACCGGGCGTTAGATATGAGGCACTGAAGTGTCTATATTTATATATGTCAGACTCTCCAGTCTCGACCAGCGTTGAAATGCAGGCTTTTTGCTTCGGGAACCTTAAGATTCAGTTTTAGGATCAGGATATGAATTTCAAAATGAAACACGTGTTGTACACAATGCTGCTGACCGCAGGTTGCAGTCTCGGATATGCAGGAACGACCCTGCTGGCCGAAGACAAAGCCACCGAAAAGAAAGCCACCGAAAAGAAACCGACTGCAAATCCCGAAGCTGCCATCTCCGTTGGTGAGTGCCGGATTAAACTGATCGACCGCGTCATCCTCGGTAGCGATCGTCCCGGCGTACTCGAGTTTGTCGAACCCAACGAAGGGGAGCGAGTCACAAAGGGCCAGGTGATCGCAGGCTTAAAAAGCGATGCCCTCAAGGCAGCCCGCCGGACAGCAGAGAAGAAAGCCACAAACGATATTGAAATTCGCTATTCCAAGAAAGCCCGGGACACCGCCTACGTCGAACTGGAAATGAACAAGGATATTAATAAACGGGTTCCCAACACGATTTCCGTACTCGATATCAAACGCCTGACCCTGAACGCCGAAAAAAGCGATCTGCAAATCGAACAGGCAGAGCTGGAATTCGATATGAATAAGCTGCAACTCGATGAAATCGACGCCCAGCTCGAAGAAATGAAAGTCATCGCTCCCTTTGACGGCATCGTCACCAAAAAATTCCGTTCGACCGGCGAAGTCGTCCGTCACGGTGATGAAGTTCTGGAACTGGTCAGCACCAACCGGGTCAAAGTGGAAGGTTATGTGAATATCCAGGATACCTGGAAGTTTCATGTGGGAACGCCCGTCGAAGTCCAACTGGACATTCATGGTGTGCGTCTGCCTGTTGAGAACGAAACCTTCAACGGCAAAATTACTTTTATCGATGTCGAAGTCGAACCCATCCACGGGAAATCAATTCGGGTCTGGGCCGAAGTCGAAAATCCGGAAAACATTCTCAAAGCAGGCTACATGGCCACAATGAAAATCCTGCCGGATAAATCAGAACCCAAAGTGGCGCAGGGAAGCCCGGCAAAGAATATTGAGGACTAAGCTGTTCTCGTAGACTGAAAAAGAAGTGACATTTCTTAATCTGCCAGGAATCCTGACCACATATGAGTACTCTTAGCGAATCCATGACATCCTCAACGGAACGACCGATTCCGCTGAGCGTGCGCGATGATTTAATCAGCAAATGGATTCATTACAAAGGACTGGGGTACTGGGTTATCAAAGACCCGGTCTCCCTGAAATACACGCGGCTGCATCCCGAGCAGTACTACATTCTGAATCTGCTCAATGGAGAACGCAGTCCGGAAGAAATTCGGGATGAGGTCCATCGTCAGTATCCCACCCTGTTACTTTCCATTTCTGAAATCCAGCAGTTGATTTCGGACCTGTATCGTAAAGGGCTGCTGACCAGCGGACGTCCGGGACAGGGAGTCACCCTGATCAAGCAGTATCGCGAAGAGACGAAGAAGAAATTCTTCTCCACCGTGAAAAACCTGCTCTATCTCAGGCTGCCCGGCTGGGACCCGGAAACGACGCTCCAAAAGATGTATCCCTATGTGAAATGGATGTGGAAACCCTGGGCGACCACCATGTTCGCGCTGCTGATCCTGTCTTCATGGATTCTGATCGGTGTGCAGTTCGAAGCGTTTCGCAGTCGACTTCCGGAATTCCAGCAGTTTTTTGGCTGGCCCAACCTGATTTACATGTGGTTCGTGCTGGGAGCGGCGAAAGTCGTCCACGAATTCGGGCACGGTCTCTCCTGCAAGCATTACAATGGGGAGTGCCACGGGATGGGGATCATGTTCCTCGTCTTCAGCCCCTGCCTGTATTGTGACGTTTCCGATTCCTGGATGCTGCGAAATAAATGGCAGCGGATCATCATCGGCGGCGCCGGGATGTATATCGAAGTCATCATGTCTGCCATCGCGGTCTGGATCTGGTGGTTTACCAAACCGGGCCTCCTGAACCACCTGGCTTTGAACCTGTTCTTTATCTCCACCGTGACGACCGTGATCTTCAACGCGAACCCGTTGATGCGGTTTGACGGTTATTACATGATGAGTGACCTGCTGGAGATTCCCAACCTGAGGCAGAAAGCCGATAAGCATCTTCGCGATACTTTCGCCTGGTACTGTCTGGGAATTGAATCGCAGCGGGATCCCTTTATGCCGGAAACCGGTAAATTCTGGTTCATCCTGTATGCGGTTTCTGCAGCGGTCTACCGCTGGTTCATCATGTTCGGGATCACTTTGTTCCTGTATACCGTCCTGAAACCTTATGACCTGCAGAGTATCGGTATCACTCTGGCGGTGATCTCTGTCGTCTCATTCATTGGTGGGATTATCTATAACATTTACAAAATTATTGCAGCTCCAAGGACCGAACCCATGAATTACTTCAAAGTCTCAGCGACTGTGACTGTGGCTGTCGCTTTGATCCTGGGAATTCTCCTGATCCCAGTTCCCATGCATTTTGAGGCACCTTTCGTTGTCGAAGGTTACGGCGTGAAAGATGTCTACACCACCGAGCCGGGCAGACTGGAACAGGTCTATGTCGAACCCGGACAGCAGGTCAAGCAGGGACAACTGCTGGCGCGGATCGTCAACATCGAGAAAGAAGACAAGCTGTACCAGTTGAAAGAAATCGAACGTAAAGTTCAGGAAGACGAGATCTACAAATATCGCGCACTGGGAGATCAGGCAGGTGTCAAGGTGGCCAAGGAAAAGCTGGCCACCATTGATGAGCAAATTGCCGAGATCGAGGAACAGCTCAAGCATATGGAAGTCATCGCACCGATCAGTGGGAAAGTGATCGCCCCGGCACGCAAACCGGAGCCCAAATTATCCGACTCCCGCAAGCGACTTTCCGGCTGGCACGGGACTCCCCTTGATCCCCGTAATGCCGACTGCTATCTCGACAAAGGGACGCATATGCTGAGTATTGCTCCGGAAGAACGTTTCCAGGCCGTGCTCTATATCGATCAGGAATATCGCAACGATTTCCAGATCGACCAGCAGGTGGAACTCAAAATGGAACACCTGCCGGAGAAAATCTACACATCGAAAATCGAACGGGTCGCTCACGGGCACCGGGATTATGTCCCTCCCACGCTCTCGAATAAAATGGGAGGCGAACTGCCTACGGTAACGGACAAAGACGGCAACGAAAAACTGACCAGTACTGCGTACCAGGCGATCGTACCGCTGGAAGAGGATGTCTTCCTGTTCCGGACCAACATGCGGGGCAAAGCGCGATTCCTGGTCAGTCAGCTGACGACCGGCCAATGGCTCTGGCGCTACTTCCGAAAAACATTCCACTTCCGCCTCTGATCCTCTCAGAGAATACCACGTACGAGAGATCACTTTTCAGAACCTGTTTCGAGAACAGTATGAACAGCATCATCACGGAAGCGGTCCAGTTACTGCAGCAGAATCAGCCGCAAAAAGCAGAAGCGTTATTAAGCCCCTACTATTATGCGAATCTGGACAATTCCCAGTTTCTGCACTTTTATGCCTTGGCAAAATCTCAGTCAGGTCAGCACAGCGTAGGGGTGGATCTGCTCAAAAAAGCCATTGAACTGCAACCGCGGATTTCCGAATATCACCATAACCTGGCCGCGATCTACCGCCAGCTTGGTGAGTTTCAGCTGTCTGAAGATCACTATTTAACCGCGATCCGGTTGAAGCCTGATTACGCAGAGGCTTATTTCAATTACTCCGCTACGCGAAAGTTCACACCCGATGATCCGGTAATTGAAATGATTGAGCAACAGGCAGCCCGCGATGATCTCAGCGATGAAGACCGCTGCTTCCTTGGTTTTGCCGGCGGTAAAATATTCAATGATCTCAAAGATTACGATAAGGCGTTTTTCTACTACGAGCTGGGTAATCAAAGCCGCAAGGTGCAGTTCGATATTCAAAAACATCGTCAGGGAATCGATCAGGTCATTGAAGTCTTCTCTGCAGAAACGATTCGAGAATTGTCTCAATACGGCCTGCAGACAGACCTGCCGGTTTTTATCATAGGAATGCCACGTACAGGAACGACTCTGGTAGAACAGATCCTCTCCAGTCACCCGGATGTGCACGGGGCAGGGGAACTCAGTGACATCTCCAGTATCGCCGGCACCATGCCGCGTCATACTCCCGGGCAGACTCCATATCCTGAGTGCATCCGTCAACTGCCTGTCAATGCATTCTCTGGGTTTGGAAAAGCCTATCTTCAGCGTCTGCGTAACTTTAACCAAAGTGCCAGTCGCGTCATCAATAAAATGCCGGGAAATTATCTTTACCTGGGGCTCATTGCCATTCTGTTTCCCCAGGCGAAAGTCATTCATTGCCGTCGCGATCCCCTCGATACCTGTCTCTCCTGTTACTTTCAGCGGTTTCGCACCGGTCACGATTACTCGCATGATCTCAAAGATCTGGGGCTCTACTACCGCGAATATGAGCGATTGATGGCGCACTGGCAACAGGTTCTGCCCCACCAGCCTTACGAACTGGCATACGCCGACCTGGTTCAGAATCAGGAAGCCATTTCCCGGGAACTGGTTGAATTCATCGGCGTCGACTGGGATGACCAGTGCCTGGACTTTCATGCCAATCAGCGTCCTGTGACGACTGCAAGTAACTGGCAGGTAAGGCGTCCCATGAACCGTTCCGGCCTGGAGCGGTGGAAGAACTACAATCAGCATCTGGACGGCTTACGTCAGGTGCTGGCCGGTGAAGAAAACTGAGAACCGGGAGTCGATTTACGGATACCTCACGGAATCGCGGGGATGATTCCCGTCTGGTTTTCAACCGATGACCACCAGAGTCGCCACAATCGCTGGTTGTAACCGAAATTCTGCTCGGTCAACTTCTGCAGGGCATCCAGCACCGCGCTGTTCTGGTGGACATGTTTGACTGAGACAGTCCGCATGCGGACCTTGGGTTGCTGTGAGGGCAAGACGATTACCCCGTTGGGATAACGCCCGGCCAGCAGTCCCGCTTCTATCTCGGGTGGCAACACCACTCCTGAACCGCCGAACGATCCATTGCTGTTGAAACTGTACGTCGAAGTGGCATCCGGAACGCGAACCCGATAAGTATGGCTGGTCGTCAGGGCGTCGATCAGTTCAGGGACGACCTCCCGATCTCCAATCGCCGCCAGTCCCGCTCCGGCTCGCTGGACGATCAGATTCGATTTGTGCTTCAACGCTTCAATAAAAAAGACGATCGCCTGAGACGCATCGCGTGCAGAAAGCGCCTGCAGTGCTGCATCGCGAATCGCCTGATGCGGATCTGTCAGTGCCAGTTCTGCCAGCGGACGTAACGGCAGGTGTCCGGGGATCTGCTGCAAAGTCGTTACCAGTAGAGACCGCAGACTCAGATTCTCATGTTTCCCCAAGTTCCTGGCCAGACCGGCGACCGCGTTGGGATCGTTGATATTCTGAATGTTCTGCAGTCCTTCGGACTGGTATTGCGGATTCTGGCTGGTGAGCCAGGTGACCCACAGATTGATTTTTTTGCTCCAGGCACGCTCAGCTTCCAGGTCCGCCTGATTTTTTTCCAGCAGTTCCAGTTCTGCAGATGAGACATAGCGGCCCTTGTACTTCACATAGCCGTTTTTCCGCATGATCTGGTCGCGGGTCATCCATTCGCCATCACGTAAGGTATATCCCAGGGCGGCCCGTGCTTGCTCGTGATCGGGATCAAGCTCAATCACTTTTTCCAGCTCCTGTAGACGAGGCGTCGTCAGGAAATTCTCGCGACACCATTCCGAAAGCTCCAGATGGGCTTCGACAGTGTTCTTTATCTGGTGCGCCCTGGATTCATATTCTTCTATCACCAGGGGGCGGTTCGTAACGAAATCGATCTGCTGAGCATCGACGCTGATGCGACCTCCACTCAGCGTTTCGATGGTGCGTGTGGTCTCGCCACCAGCGCTCTCTTTGAGCAGCTTACCGCGAATTTCTCCTCCCTGTTTCAGCTTGATCAGATCGGCGCGAACCTCTTGCGCCGAATGACACAGTCCCAGTGTCAAACACAGGACCACCGCCAGTCTGAAAACGCCTGGAAACATCAAAGCAGAGCAGGGGAGTTTCATGCCAGTTCCCTTTCAGGCTGTGAGAGGATCAAAGCTTGATTTGCAGACAGGAAAACTGCAGTTATTTTAACACATCCAGGACGGACTGAGTAGTTCCTGTTTCGCAGGAACGCAGGATTACCGCAGCATCCGACAGGAACCACTTAATCAGTAAATCCGTCAGCATCAATCGTTGGCTGGGAACTATCTGCTACTGAATAACCTGCGAGAACTGTTTACGGCAACCAATTTGATAAATCTGTTCAGTTTTGATGGTGAAAATTCTTCGAATCTCGGCGGAACAATGCTGGATTCCAGCTTGGTTGTGTAGGTAGAATAGGGTGAGTGTGATATTTCTGGAGTCAGGAGCAGGCCAGAATATTACCTGTTTTTACAGACTCTTTCGGTGTCTGATGAATCCATCATGTAGACTTGAGAGAGGGAGGTCTCGCATCGTTTCTGATGTCTGAGAGCATTCTCCGCGAATTTGAATCACCCGTTCTCCTAAATCATTCTGGAAAAGATTGAATATGTCTGGTTGGAAGATGCCCAAGTATTTGATTCTGGCGCTACTGGTTATGGGGCTGTGCTCTGAAAATCTGCAGGCGCAACGCTTAAACGAATCATCCGTGGGACTGACGGTTCCAACCCAGCGTTCGCTGGTCAAGCATAATCTGGAACGGGTCTGGTGGGGCCAGGCCACTGTGGATCCTCACCGGGACCGCATCGTGCATCTCACACTGGATGAAGTGAATCTATACGCGATTTCCACTTCCGGGATCATCACTGCTTTCAACAACGAAACCGGAAAGAAACTCTGGGCGACTCAGATGGGGCGGGGGAACAATATCAGTTACCCGCCGGTTACGAACTCAAAATATGTCTTTATCACGGTGGGAACGAAAATCTATTCCATCGACCGGATGAACGGTGAGATCGACTGGGAACTGCAGCTTCCCACATCCGCCTCCACCAGCCCGACCGTTGACGAAGACGCGCTTTACGTCGGCACGCTGAATGGTCGTGTCTACGCCTGGAATCTGCGAAGGTTGAAAGAGCTGAGCGGCGAATCCAAGTTACCCGCCTGGCGTGATCTTGCCATTCGCTGGACCTTCCAGACAGGCGATGCCATTACGACTCCTTCAATTGTGACTCCCCGTGCCCTGGTATTTGCCAGTCAGGATGGATCGCTGTATTCCGTCACTTTGACCGATCGGAAGTTGACCTATCAGTTTGAAACCGACGCCCCGATTGCCACCAATCTGGCAGAAAATAAGAATAGTGTGTACCTCGCTTCCGAGGATCAGAATCTGTACTGCCTGAATATTCTCAACGGTATTGTCCGCTGGAGAATCCGTACCTCATTCCCAATCCGAATTCCGGTCATGGTTCTGGAGAACGAAGTCTATCTCTCTTCACGCAAGAGTGGTCTGTTCCAGCTGTCCAGTGAAACCGGTATGGAAGAATGGTGGCAGCCACTGGGTTCGAGTTTTCTTTCGATGTCTCCCACCCGGGTCTATGCCTCGGATGAACTGGGCAATCTGCTCGTACTGTCCCGCAAGGACGGCGCACTGCTCTCAGCGGTTCCTTTACGAAAATATCAGGTCAAACTCATGAACGAGCTGACCGATCGTATTTTCTGTGCTTCTGAATCAGGCGTCATTCTGTGTCTCAAACAGAAAGATCTGCCGTTCCCGATTCGCTTCAAGCATCAGGATAAATATCCGATTCTCCCCGAAGTGGCTCCCGAACCTGCTGCCGATAATGCGAATACCGAAGCTCCGGCGACTGAAAACCCTGTGCAGTAAACAGGTTCGCCTCTTCTGCTGACGCAGGGTTTGCCTCGTTTGTTTTCTGACCAGAGAGTGGCTAAACTGACCTCTGGTTGAGTGCCCGAGAGGATGATTCTGTGGCCTGTGTCGCGCAGGCCCCCTTTTGCCGCGCACTCAGGTACGCTTTTTCTCTCTCAGAAATACTGTATTTCTGTCTTCTTCGGAAATTGATTTAGAAACAAATGAGCGATTCTTATCCGCGTCGGGCGTTAGTCAGTGTCAGTGACAAATCGGGTCTGGATGATTTTGTCAAAGGTCTGGCTGAACTGGGTTTTGAGTTTATCTCCACGGGGGGCACACGCCGTTACCTCGAAGAGCAGGGAGTCAATGTCATTGACATCTCTACTTACACGGGTTTCCCTGAGATCATGGATGGACGCGTTAAGACTCTGCATCCTAAGGTCCACGGCGCCATTCTGGGACGTCCCGATCTCCCCAGCGATGCGGCTTCGATCAAAGAGTTTGAAATCGTCCCGTTCGAACTGGTGGTCTGTAATCTGTATCCCTTTGAAGCCACCATCGCCAAACCAGATGTGACCCTGCCCGAAGCTATCGAACAGATTGATATCGGCGGTCCCAGCATGGTTCGTTCTGCCGCTAAGAATCATGCCTATGTCGGTATCGTGACTAATCAGTCACAATATGACCGTGTACTCGATGCACTCAATTCTGGTCCGCTGACTCCCGAATTTCGACTGGAACTCTCTGCCGCTGCGTTTGAAATGACTGCACGCTATGATCGGGCTGTCGCCAATTTCATGGCTACGGTTTTGCCTGCAGAAGCAGATTCACAAAGCCGTTTTCCCGAATCAGTCAGCATCAATCTGGTGAAGCGGGATCAATTGCGTTACGGCGAGAACCCTCACCAGGGAGCCGCTTTCTACGCCGAGCAGAATCCCCCGGCAGCCAGCGTCGCCCAGGCAGAGCAGTTGAACGGTAAAGAACTGTCCTACAATAATTACCTTGACCTGGATGCCGCCCTGCAGATCGCCAGCGACTTCGATCAGCCAGCCGCTGTGGTGATTAAACACACCAATCCCTGTGGCTGCGCCACTGCAGAGACACTCGCTGAAGCATTCGAAAAAGCTTACGCCGGTGACCCGGTCAGTGCCTTCGGCTCCATTTTAAGTTTCAACCGTCCCGTCGATCAGGCAACGGCAGAAAAACTCTGTGAACCCAATCGGTTCATTGAAGCGATCATCGCCCCGGATTATGAACCCGCGGCCTTCGAACTGCTGACGACCAAGCCTAAATGGAAAAAGAATGTCCGCCTGATGAAGTGCCCGATGATGCAGGAGCCGGCTGAACCCAGCCTGGATTATCGTCGTGTATCCGGCGGTCTGCTGGTGCAGGAAAAAGACGAACTGCGTGACGATAAGAGCGACTGGAAAGTCGTCACAGAACGCGAGCCCACGCCCGAAGAACTCAACAGTTTAAGCTTTGGCTGGGTGGTCTGCCGCCACGTGAAATCGAATGCGATCGTCATTGCCAAAGATGAAATGCTGCTCGGAGCGGGGGCAGGGCAGATGAGTCGTCTCGATTCCTCCTACATCGCCGCTTACAAAGCCGGCGATCGGAGCCAGGGATCAATCGTCGCCTCAGATGCGTTCTTCCCCTTCCGCGACGGAGTGGATGAAGCTGCTAAAGCAGGCGTTACCGCTATTATTCAGCCCGGCGGTTCCGTGCGGGATGAAGAAGTCATCGCTGCCTGCAATGAGCACAACATCGCGATGATCTTTACCGGTCGCCGTCATTTCAAACACTAAGCCGCTTGAATTGACTGCTGACGCAGGTATCTGAAAAAATTTCGCCGTGTGATGGACCTGAACCTGTCACACGGCGTTTTTTATTTTGCATTCACACGTTTGTGCCAGGCAGCATACCGTCGAGATAAGGACTCGATTTTCTCCGGATGTTGGGCTGCCAGGTTAGTGGTCTCGGTGCCGTCGTCTTTCAGATTGTAGAGTTCCCACTTTGTCGGCTGCTGGCGTGGTCGGATCGCTTTCCAGTCACCACTGATGATGGACTGCTGGCGGGGCAGGTCCCAGCAGAGTTCCGAATACGGCTTGCGTTGTTTCCCCTCAAATACGGGCAACAGGCTGTGCCCTTCGACGGGTAGAGGGTGACGACCATGAAACTCCTGGGGATACTCGGTCCGGGCAATATCCAGAAATGTGGGCATAAAATCCATCACGTGTCCCGCCTGCCTGGTAACGGTACCTCCCTGCTGGATGACTTTGGGCCAGCGGACGATGAGTGGCGTGCGGATCCCACCCTCGTAACCTTCCAGTTTTGTCCCCCGGAAAGGCGTATTGCTGGTCGTCGCCCAGGCTAAGCCGTAGGCGGCAAAGGTATCATGGGGTCCAGGCATGTGATCAGGACCACTGCCCGGTTTGATTGGCACCTGGTCGCGTCGCCAGTTTTTGTTGGGTCGTTTCTCACTGAATCCCATGCCATTCTGTGAGGGAGTCAGTCCGCCATCAGGGGCGGCACCATTGTCAGACAGAAAAATGACCAGAGTATTTTCAGCTGCGTCCGCCTCTTTCAGAGCTCGCAGTAATTGTCCCAGACCACGGTCAATCGATTTCACCTGGGCTGCATACACGGTCATCCGTTCTGCCTGCCAGCGCTGACTTGGTTCCTCGGACCACTCGCGAATGCTGGCTGACCGCGGTGCTAACTCCCATTCCTGTGGAATCAGTCCGGTTGACCGTTGATGTGCAAAACGACGGGCACGAACCTGATCCCAGCCCTGTGTCAGGTATTGTTCACGGTAGCGGGCGATTTCCTGTTCCCGGGCATGCAGGGGCCAGTGCGGGGCGATGTGGGCGACATACAGCAGAAACGGTTGTTTGCCAGTCAGGCCTTCCTGAAGAAACTGAAGTGCGTGATCATTGAGGGCGTCAGTCAGATAAAAATCGTCAGGCAGTTCAATTCGTTTCCGATCCAGGTAATACGGATTCTGGGCGACTTCATGAAAATAACTGATTTTACCCTGACACATCGGCCCGTAAAAACGATGAAATCCCCGATCGAGGGCAGAGTCTCCCCCCTGCCACTTTCCGACCATCATTGTCCGATACCCGGCCTGTTGCAGGACTTCACCAAATGTCACGCACACGTCGAAATTCTTGGGTTCGTTCCAGCGGTCTCCACGATGACCTGTCTGCTGACAATAAATACCCGTTAACAGAGAGGCTCGGGTCGGTCCACAGATGGCATTGTTATAAAACTGAGTGAAACGCATGCCGTCACGAGACAGGCTGTCGATGTGGGGCGTATCGATTTCACCTCCGTAGCAGCCTATATCAGACCAGCCCAGGTCATCTGCCATTACGAGAATGATATTGGGACGCTGATCAGAGGCCGGGGCTCCAAACAAAACAGAACAGCTGAGCAGCAGGGCTAACAACAGGCAGGAGCGGAGCAACATACGGTTCATGGCGAGTCAATCAGGCTGAGATACGGCGAGAACAGGAATAGAAAACATTCAAGACGCTGTTTCTCATGTTACCAGACTGAATTCAGAAACGTCAATTTCGCTTGATTAAACCGAGACTCCGCAGGGGAAAAATGCATAACACACCGCGCAAAAGAAGAGAGCCTTCCCTAATGAGGAAGGCTCTCTTTGATTTTATACCACATCATTCGGGATTGGGAATGACGGGTGATTCAATCGTGATCGTTGGTCTTAGAAGACGAGAATTACGTCAGTACCAACGGTGAACTGGCTGTCCTTGGTACCACCGTCAGATGTGGTCCAGGGATCAGAACCGTCAGCCCAGTCCCAGCGGACTTCAGGACGAACCTGAATGCAGGAGTTGAGCTTGTGGTTGATACCAGCGGTAATTTCGTAGTAGTTCGTGCCCGGAGCACCCAGCTGGGTACCGTTGTGGTCACGCCACCATTCAACACGCATACCAGCACGGGTTGAATCGCAGATATCGTAGAACAGGTACTGGTTGATACCGTAAGCTTCAGCTGTTACGCCAGCAGCATTAGCGTCACCGTTCGGGTAGAACATGTGGTCGTGCTGGAATACGTAGCTCAGGTTTTCAGACAGTTTCTGCTGAGCAACAAGGCTGAAGATGGTCAGGTTGGAAGTACCACCGAAAGCGTCGTTTTCACCACCAGAGCTGATGGCGAATGTGACTGAGGTGTCTTCACTGTCGCTGGTCCAGCCAACAGAACCCAGGAAGCTCCACTCGTTGTTCTGATTTTCAAAATCGTCCCAACCTGTGGTGATACCACCGGTCAGTGAGATGTTGTCGCTCAGGTCAGTGCTGGCCAGAACCCCGGTGTGGGTAAACGGCTCATCGTACTGCATGGTATAAGCATGTGAGTAGAAGAAGTTACCGGTAGCAGGTACAACTTCGTAACCGATAACGGTGTAGAAGTGACCAACGTTAACGGTAACACCGTTTCCGATGGGGGCATAGACTGAAGCGTACATCTGCGGCATAGCCAGACCAATCTGGTTGGCAGTTGCGATGTCGTTGTTAGACCATGTTCCATCGAAGTTGGGGGTGTTGTTAGGACCACCGAATACGGCAGTATCAGCAGCGTCTGAACCGACGAGCAGGTCAACACGACCACCCCAGCCGAAGCAGTCTTCGTTGGCGGCAGCATCTTTTTCCAAAACAAAGTACAGCTGGTTCAGCATGAACTGGCTGTCAGCCTGGTTGAATCCAACACCCGGGGTGTTCAGATTGTTAGCAGGACGGTTTCCGTTGAATGTAATCCCGAATTCCAACCAGCCACTCAGCTTCCAGCCGTTATCTTCCAGGATGTTTCCACAGCCGTCGCAGTCGTCAAACAGACGAGTCAGACGTCCGCTGCAGCAGTCTCCATCATCACCGGCTTCTTCACCACAACATGTGTTGGGATCGGTACAGCCATCTGTCGTGCAGGTAGGGGCACAGGTTTTAGGGGCACAACATTCAGCGGTTAACCGCTCAAGTTCGACAGCCAGCTTGTCACCAGCATCCTCGAACACTTTCGTGCAGCAAGGGTTTGATGCGGGGACGCACGAGGGAGCACATCCGGCATCACCACCAAATGCTGGCGAAACAGCCATGAGACCCAGCCCGCTCAGCAGGAGCCCAGTCAGTCTGGCTTTTCGTTTCAATTCCTTCAGTTTTCGCATATTTTAACTCCTGAGTACACCTTCTTGGGTGCTTGGTCTCCATACCGTCAGAAGGGAAGCGCGCATGCTTTCCGGTAATTTAGTTTGGTAGAAGCCATACTGACGGTTCAAATCAATTTCCCATCGTTAGATTAAGAGAACCAGTTACGGTCCACAAATTGAGCGCTAACTTAACGATGGCTCTAACTCGGAATATCGGAATTCTCAGTAGTGCTTTTGATCAAAAGAGATACGTCAAGAATATTCTGACTGATCGGGAGGGTCTGGCTGTCATCGCCAGATTGCGGAGCCGGAATAGTTTAACAGTTGCTGAAGAATGTTAAACTTGCGCGAATATTATGCAGGCAGCGCGCACTAACCCACAATACTCATATAAAGTAATGGGAATATAAGGGTTTGGATGCAGTTTAATTAACAGGCATCAGGCGAATAAGGCGTCGACAAAACCTTGTGGATTAAAGAGTTCAAGGTCGTCGATTTGCTCTCCCACGCCTATATATTTGACCGGTATCCCCATCTTCTGGCGGATCGCAACGGTCACACCACCCCGGGCTGTACCATCTAATTTTGCTAAAATTATTCCAGAACACTCGATTGCATTCGAGAAATGTTCTGCCTGACTCAGACCATTTTGCCCAGTCGTCGCATCCAGAACCAGCAGGTTCTCGTGTGGTGCACCCGGGATCTTCTTATCTACGACACGTTTGATCTTTTCCAGCTCTTCCATGAGGTTGGTATGTGTCTGCAGACGGCCCGCAGTATCAATAATTAAATAGTCAACGCCGGTTTCCAGTGCCCGTTCACAACCGGAGTAAGCAACGCTGGCCGGGTCGGTACCGTCAGGGCGGGTCACAATTTCACAACCCAGGCGGCTGGCCCACATGGTCAGCTGTTCCACAGCGGCCGCACGGAATGTATCACCGGCAGCCAGCAGGACCTTTTTCTTCTGTTTAATAATCAGGTTTGCCAGTTTGGCGATCGAAGTTGTCTTCCCGACCCCGTTGACACCGGCGACCAGAATGACCGTCACCCCATCCGGATTGTGTTTCAGCGGGGACAGGGGATTATTCAGGTCCCAGCGGGTATCACCTTCTCCTTCCAGCAGCGTCCGGATCTTTTCCTTCACGGTTTCCTGAATTTCATCCAGAATCACGGTACGACCACCATGTTTTTTGCGGATTTCATCGCAGATGGCTGCCGAAGAGACAACGCCCATATCCGTCTTAATCAGTCGCGCTTCGAATTCTTCAATTTTCTGATCATCCAGTATCTCCCCCGCCTTGAACAGGTCGCGTACATCGGTGCGCAGGACATCCTTGGTTTTCTCTAAACCACGTTTCAAGCGGTCAAACAGACCCATTGTTATACTTTCTTACTGGATGATACTTAGCTATGAATCAAATGTGATTACCGACTGGGATAATATAGTGTAGCGGAACAGACGGCAAGTTACTCACTTTTAAAGGGAGGAATGGTCTCTAACCAGAGGCATCCAGCAGTTGATTGAACCGCTGCATCGCCTCTGACCAGACAGCCTGATCCTGAGGTTCATATGTTGTCGTTTCCGTCGAATTTCTCACGATCTCACGAATTTCAGCCAGCGAACTGACAGCGCCTGCCGCTCGGGCCTGGACCAGTACATTACCCAGCCCGGTCGCTTCCACAGGTCCCGTAATGACCGGGATCTGACAGGAGTTCGCGGTAAACTGGTTGAGCAGCTCATTCTTGGTCCCGCCGCCCACAATATGCAGAACTGTGATGGGCGTTCCCGTCAGTTCTTCCAGCCAGTCAAGCACCTTGTGATATTTCAGAGCCAGGCTCTCCAGTGCACAACGCACAAACTGTCCCGGAGTTTCGGGGACCGGCTGGTTGGTCTCCTGACAGTAGCCTTTGATTTCTTCACGCATGTCTACCGGACTCAGGAACCGGGGATCATCGGGATCTACCAGGGACCGGAATGGCTCTGCCTCCGTGGCAGCCGTGGTCAGTGCTGTGTAATCGAGTTCGGTTCCCTCTCGCTCATAGCACCGCTTGCATTCCTGTACGAGCCAGAGCCCCATGATGTTTTTCAGCAGACGATACGTTCCATCAATGCCCCCTTCATTCGTGAAATTCAATTCGAAGGCCCGTTTGCCGAGAACCGCCTGATTGACTTCGACCCCCATCAGGGACCAGGTTCCTGAACTGATATACGCCCAGTCGGGGTTGCCTGTATTTGCAGTGGGAATCGCAGCGACAGCGGAAGCCGTATCGTGGGTCGCGGGGGCAACAACTTCAATTTTAGAGAGCCCGGTCTGCCGCATCACTTCTTCCCGTAAGGTCCCCAGTCTCGTTCCCGGTTGAACCAGCTTGGGAAGCATCGCGGTGGGGATCTCCAGTTGACGTAATAGCTCATACGACCAGTCGCCTGTCACAGGGTTGAGGCACTGGGTCGTGGTCGCATTGGTAAACTCAACGACCTGACTCCCCGAGAGCAGCCAGTGGAAAAAGTCCGGCATGAGCAGTAACAGGTTTGCCTGGTTCAACAGATCGGAATCACTCTGCTGCATGGCCAGCAACTGATAAAGTGTGTTGATTTCCATGAACTGCACACCGGTGGCATCAAAAATCTCCTGTTGGGGAACACGGGAGATGGCCAGGTTTAACATGCCTTCCGTGCGCGGATCTCGATAATGATAAGGCTGTCCCAGCAGTTCCTGTTTCTCTGAGAGCAGGGCATAGTCAACGCCCCATGTATCCACACCGACGGAGATGATCTGATCCCCGTATTTCTGTGCAGCCAGTGACAGGCCCTTGAGGATCGAAGACCACAGGCCGATGACGTTCCAGCGTTTCGTACCGGCAACTGTAACCGGCCCATTGCTGAACCGGTAAATCTCCTCGAGGCGAATCTGCTGGTTCTCCAGAATGCCTGCCAGCACGCGTCCACTTTCGGCCCCCAGATCGACTCCCAAAAAACACTGTGATGGCATGGATCAGCCCTTTTGATTCTAAAAAGCGGTGTTGATAAACTAGGATTTAATGCTTCGCGATTGAAACTGCATATTACAAAAAGTTCGCGGGAATTTCATTGGCTACCGGTTGTCCCTGCTGAAAGAATTCTCGATCATAAGCCTGACAACCGAAATCATTCTGATCGCGGGGCATCCCGAGTTGGACTTACATCGACTGATACGACTGAGAGACATCGACTATGAAAGCGCTATCGATACTATTTCTCTTGATCGCCGCCTGCGGTCTCACTCAGAATCACGCCTCCGCGGCTGAACCGGTCAAACTGATCTTCGACACCGATATCGGAAACGACATTGACGACGCCCTCGCACTGGCCGTCATTCATGCCCTGCAGAGCCGGGGGGAGTGCGAACTGCTGGCCGTCACGAGCAGTAAGGATAATCTGTATTCGACGCTTTACTGCGATGTCGTGAATACGTTTTACGGACGACCTGAAATTCCACTGGGACGCGTGGAGCAGGGGAAGACTCCCAAAGACGGATCCTATGTAAGGAAGGTTGTCGAATACGCCCCCGAGGGAAAGCCTGTGTTTCCGCGGCAGTATGACTCCGCGGATCAACTGCCGGAAGCCGTGAGCCTGCTCCGCAAGACCCTGGCTGCTCAACCCGATCATTCGGTGGCCCTGGTCGTGGTCGGTTTTTCCACGAACATCGCCCGCCTGCTCAAGTCACCTGCAGATGACATCAGTCCGCTGACTGGAAAAGAACTGGTCAGCCAGAAAGTCAAACTGCTTTCACAGATGATTGGACGCTTCGAACCCGGCAAGCCAGCCTCCTTCCACGAATATAATGTCAGGGAAGACGTCCCCGCGGCTCGTACCCTGTTTGAACTGTGGCCGGAAAATGTTCCCGTGGTAGCCAGCGGCTGGGAAATTGGCAGAGCGATTCAGAATCGGTCAACCAGCATTCTCAATGACTATAACTATGTGAAATATCATCCGATCAAGCTGGGTTATGAATACTGGCACAAAATGCCTTACGACCGGCCTACCTATGACCTGACCAGTGTGCTGTATGCAGTCCGTCCCGATCGCGGCTACTTTGGCAAGTCGGCTTCGGGACAGCTGAAGATCAATGAAGCTGGCAAACTGGAACACCATTTAGAAAAAGCAGGCAAACATTATTTCCTGACCGTCACGCCGGAGCAGGTAGTGCGTACTCAGGAAGTGCTGGAAAGTCTGTCCAGTCAACCCCCAACACACTGATACCGAATCAGGACTCAGGTCCCCTCTATCTATAGTTAGCAGAATTTCATGAGTGAGCAGACTGAACAATCTACAGATCCGACATTTGGCGCTCGTTTTAAAACGGCATTGAAAAATCTGGGGATCGGAATTGTGTTCCTGATTGCGGGGCTGTTTCTGCTCTGGCATAACGAAAGCAGAATTCTGGAACGGGAACAGAGTATCACGCAGGCGGAAGCCGTTCTCTCTGAAGCCGCCGCCGATGCAGAATCAGGGGCAGACACAAAGTCTGCTCCCCAGGATACTCAGGTCACCACTCCCTTTCGCTGGGCCTTACGCCTCGGGGGCTGGGTAATCCTGTTTCTGGGGCTGGCGACACTCTTTAAACCACTGGTCGTACTCGTTGAAAAGATCCCCTTGATCGCCAATTTCGTCGGACGCGGGATTACGGTCTTCGCTTTGCTCAGCTCATTAAGCCTGACTCTGATCCTGATTTCAGCCGTCTGGATGGTCGCGCGCCCCGTCTTTGGGGCACTCATGCTGCTGGCCGGAATCGTCCCCCTCTTCACCTTATATCGCTCCGGGAGAAAAGCGAGACTCAAGCAGGCCTGGAAAAACGCCTGAGTCTCCCCCTGCAGTGATCTCCCTGATCTCTCGAATCACAGGATCAGAGTACGCGCTGCCATACCCTCCCAGTTTGCCTAAGGTGTTGCATTCTCGCATTCGGCTTCCGAACTTTCTGCCCAAGAACGCAGGATTCCTACAAGTCGAATAACCCTCATAACCGATACCTTTGATATATCTAATACCCATCACGCAGGAAATCCTGCGCGAGAGGGGGGGGATTTACTGAACTGTCCCGTGTTTCAGGGCGGTTTCGTAGAGTATCCGGCTTGTCGACTTCTTTTATAATGAGATTGAAGTACAACATGGTTAATCCGGCCTATCGTTTAATGATTGGGATGATTGTTCTCCTGTCGGGAGTGGGCTTCCGTACTGCGCAGGCTCAATATTCTTCTGCCATGGGGCAACCCGGCGCACAGGGAAATCCGTACGTGACTGCGTCCTACGGTGGTGGTCACAAAGGTGGCATGGTTTATGAACCGGCGCCAGAATATTATGCATCTCCAGATCAGTATGCTTCAGAGTATTACGCACCCGATTATTACGGCACGAGTAACTCGGGGACAGTGATGCGGGTGCTTCCGGAAGACCGGGGCTGGGCCTACGATCATCCCTGGGATGGCTTCTTTAAGAATCTGGCTGAAAACAGCTGGTTGCGCGTCGAATATATGCTGGTGAAATCCCCTCCGGGAAATCAGCTGATTGGTGCACCAATCCCATCGGGTAATGACCCGCGTCTACCCTATACAACCGCCGACTTCGATGGCTTTGGTACTTTGTCAACCAAGGCAGCGGATCTGAGTTCCATTGGTACCCAGGGAACCAACGGCCTGCGTGGAACCTTTGGTATCGACTTCGAAAGCGGTACTGTCGAAGCGATCTTCTTCGGAACTCAATCCGACGTCAGTTCTGTCTCCTACGGTCAGGCTGATCTGTTGGGACCTGAGTTCGGTCAGACAGACTTGATTACGATTAATACACTGCTCGATGGGCAGATTGGAATTGCCGGTAGAAACTTCAATGAGAAATTTGCCGTCAATTACCGCTCTCAGGCATGGGGGGCGGAAAGTAATTATGTCGTCAATACTGACAGACTGTTTTTCAAAACAATCTACGGTGCTGGTGGATTTCAGATGCGTCCTCTGGTTGGTTTCCGCTATCTGAAAATTGCCGAAGACATGAAAATTACCGGGGACTTTGAAGAACTCAATACGACTCCCCCGTTTCCTTTGTTCACATCAACAATTGAGTCGTCCACCAACAACAAACTGTATGTTCCGCAGGCTGGTATCCGCATGGAGTTTGTGCATCCCTGGTTTACGATCTCTGCTGAACCCAAAGTCGGTTTTGGTGTGAACCATTACAAAGGGAGTGTGCTGACCGATCAGTTCTTCGGGCCGACCGATCCCACACATCTCACGCAGATCTCACAGACTCGTTTCTCTCCCACCTTTGAATTTGGCGTGAATGCCCGCTTCCATTTGAACCAGTGGTTCACATTCAACGTGGGGTATAACTTCCTGTGGGCCAATCAGATTGCCCGTCCCGGCACGATTGTCTATTACAACACCAGCACAGTCAGCAACGTCTCCCTGCAGGCCCAAGACAGCCTGGACAGCTACAAGCTGCATGGTCTGGTGCTGGGCGGTGAAATCCGTTGGCCGTAAGGCGGTAGATTTCAGAGCCAGATGCTCGATAGAAGCTGATTACGCAATCAGTTTATCTACGACTTTACCACCCACATTGGTCAGTCGGATATCCAGACCACCGAATTTCTGTGCCAGTTTAAGGTGGTTTAAACCGAACAGGTGCAGCAGGGTCGCGTGAAAATCGTTGATGTGTACGGGATCCTCTTCCACCGACCAACCCAGTTCGGTGGTCTTCCCGATAACCTGTCCCCCTTTTACGCCACCGCCGGCCATCCAGAGACTGAAGGCACTGGGATGGTGGTCGCGTCCGGTAACCGCTTTAGAACCCGTTCGGTTTTCACCGAGAGGCGTTCTGCCAAATTCCCCAGCCATCACGACCAGTGTGGAATCCAGCAGACCGCGCTGTTTAAGGTCTTTCAATAGAGCAGCCACGGGTTGATCCACGATCCCGGCATTCCGCTCAATTCCCGCGTCCAGACCACTGTGGTGATCCCAGGAAGCGTGATACAGATTCACAAAGCGAACACCACGCTCGACCAGTCGACGTGCCAGCAGGCAGTTACGTCCGAAGGCGGCTTCTGTATCCGAACCACCTCCCCGTTTGCCTTCCTTGGTATTTCCCTTGCGATTCACCCCGTAGGCTTCCTGCGTCTCTTTTGTTTCACTGGAGAGATCAATCAGTTCGGGAGCCGAGGACTGCATCTGGAACGCAAGTTCGTAGCTCGCAATCCGACTCGCAATTTCATCATCGCCCGTGCGCTGCAGTTGCTCCTGGTTCAATTGCTTGATGGCTTCCAGACCCGATTTCTGAATCGCTGAATTGATTCCCGGCGGATTATTCAGATTCAAAACCGGCTCGCCCTGATTACGAAACAGTACGCCGGCATACGTCGAAGGCAGCGAACCGCTCGACCAGAGCGAAGCCCCGCCACTGGCACCACGCCCGGCCGTCAACACGACATAACCGGGCAGGTTGTTGGACTGACTTCCCAGTCCGTAGGTCAACCAGGAACCGACACTGGGTCTGCCAAACCGACCTACGCCAGTATTCATCATCAGCTGCGCCGGATGATGGTTGAACTGTTCCGTATACATGGAGCGAACCAGCGCAATATCATCTGCACAGGAACCGATGTGAGGCAGTACATCCGAGAATTCGGTACCACATTCCCCGTATTTCTTGAACTTACGCGAACTGCCGCTCAGCGTCGCTGATTCTTTATTGATGAACGCAAACCGGACTTTCTCTGTCAGCTCTTTGGGTAGCGGCTGACCGTTCAATTCCTGCAGCTTGGGTTTCGGGTCATACAGATCGATCTGGCTCGGCCCGCCGGCAAGGAAAATGAAGATGCAGTTCTTCGCGGTCCCGGGAAAATGGGCATCTTTCGGAGCCAGGGGATTCGCCAGGCTGCCTGAGTCATCCCCGGCCAGCAGTCCTTCTTTCTGCATCATGGCAGCCAGGGCATAACCGGCGACACTGCAGGATGAATTCATCAGAAACCGACGTCGGGCCAGATTCAACGATTCAGTGGGAGGATTCAACATGACAATGATCCAGACTCAATAAATGATTTCAAATAATGTTTGCTGTCAGAAGAAAACTAGCTGCGGGTGACGAACTCATCGAGGTTCAGCAGCACTCGGCCGATGATGATCCAGGCCGCGACTTCCTGGGGAGTACTTCCCGCGGGAATCGTCTGTTTGCTGGTCAATTCGCTTACCAGTTTGGGATCGGACTTTAACAGTCGGGTCTGTTCCTGGTAGAGCTGTTTGATGATTTCGACCTCTGACTCCGCAGGTTCCCGGGTCAGGCAAAGTTCAAACGCATGCTGAATCCGCTGTTCCAGGCTGTTGTCCGTTCCCTGTGTTTCGCTTACAATCCGCGGGCCGAGTGCCTGGGAGCATTCAAAGAAGACCGGATCGTTCCAGATTGTCAACGCCTGCAATGGCGTATTGGAACGCTCGCGACGGGTGCAGCTCAGGTTGGAATCAGGGGAATCGAAGGTCATCAGCATCGGGTAGGGCACGGTTCGCTGGAAGAATGTGTAAAGCCCCCGCCGATAACGGTCATCTCCTTTACTGGTCGGCCATTTGACGGAATTCGCATATCCCAGGCTGGCGATTCCCTCAGGTTGCGGCGGGTTCACACTCCGGCCGCCGACCTTATGCTTGAGCAGACCACTGACCGAGAGGGCCTCATCGCGGATGATTTCCGCCTCGACCCGCAAACGGTTCTGATGTGACAACCAGGCATTGTAAGGATCGCGTTCCGCAAGTTCCGGACGTTTTTCGGAAGACTGGCGATAGGTGGCGGAGGTCACAATCAGCCGGTGTAACTGTTTCATGCTCCAGTTCTGTTCGCGAAACCGGGTCGCCAGCCAGTCCAGCAGTTCGGGATGCGAGGGGGCCTCCCCCTGTGTGCCGAAGTCGTTGATGGTGGGAACCAGACCTCGTCCGAAATAGCGACTCCAGATCCGGTTGACTGTGACTCGGGCCGTCAGTGGATGCTGTGGATTGAACAACCAGCGGGCCAGATCCAGACGCGATGGTTTTTCTGACTCCAACGGAGGCAGCACTGCGGGGGTATTCGGTTGAACTTCATCCGCAGGATTCAGGAAGTCACCCCGCACCAGCAGACGTGTTTTGCGTGGCGTCTTCAGATGATCGACGACCTGGGCTTTCGTGGTCTCAGATGGATCCTGGGGCGCCTTTTTCCTGTGGGCCAGTTCCTGGTCTTTCAGTTTTTTCAGTTCGGGATCGATCGTGCGATAGTATTCGCGTAGCTCCTGTTTCTGGACCTCGGTCCGCTGATCGGCGGGCGTATTAAGTGTCTCGGCGATCAGGTCTGTCATCCCGGTCAGCGGCAGCGGCTTTTTGCCGGTAGTCAGCGACAAGCGGAACCGGCCCAGGTTGTGATACAACTTGCGGGTAGTCGACTGCTGCAGAGTGACGGTGAGCAACATCCCTTTTTCATCGCCAAAGCTCTCTTTGGTTTCAAAGGTGGCGATCTGTTTTTTCCCCTGTTGAGGACTGATTGACCAGCCTGTGTGTGGGCTGTTGTTAATCACGCGGTCGACTTTAAAGCCCGCCATCTCGAAGCTGGCTTGAGCTTTCTCCAGATCGATTTCTTTCACTTTATCGGGCGCATTCAACGGGGCTGCCTTGAGTGTCAGCATTGTCAGTTCGAAATCACCGGTCGGACTGCGTCCCGGTCCCTGGCGAGGTAAACTCGGATCGGGCAGGGCTTCCAGTCGAATACCATTGATGTTTTGCAGGTTCGTTTTAAAGGTTAGCGTATAAATTTCTGCCCGTCCGGGGTTTTCGCCGGATGCCAGAATAGAACGGTCCGGCAGCACACTGAGGGTGGTTTTCTGTTTTGCCTGGAGTGATTCGGGTTGCAGGATGTTCCAGACCGGACTCTGATCCGGTTTCTGCTGTTCCCACTTTTCCATCGAGCCGACCAGTTTATGCTGTTCGTATTCCTGGACTGCTTTGACCAGCGGCGCATGTGCTTTGAGGTAGACCTGGTTCGCTTTCTCAAACGCCGCCTGTTCTTCAGGAAGTGGTGCGCCGATATCCGGCTCGGTCAGCGAATTGAAAAAAGCATACAGCCGATAATATTCCCGCTGTGTGAGCGGATCGTATTTGTGAGTGTGACACTGCGCACATTCCACGGTAACGCCCAGCCAGACAGAGCCCAGAGTGTTAGTCCGGTCCACGGTGCGTTTGACGCGATCCTCTTCCGGGTCAGTGCCCCCTTCGCGGTTAATCAGCGTGTTACGATGAAAGCCGGTTGCCACCAGTTGGCTCGTATCCGGATTCGGTAGCAGGTCACCGGCAATCTGTTCGATGGAGAACTGATCGAACGGCATGTCTTCATTGAGTGCGTTGATGACCCACGTACGCCAGCGCCACGCATGCGGACGCTTGCTGTCTTTTTCATAGCCGTCACTGTCCGCATACCGGGCCAGGTCCAGCCAGTGCCGGGCCCAGCGTTCTCCGTAATGCGGTGAATCCAGCAGTTGATCGACCATGTTTTCATACCACTGCGGACTCGGTTCGGAACTCCAGCGTTTCCACTCTTCCACGGAAGGGGGGAGGCCGGTGAGATCCAGATACGCGCGGCGAATGAGTGTGCTGCGATCTGCCTCGGGGGCAGGCGGTACATTTTCCTTTTCCAGCTTTCGCAGGATAAAGGCATCGATACCGTTTTTGACCCAGTCTGACTGCTTGACCTGGGGAGGCTGTACGTCTTTGATCGGCTGGAATGACCAGTGGTCAGAGCCTGGCGTCTTGTTCTGCCCCGCGACTTCAGGCCAGACGGCACCCTGTTTGATCCAGGTTTCAACCAGCGCCAGTTCTTCTTTCGTCAGTGGGGTGCCTTCTCCTTCGGGGGGCATTTGATCCCCATCCCCGGTTCCGGCGAGTCGATGATAGAGTTCGCTTTCGTGACTGTGTCCCGGTTTAATGGCGATGCCGCTGTCGCCCCCTTCCAGGGCGCGGCTTTTCAGATCGAGGCGGAATCCCCCCTCCTGAACTTCACTTCCATGGCAGGAAAAGCATTTGGCCTGGAAGAGTGGACGGATCTGTTTCTGAAAATCAACTGCCGCTGCCTTCTCTGATTTTTCATTCGCAGAGAGCATCGCAGGCAGAAGCAGCGACGAAGAGAGTAGAAACAGGGAACCGGTAAATGTGAGTAGACCGAATTTCATAGACTTGCCCTCATTGTTATCAGGCAATGCAACGATCCGGGTGCGTCTCTGGAAGGCCAATGCTACGCCATCGCAACATGGGAGAACAGGTGAGTCCCCTTGATGATCGCTGTTACAGATAATAGTAATCGGATCAGACTACTATTGTCAATTATTCTCACCGCGTGTGCCTCTGACCAGACCATAACGTGAAAAACCTTGAGAGAAGAGTAAATCTCATCTCTCAAGGTCTGATTGGTGATTATCCGCTGTTCAGGCAACGGAACCGCAGATGATTCGCAGCAGGTTATTCGTCTTTCTTGGGAATCGATGCTTCAATCGGAAACAGTTTGAGTAAAGCCTGTTTGTTGGGGCGTGAACCGTATTCGCAGAGTTCGAACGATTCAGCGTATTTGACCTGCTTGCCAACGTCTTCGCCGTAAATGTTAATCAGCTCTGTACGGTACTTGTTGGCTTCATTCGACTGACGTCGCGTCCAGGAAGGGCGGAGATGTTCGACTCGCAGTTCCGGGGGATTCGCGGGAGGAACTTTGGCGGCGCGTTCCGGGCTGCCACCAGCGCCCCCTTCCAGAGACTGAGATACCAGTTGGGCAACCGCTTTCAGTTTCTTTTCAAACACATTGTCTAAAGCGACAACGACATCCGGACGGAATGGATAGGGTTTCTGAAAGCCGTCACTCGAATACATGAAGACGGGGTTCTTTTTCAGCCGCGGGACATCGGGGCAGAAATAGGGAACCGTCACCATGAACGCGGCGTCCTGCACAAGCACACCCACATAACGATGGTCGGGATGGTAGTCCCACGGACGATGTGAGATGACCAGATCCGCTTTCCATTCCCGGATCAGTTTGACGATCTTTTTCCGGTTCTCCAAAGTCGGCAACAGTTCGCCATCGTGGATATCCAGAACTTCCGTTTCCACTCCCAGGATCTTACCGGCGGCTTTGACTTCTGCGCTACGACGCTGTGCCAGCGTGCCGCCGGCCATTTCAAAGTGACCGATGTCACCATTCGTGACTGATACCAGTTTGACTTTATGTCCCTGTTCGGCCCACAAGGCTGCGGTGCCTCCGTTTTTATATTCCGCATCATCCGGATGCGCACCAAAGCAGATGATGCGCAGCGGTTCGTTGTCTGCAGCAGAGAGTGCGGAGGGGAGAATCAGCAGAGGACAGGCGAGGAGTAACAGGGGGGCGAAGGCGTTTCGCAGTAGCAGTATCATGGTCGAGAGCTCCGGTAGGGGGGATTCAGATCAATGTTGAGACATGTATCCAAAATACCGGACAGCTTAACCAGATGGTAGTGTGGCGCATAAAAAAAGGCTCGCCGAAGCGAGCCTTGTGATGTCTTGCATTGCTTTACTTGGAAAAGCTGCGAACAGTTTCTGTCTGAGCCCGGGCAGGGGCTTCTTCAGATTTGTCGACGTCTTTCCGGTTGCGGGCACGTTCGTGAGAAATGCCAACCAGTTGAACGGCGAACTGCAGTTCAGCAGGATTGAAGTAAGGCGAAGGTGGCAGACCACCAACGTGTTTGATTGATTTTGAAGCGAGTTCCTGCCAGCTCATCTTGTTGGCGAGGTGCCAGGCTGCTGCCTGACCTGCCTGCTGGTTAACCCGGCCGGTTGCGACCAACTTCAGCAGTTCCTGCAGAGCAGGATCTTTGACCATGTCTTCAGTTTTGACCATCCGGTATTCCATCCGTGAGGAAGGCTCTTTTTTACCGTGTTCGAGACAGACCGAAGTGTAAGGAACGTAAACAGTTTTTTCAGGAGGAACAGAGAAGAAACCACCGCCGGCACCACCAGCGCCACCGGCTCCCCCTAATCCACCACCGAGTCCGCCGCCCAGACCACCGCCGGCACCACCGCCTGCTGTCTGTGCCTGACCTCCCTGGCCGCCTAAGCCGCCGCCTAAGCCACCGCCCAGACCGCCGCCACCCAGGCCACCGCCGAGGGCACCCTGCTTAAGAACCTGAACTGCCAGGAATGTTTCCGGCAATTTTACGTTCAACGGTTTATCGTTATTGTTCGTAATCAGAACGTTGCCACCTTTGGAGCTCTTCGCGATGATTTCGACATCGACCAGACCGGACTCCATGGCGTCAAACAGATCATCTACCTTTTCTGCAGAAGGATCATATTTTTGCGGACGGATCGATTTTTTGCCGGCCTCCACGTTTGTGCTCAGGCACAGAGCCAGGCAGCCAGCGGTCAAAATTGTCAAAAATCGGGACGCGGTTTTTGTGGACAACATAGAAAACGTTCCTGTGGTTCACGGAGAAAATACCACTTTCTTGTGGTGTAAGACGAGAAGTCGCTGAATCAGCTATTTATTACAACTAACCCAACATTATCATCTTACAGCATACAAATTGGTTCTGGCAACAAAAAGTTGCTGGTAAACCAAGTTTTTCACAACTCAACCTGCCTGTTGTTAAAGTCAAACCGGTCAGGTAATTCCTGCGTAGCAGCGGATAATGCAGGTTATGCGGCTGGTGAGGAAAGTGCCTTGAGCACACCGCCTGCTGATTTCCTCCGGGGAAGCGCATTCTAAGCCTGTTAAGAGAAGGAATCTCAGATTAAGATGAAGCGGTCAAAACACGATTAACGCTTACCAGTTATCAACTTATGGGAAGAAAACATGGAGCGGGAGATCACTGCGGAGAACGTGATTGAGTATCTCAGGGAACAGGGACAGCTGGAACCTGATGAGCAGGCTGACGCCGAGGCATTGGCCTGGGGGGTCTCCAATATCGTCATTCGTATAGATCGGGCAGCGGACGCCGATTTTGTGATCAAGCAGTCCCGCAAGCAGCTGCGGACCCAGGCCGAGTGGTTCAGTCAGCTGGAGCGGATCTGGCGCGAACTGGAAGTGATGCAGGAACTGGATCAACTGTTACCCGCGGGGGTGGTCCCGCGTGTGCTGTTCGAGGATCGGGATAACTACCTGTTCGCCATGGAAGCCATCGCCGCTGATCACAGGGTCTGGAAGGCAGAACTGCTGGATGGCCGGGTTAATCAAACGGTGGCCCTCGAACTGGGGAAATATCTGAGCGCCATCCACAGAAAGTCGTTTCTTCAGGAAGGCTATCAGCAGCGGTGGGGGAACTGGGAGATCTTTGACCAGCTGCGCATCGATCCTTTTTACCGGTTCATCGTCCGCTCACATCCGGAAATCAAAGAGTGGGTTGCAGAACTGATCGAGGAAATGTCCGCGCATCGGCTCTGCCTGGTGCTGGCGGACTTCAGTCCCAAGAATATCCTGATCACCGACGAGCAGATCCACCTGGTCGATTTTGAGACGGCCCATTTTGGTGATCCGGCTTTTGATCTGGGATTCTTTCTGAGTCATCTCCTGCTCAAGGCCATTTATTTTCAGGCAGAGGGAACGCACTGTATTGAGTTGGCGGAAACATTCTGGAAGTCCTACCTCAGCACCGAGGTCGTCGCGCCTCTGGAGCCGGGATCGGAGTCTGCTAAAATGGAGGAACCACAGATCGGTCAGCGGACCATCAAACATCTGGCAGCCTGCATGCTGGCCCGCGTCGATGGTAAGAGTACGGTCGATTACCTCTCCAGCGCACAGCAGGATCAGGTTCGATCTTTCGCGCTATCGCTGATTCTGGACGCACCGGCCTCACTGCCGCAGGCATTTCAAAGACTGCGGGAGATGCTGACCTCCTGAGGGACGCTCGGGTGACGCGGCCCGAAAATCCTGTTATGTTTAAATAAGGAACTGCCTGAGAGCGTCAGGCAATCATTCGGAACTACAAAGGCAGACGGGAGAGTATTCTGTCATGACACAAATCGAGTATGTTCAGGCACGCGAAGTTTTTGACAGTCGGGGCAATCCCACAGTGGAGGTCGAAATCTGTTGTGCCAATTGTCGTCCGGGGCGAGCCATCGTACCCAGTGGCGCCAGCACCGGAAAGTTTGAAGCCGTCGAACTGCGAGATGAAGACCCCGAACGCTTTGACGGACTGGGAGTGACCCGCGCTGTCGAGAATGTCCGCCGCGATATTGCGGATGCGCTGATCGGTCAGGATGCGGCTGACCAGCGGGCCATCGATGATCGGCTTCGCGAACTGGACGGAACAGAAAACAAATCACGACTGGGGGCAAACGCAATTCTGGGGGCCTCCCTGGCCGCGGCCTACGCTTCTGCCGAGGCACAAGAGCAGAGCCCTGTAGAACGGTTTGCGGAAATCTGGTCGGACTATCTCGAGTCACAGACCGGTGTCGAACCGGCGCAGCGGGCACGAACCTCGCTCCTGGCACAGTCGATGTCCCTGCCACTCCCGATGGTCAACATGATCTCGGGAGGACTGCACGCAGGCCGCAATCTCGATTTCCAGGATTTCCTGATTCTGCCAGTCGGAGCGACCTCGTATCGTCAGGCCTTTGAATGGATCGTGACTATCTACCGCCGTCTGGGACAGATCCTCAATAAGACGGGACATGAAGGCACCCTCATCGGTGATGAGGGGGGCTACGGTCCCAAACTCTCCTGCAACAGCGAAGCGGTCAAATACGTGGTCGGTGCCATCGAAGCCGCGGGCCTGACACCGGGCGACGATGTCGCCATCGGTCTGGATGTCGCGAGTACGCACTTCTATGACGCGGAGAGTAACACCTATCACCTGAATGCGACGGGTGAGGAAGCACTCTCAGCCGACGATGTGATTAACATGCTGGAACGCTGGGTCGACACCTATCCGATCGTCAGTATCGAAGACGGCCTGGCTGAAGATGACTGGGAAGGCTGGAAGAAACTCACCGAACGCCTGGGGCATCGCGTGCAGCTGATTGGAGACGATCTGTTCGTGACCAATCGACAGCGGCTGCAGCAGGGAATCTCCAGTCAGACCGCGAACAGTGTGCTGGTCAAACTTAACCAGATCGGCACTCTGACCGAAACGCTGGAAACCCTGCGGATGGCCATCGATCACGGTTACTGGCCCGTCGTCTCTGCACGCAGCGGTGAAACCGAAGATACCACCATCGCCGACCTGGTTGTGGCAACCGGTGCCGGTCAGCTGAAGGTGGGCTCCGTGGGACGTAGCGAACGCCTGGCCAAATACAATCAGCTGCTGCGACTCGAGGAACTGCTGGCGGATCGGGCTCCCTACCATGGAGGCGGAATCTTCTCCAGTCTGCAGCGGTAAGCAGGTCTTTCAGTTGATTCCGGAGAGCGAAGCCGACTGTGGACCGCGCTGGTTCCGGGAGTAGAGCGTGATGAGTGCATCCAGGTCAGCCTGGAGCGACTGAAACACGCGAAAGATACTGACCGCTCCCAGTGTGCCTGCGACTGTGATCAGCACGATGGCTAGTTTATCATCCAGGTTTAATATCGCCAGGGCGGCAATGCTGAGCATCGGCACCAGGAACGCCAGGATCAGATAGACCCAGCCCAATTTCTTGAGTCGCTCCAGTGGCTCAGGAGATTGCTGGCTGAAATCAGCCCGCTCGATCAACTGTGGATAAATCGTATGCAGGCTGAAATACGTGACGCCAAAAAACGGATAACTGGCAGCAATCAAACCGCAGAGCAGCAGAGATCCCAGGAAATGCAGATACGCGGAGACCGGCAGCGAACCGATGGCGTAATGCATGCTCACCGGATAGGCGATCCCCGCGATGATCCAGAGCGTGGTGCAGATCAGGGCGGCATAGTGCCCGAGCCGCAGGCAACGTTTCTGTAGCATCGTATCTGGTGGTGCAGCGGGCTGCGCAGGAGCTCGTTTCGGGGCGCGTTCTCTGACCAGTGTCCAGGTAAGCCAGCCCATCAGACCAAGGCCGGTCGGGTAGGCGATCAAATTGATCGTGGTCTGGATATTCCAGAAGGCATCCTGTGAATTTTTCAGTTGCTCGATGATGTGCTTCTGGTTGTGGAAAAAGTTAAACAGTCCCGCGAGGATATTCGGTATCGCGACGATCAAAATTACGATCAGTACTTCACACCCGGTACAGCGGGCAAACCAGCTTTTCGATGAAGGAAACAGGATCTGCTGGGCACGTGGATTCAGACATAACTCGAGCTGGCTGGCCAGTTCCTGGCCCGAGCTCCATCGCTCTGCAGGATCGGGAGCCAGGCATTTCTGGAGCACGGTAATCAGATGCTCGGGGCAATCGGGGGGTAGGTGCTGAGGGGCTGCCTGCAGACTCTGACCGGCTTTGCGCTGTTCGATCATCTGACTGAGCAGACTGGACCAGCTGTCTGTCATCGCAGGATTATCAAAGGGGCGTTTTCCGGTCAGCAACTCGGCCAGCATCAGCCCCAGCGAAAAGAGATCGCTGCGTTCATCCAGGCTTTCGGGCAGGCGCGTATGTGTCGGATCATAGGCTTCCAGCTGTTCGGGCGACATGTAAGCCAGGCTGCCCCCGAAATAGGCTGCGGGCGTCGTCCCTGTCACATGCGAGCTGAAGCTGATGTTGAAGTCGGCCAGTTTGGGAACCCCTTCCGCAGTCAGCAGCACATTCGCAGGCTTGATGTCGCGGTGCAGGACCCCTTTCTGATGGGCATAGTCCAGCGCTTTCGCCAGCCGGATGCCGATCCAGCAGATCGTCTCGGGCCAGCTGAGTGAATTCAGGGTCTGGTAGGTGACCGACTCGGTCGGTCGGCTTTCTCCCCGCAATTCCAGTGACTGGTTCAAAGCGGAAACCAGCAGGCTGCCTGAGCGTTCTGCGGGCGCGGTTTTGCGAATCAGTTCAATTACTGACTGCAGAGTACCTCCCGGCAGATACTGCATATACAACAGACGCAGTTTTTCATCGGGAAGGATGCGCTGGTCAAACACCCGCACGATATTTTCGTGGTCGAACTGAGCCAGGGTCTGTGGTTCGTCGCTGGAATCCTCCGAGATTTTCAAAGCGACCAGACGCTGCATCGAATTCTGGCGTGCCTGGAAGACGCGGGCAAACGCACCCTGACCGAGCAGGGTCAGCAGATCAAAATCATCTACCGTCTGTCCGGGCTGAAACTGATGCCATGTCTGAGGTCGGGTCTTGTGGAATAGACTGGTGGTCTGGTAGGCATGATCCAGATCGAAGAGTTGCTGCAATTGTGGACTACCCGTGGGGAGGTAACCCAGGTATTCGTGGGGATCGACATCAAAACCGTTCTGCCGCCGGAGATGATATTCTTCATAGAGCAGATCGACGGGCAGGCTCGCGGTCTGCAGTTCGGGGAATTCCTCCAGGTATTCCTGCAGGCGTTTCGGGAAATTAAAACGCTGCCAGCGATATTCGAGGTCAATTTTGATCAACTCGCTCAACAGAAAAACCGGAACCGGCTGTGTTTGTGAAAGATAAGCACGTAACTCGGGCGGTTCTTCTGCAGACTCCCAGTCGGAAACAAACTGTTCCATGGCTTCAGTCAATGCATCAAGCGCAAGCTGGCTCTCTGTTGATTCAAGACCTGGCGTAGCTTCGGACAACAGTGAACTCCCGGGTAATGGTTTGGCGGATTCAGACCTGGAATCGAGCAGGTTTATGTGGCTGACAGGCGCTGGACGTGCTATAAAATGTCAATGTCTTCGGTAATACAGTCCACATGGTAATCAATCCTGCACGGCGATGAAAGCAGAATGCTGTGCGTAAATGGTTGAACTCAGGCAGGAAGTAAGCAGCGGCATGGCGGCAGATATTGAAGAATTGATCCAACAGATTCAGCAGGGCAGCGAACCCGCGCTGCTGGAATTTCTCGAAATTCATCGCGCCCCTTTGCTGGCGTTCATCAACAAGAACATGAGTGATGCGCTGAAATCCAAAGTGGAGGCGAACGACATTCTGCAGGAAGTCTCGCTGAATGCCGTCTCAACATTTTCTGAATTTTATTTCGAAAAGAAAACTCCCTTCAACTGGCTCTGTCATCTCGCAGAACGCCGGATCATTGACAATCACCGCAAATACTTTCAGGTGCAGAAGCGGGCCGCCGGACGGGAGATTCGTCAGCCTGCAGGCGGTGAGGGAGCAGGGCAGGGCTTTATGGATCTGCTGGTAGCCAGTATGACCAGCCCCAGCCAGGCGTTCTCCCGCGGTGCCCGGGAAATGAAACTTCTGACCGCACTGGAGTCTCTCCCCGAGGAAAGTCGCGAGGCCATTCGACTGAAATATGTTGAAGGACTCAATTCCAGTGAGATCGCTGAACAACTGGATAAATCGGATGTGGCAGTGCGGGTGCTCGTCAGCCGTGCGATGGCGAAGCTACAGGAGCAGCTCAAACAGGAAGATGAATTTAAAAGTCTGCTGGGAGGCTGACTATTCTTCTTCCTCCTCCTCTTCGCCAGGAGCGGGAGCCAGTTCCGAGTTGATGCGGTCAATCATCTGCCGTAAACGTCCCAGGTTTTTGCGGTTGAACAGCAGCGAAATTCGGGGCAGGTCGGCCAGGTGCTCGTCATCCATTTCCAGTTCATGGGCATCGACCTTGGTGATGATGCCTGATTCAAGAATGTCTTTGAATTCGTTGTTCAGCTGCTCCACGAATTTGTTGCTGGGTTCAACGTGCAGACGCAGTACCAGGCGTCCGTTGACGTAACGCATACTGTTATAGACGCTGTAAAATCCGATGATCTCATCGACGGCGTCTTCGATATCGTCTGTGATATGGAATAACGACATGTCTTCTGGAGAAATTAACTCATTCTTCAGCAGATTGTTTTCAATGTAAGCTTTCCAGTCATTCCAGTACGTGCCTCCCGGTGCTTCCAGTAAGACGATGGGCATCGGATCCCGTTTCCCGGTCTGAACCAGCGTCAGGGTTTCGAAGGCTTCGTCCTGGGTGCCGAATCCACCCGCACAACAGACAATCGCGTGGACCTCTTTCACAAACAGCAGTTTACGAGTGAAGAAGTAGTTCAGGTTGACCAGTTTTTCGTCTTTATGGATGACGTAATTGGGTTCCTGCTCGAACGGGAGCATGATATTAACGCCCATCGACATATCGGTCCCGGCACCTACGTGTGCGGCTTCCATGATCCCCGGGCCGGCACCGGTAACGGTCATCCATTTTTCTTCTGCCATTCTACGACCGAATTGCAGAGCCTGCTGGTAAGCGGGATCGTCGGGCAGAGTTCGGGCTGAGCCGAAGACGGTCACTTTTCGCTGCTTGCGGTAAGGTGTGAAAACCTTGAAGGCGTAGCGCAGTTCTTTGAGTGCCCGGTCGAGAATCTTGAGGTCGCCGCGCGTTGCCTGGTCCTGCTTGAGTTTGTCGGCTGTGTCTTTAATACTGGCAATGATCGATTCGTGCGGATACAGCTCGGTGCAGTGTTCCGTTGGCAGTACGTCAGACTCAGAAACGCGGGGGCGGGTTTTTCGATATTTCCTCGACATGATCAATTAATCCTTTAATGTGGCTGGTCGAGATGAAGGCTGGTAATGAATCGTTAACCCATCAGGGCATCGAGGGCTTCGTCCCTGGTTTCGTAAATCGCCCAGAGAGTGTCTAAAGCCGTAATGCGGAGTAATTCGCTGGCCATTTTACTGGCACCGCACAGAACCAGTTCGCCTCCACGACTGCGCACATGTTTGTGGCATCGCAGCAGCAGGGCCAGGAAGACCGAGCCAAAGTAACTCACATCACTCAAGTCAAAAACAACCATGGGAATTTCGACTTCCTGCAACGGTGCCATGACGATATCAGCGGCCTGTTCGATCAGGTCCCAGCTCATAGATTCCACGTTGCTCGCCGGAATGATTACAACCGTGTTTCCATGCCATTCCAATTGAAAATCGTCGTGGTAGTTCGTCATGAAGTCGTTCCGCGGTGAAGATGTGATTCTCTGGATACTGAAAATGAGTGCAATTACAGCCCATAATACTGTGAACACCGAGGCGAGAACAGGCTACTAGAGGCCCAAAAACGAGATTTCACACTTAACTCCCTGTAAACAGCCGCGAACTGGCCCCCGAGTGCTGAGTTTGCCACCAGTTCATCCAGATTTTTGCCTGTTCGCTGGGGCTGGAAACCGTCTTCAATTCCGCTGGTTGATCGGATGGGGGAACCAGTCTGCCCAGGCTGCTCAGAATCTCTTCCAGGGTGGAAGAGTTACGTTCGGTCCAGGCCATCTGGATCAGTGGTTCTACGAAGCGCGTCTGCCCCGATTCACCCATTTCCCGCACGGCGTCCCGCCTGACTGCACTGCGGGTGTCGTTGGAAAGACGCACCAGTTCCTGCATGCCCTGAAAGTCGCCCAGGTGGCTCAAGGCGACTACGGTTTCAAAACGGACGCGTTGATTTGAATGGGTTAACAGGTTCCGCAGAGACGCCGGTCGCGACGGGTTTTGTTCGTCCGTTTGAACCCCATTGATGGCGATGGGATTATGGCAGTGCCCCAGCGCTCGAATAGCCGCCAGTTGCACGGAATGGTTGCTGTCATTCAACAGGGGTAAGACCCAGGGGGCATACTGGGGAATTCCGTGAGCACCAAAATACTCGCAGCCCAGCACCCGAATGTCAGGCCAGTTGTGGTTGATTGCCAGCAGGGCAAGCTGGGCGGCCTCTTCATAGCTGTCTCGGGAGATCGATTCCATCACAATCCGCCAGACGAGCCGGTCCTGTTCCCGGGACATCATGGTACGCAGACGTTTGACGATCACCGGATTGAGCGAAGATTTCTGTGAGCTCATAAACAGTTGCTGGGCCGCCTGACGACGGTCGGTGACATGCGAACTGTTCAACTGCTGGAGTGCCGCGTAATTTGTATCGAGTTTGGGAAGCAGGTCGCTGTATACCTCTTCCGGGATGGCAACCGATGTCTCCAGAATCATCTTCTCCAGCTGATTGACTTCTTCAGGTGTCAACTGGGTCAACTCCTGGAAAGCGTGTTTCCAGCCGGGAGCGTCGGGGCTCTGGTTGATCAACTGTTGGAAGTAAGCCTGCAGTTCTGCGACACGTCCCTGATTCACGCGGGATTCCTGATGGATTCCCTTCTGCATCAACTGCGTCCAGAATCCGCCGGGAAGTTGTCCCGACTGCACCAGTGACTGGATGGCGGCTGCCCGTTCTTCACGTGAGGCTTCGATGGAGATGATCCCGCCGACACCAGTCCGTTCAGTCAGCTGCAGCACACTGGCGCGGCGTGTTTTGAAGACGCCTTCCTTAATCCCTTCCAGCAGGAGTGGGATTGCCAGTTCGTCTGGCCAGTGTCGGATCGATTCAATCACGGTGAGTTGTACTTCGGTGCTGCGGTCATTGATCAGGGACTTCAGTTGCAAGGCGGCATCAGCCGTGGGAGACTGCCCCAGACCTTCGGCGACCGCCAGGCGTACGGCAGAGGAGCTGTCATCTCCCAGGCCAGCCAGGTAAACCGGACCCCAGGAACTCAGGCCCGTCGCAGCGGCGACACGTGCTGTTTCCTGGGGGCGGGTGGATTGCTGTTTCAACATACGTAGGGCAGAGTCGCTGCCCAGCAGTCCCAGGTTTCTGATTGCTTTGTTCTGTACCAGCAGATCAGCGTCTTTGAGCTGTGCGGTCAGGATGGCTTCGGCGTCGGGATGACGAACCACGGCCGCCCAGTAGCCGAAGTTCCAACGGATGATGGCATCCGGATCCCAGCGAACCTGCATGATATTCTCAGGCCAGGCAGAAGACTGGTAAGGACGCGGTTGTTGTGAGGCTGCAGTGCGATGGGAAAACTGATCGGGTTCCGCATAAAACCAGAGGCCGTGCATGATACAGCCTTCCAGGGCCGCCCGGCGAAGTTCCTTCGGTGGCAATGCGCTGCTGTCAGTGATATCCATCGACTGGTTCATGGATGTGATTTGAGCAGGCGGCATGAAACGTGACAGGCTGCGATACAGTTCCCCTCGCAGCTTGAAGGAAATATCAGGACGCGAAAGCAGTTGGGTCAGGCGTTGCTTAGTCTCAATAGGCAGCGCGTCTGCATGTGCCAGTACAAGTGAGAGACCATTCAATGCAGCGAGTCGTATGCCTGGCGAAACGCTGGCTTTCTTTTTCTTATCAGATTTTGATTCGGAGTCCGAACGCTTATCCGCTTCACAGACCAGCTTCTCCAGCGTCGGAATGGTGTCGGCCGCAGTCCGGGGGGCCAGGGTGGCCCAGAGGATGGTTGCGTTCCAGCCTGCCAGTGTATCGTGTGCAGCCAGCTGCTGCAGGGCGGCAATTTTCTGTGACTTATGCGCTGGTTCGTTGTCTTCTTCCCGGTGGAAGAAGTCATGCAGGGCATTGAACGACCAGCTCTCTGCTGCTGAGTTATTTTTGGGGGCAGTCGGTTTCTCAGTCCCAGCTGATTTCTCTGGTGTGGTATCGTCTGCGACCTGTTCTGCTTTTGCTGACTTATCAGTCGTTTCGATAGCTTGCGCGACCTGCTGCAGGGGGGAGCTGTCCTGTTTGACGCCAAACAGCCAGCGATGGTTGTGTGGTGCAGAGAGTTCGGTCGTTTTCAAATCGCGAAGCGTTTTCCATTCGTCGTACGGAGACCAGTGATGGTTTTTGACCCACAGATCCTGGGAGAGATAAACGTTTAAGCCTTCCAGTTCGGCGGGGATCTCTGGTTTGAAGGTCTCTACCTCTTTGAAGGCAGTCACGACCGGCGTTTCACTGACGTTTTGTAACAGACTTTTCTGACATCCAGAGAGTGCCGCGCAGACCAGAAGCGGGAGAGTCCACGCCAGCCATTTTTGATGACTTCGACGAACCTCTGACACTCGGGCTAAATTGATTCCGCAGGGGGAAGCAGATTTCATGCGCGAAACAGATCGGTAGGTTGGGATGTGAGTACGATTCACTTCTGGAACAGAAGCGGGAGTTGAGGACCGAACAATAACAGATGACTGAATTTAGGTGAAGAGCAGTCTCCATTCATTGGTGGCTGTGGAGGCCACTGTAAGTGGGGCTGATATTGTTAAAATGGGGTGAGTTGCTATTTGTGGAGGCTGTGTATTTTTCCTGGATTCACGGCGGGGCAGACTCTGTTTCGCGTCCATGGTTCGCTTGCGGAGAGACTGCGGGTATGTCATGCTCAGGATCTATCTTGCTTAACTTCACAGAACCACAGTTCAGGATACGGAGAGAAAAGACCTATGTTGCGAAAAATGTTACCAGGAGCACTGGCACTGCTCATGCTGATGAGCGGGGCTTCCATCGAGGCGGAAGAAAAAGCACAGTCGGGCAAGCAGGGGGCTGCAGAGCTCAAAACCACGATTCCGGTCAACATGGATTACCTGATCTATCTGCCTGAGAATTACGATGAGAAAGAAAAGTGGCCCTTAATGCTGTTTCTGCACGGTGCCGGAGAGCGGGGAGATAATCTGGATCTGGTGACGGTTCACGGTCCACCCAAGCTGATCAAGAACGGAAAGCAGTTCCCCTTCATCGTGGTTTCACCCCAGTGTCCCGAAGAGCAACTCTGGCAGCCGGTGGAACTGACGGCCCTGTTGAATGACATTGAAAAGAAGTACAAAGTCGACAAAGACCGGATTTATGTAACCGGTCTGAGTATGGGAGGCTTCGGTACCTGGTCCCTGGCCGCCTATACCCCTTACCGGTTCGCGGCCCTGGTGCCGATTTGCGGCGGTGGCGAAAAATTCTGGGTCAAGAAAATCAAACACGTTCCCATCTGGGTTTTCCACGGAGCGAAAGATGGCGCTGTGCCACTGGAACGTTCGCAGACCCTGGTCGATGTGCTCAAGAAAGAAAAGGCCGATGTTTCGTTTACGATCTATCCGGAAGCCGGACACGATTCCTGGACGGAAACCTACAACAACCCCGAGGTTTACGAATGGCTGCTGAAGCAGAAACGCAAACCCGAAAAGGAAGTCAGAGCTGCGGAAGCGAAAGCAGAAGCCGAACGCAAAGCGAAGCGTGAAGCAGCAAAAAAGAAGAAGTAGTCATCACGATCAGTGAATCAGGTTGACGTAGACTGCTGCGTCAACCTGCTCTCTGATACGGAATATTTACTGAACGAGGCCTTTGGTCAGTTCCATGAAGGCGGTTTCGAGGTTGATTTCCTCTTCGCGGAACAACTTGAGCTGGAAGCCTTCTCCGATCAGCAGAGAGGGAATGAAGGTATAGTCCTTCACATCATTCTGCAGCGTCACCAGCATCTCATCTTTCTTGATTTCCAACTGGGAAACCTGGGGATGTTTTTCCAGCAGGGCTGCTGCCTTGTCGGTGTTCTCAGTCACCGCGACATGCAGCAGGATCCGCTGACGTGCCTTCTTCATGACCTCATCGACGTTGTCGTCAACGATCAGGTTCCCTTTTTCGATCATGCCGACCCGCGTACACACGTCTGCCAGTTCGGGCAGAATGTGACTGGAAACGATCACAGTCTTCTTCATTTCCCCCAGTCGTTTGAGCAGGTTACGAATCTCGATACGGGCACGGGGGTCGAGACCACTGGCAGGTTCGTCGAGGAGCAGCACCTGTGGTTCATGCAGCAGCACACGTGCCAGCCCGATTCGCTGAGTCTGGCCGCGGGAAAGCTGATTGACCATCGCATCCCGTTTGAAGGTCATATCGACCAGTTCCAGTTTCTCTTCGCAGACCTTGCGGCGCTGGGGCCCTTTGATGCGATAAGCCGAGGCGAAAAACTCGAGGTATTCGATCACGGTCATGTCGTCATAGACGCCGAAGAAGTCGGGCATGAAGCCGACCAGGCGACGGATTTCCTCGGGATGTGTATAGATCGATTTCCCGCAGACATAGGCTTCGCCATAGTCCGGACTGAGCAGGGTGGCGATCATCCGCATGGTCGTGGTCTTGCCCGAACCGTTGGGGCCGATAAAACCGAAGACATCACCTTCACCCAGGTTCAGATTGATATTATTCACGGCAACCAGGTTACCGTAGCGTTTGGTTAAATTACGTGTTTCAATCACTCTTGCTCACTCCCGGTAGGTGTGTCCTGCTGCTGGGGCAGTTCTTCTTTTTCTTTGTTCTCTTTTTCGTCCAGCGAAGGTAACTCGTATTGAATCTCTCGCGAGCGTTTCACGGGGATCACGACACGCAGATAGGTGTCCTGCTGATCCTGAGGCAACTCGGTGTCGTCCAGCTTTACCTGGCTGAGGGGCTGATCCAGTCGCGCGAACAGCACTGCTCGTCCCAGCCGCAATTGTTCGGTGAGATCCAGTTGCTCGGCGGCGATATTGGAGAGCCCTGTATAGCCGAAGCCCCCTGAGCTTTCATGGAATGTCAGAATCTTCAGGATCTGATAGGCGTTTTTGGAGAAGGCGTCGTATTCTGTCTGCTCGGTGACAACATTGCCTGCATTCGCGCCGCGGGCGGCGATCCGTCGCGAAACCGAGCCAGTAAGATAACCTTTAATGTTACGCGATTCGACCAGCGGACCGTTGATGTCCCAGACCTGATCGGCAGGAATGTATGAGTCTTCCAGCTGTTCCGGATTCACGAGTGGCAGGTAGATTCGGTTGCCATACGCCAGCACCCAGTCTTTCAAAGGACCGGAAAAATGCTGCGTCAGATTACCGGAGAGTTGCCCCAGGCTGTTCCCTGTCAGATTCGAAGTGAGCAGCTCTGGCTGCTGCTGTGACCAGTCTCCCAGCAGACTCTTGGTGCCCCATTTCAGCAGAGGCAGATTTTTAATTTCGGTGGAATCCGGAGTGAACTCATATGTGGGTCCCGTAATCGTTCCTTCGGCAGAGCGATACATGCCGGCAAACGTGGTTTCCGGCAGACCATTCCAGCAGAGGTGTGTCGGAAACTTGTCAGACTGGACTGTGGTTGTGGGAATTTCAGACATCACCTGAACCTGGTAACGCCGCGTTTCCGGGCTGTAGAGATTCAGGTAAAACCGCCCGCGGAGTTGCCCGGTGGTGGCATCGTAATCTGTCAGATTCAATTGCGTCGAATGCAACTGGGAGCCGTTGTTCTGTTGAGCGGTCAACACACCCCAGCCGGCAGCCAGCAGTACCATTGTTGGAAAAGTGAACCAGGTGATATGCGGTTTCTTCAGGATCCGATGTACGACGAGGTAATCGAGGGGGCCAATGATCAGCAGGTAGATCAGAATCAATCCCATGACCCACCAGTGTGAAGCACGTTTGACACCCAGGAAATTCTGCTGTGAATGAAACATCTGGGTTTCCAGTTCGGAAATACCAGTCTGCGAAATCCGTTTGCCCAGCTCGGCATTTTTGCTGCGCGTGGCGGTGACCTGATTTCCACGGAGTGCCAGTTTGGGGCAGAGGTTTTCCAACCCGTCCCAGCCGGACAGCGGGCTGGTATTCAGATCCAGTGCCAGGAATGTGACCACACCCAGTCCGTAAGGAACACGGACGAGCAGCGGGCCATCCAGCGAGGTAGCCAGCACTTCTCCAGATTCAATTTGAATGCGAGAAGCAGTGGCGACTCCGCGAATTCGCGAGCGGACAGTTGCGTACAGTTCGAGGCTGCTCAGTTCACGTACGCGGCTGGTTCCCAGAATCTTGACCGGAATCCATTTGGCGAAATCACTCTGCTGGTACGCCTCCTGGTCAGTGCCCACGCAGATCACCAGGTGACCGCCACTGGCGACCCAGTCACGAATCGCTCTGTTTTTCACCCCACTCACACTGTAGTCGCTGTCGACAATCAGAGTGTCGAGTGTATCGTAGCCGTAGGCGTCTTCGGGCAAGAGTGCCTGATCGGAAATTTGAACGCTGTACTGATCCAGATTCGGGTCGAGTGTCTCCAGTTCTGTTTCAGAAATCGTGTTGTATCCAGCTACCTCACCGATGGTCGCCCAGAGCTCCACTGACTGTTTGATTCCCATGCCTGCGAACTGATTTTGTGCAGACCGGGGTGAGTAAGCGAACTCCTGCAGGACCGCCTGGGATTTGGGCTCTTTCAATCGGATCCGTAAGGGGCAATCCAGCAGACCAGCTTTGAACAGGGAGCGTAACTGGTACTCACCTGGTTGCGGACATTCAAAAACCTGCGAGGGGACTTCCGTCGGGTTTCCGTCCGGGGAGAGGGCGGTAACCGTGAATTGCAGACTGGTGGCTTCTTTCGTCGCGACTTTGAGCGTCACGGGAACCCAGCGTCCCACCTTGTAGATGCCGCCAAAACCGACCTGGACCTGCTCGACTTCAACAGCACCAGACTGTTCTGCTGCAGGCAACAGGGAAGGCTGTGCCCAGAACAGCAGTAACAGCAGCATGGAAATGAGTGAGGTTCGGAATACGAGAGGTGATTTCATGCTATCTTAATTCTGTCCCCGGAAACCGGGACAGAGGCCCGAAAACAGTTCTGGTAATGGATTTGAGTCGTCTGAAGAACTCAAAAGTCAATTGGAATGTATCACGTGAATTCGCTGTTGTTATTATGTCCTGAGTGGAGATCAGTCTCAATACAAGGCCTTGACAAATAAAGGGTTTCCGAGGATTAACCTGTTCTTCACTCAAAGACTGCTCGTCAGATCAGCAAGCAGACTGCCGAATTTGTCCAGTGCGGGCTGTGGGATGGTGTGCGGACCCACGAATTCCGTGAAATCGACCGCATAGTCCCGCTGTTCCAGCATCTCTTTCAGCCAGATCGCCCCATCGAAAGGCAGAATCGGGTCCTGGGTGCCATGACTCTGCTGAACGGGAAACCGGGCTGATTGATCCGCCAGAGCACCCCAGCGTTCTTCACAAAGCAGGGTGCCTGACCAGATCGCCAGTGCGGCTGGGGGCTCAGGCAGCTGCAGAGCCACTTCTGTGGATACCATCGAACCTTGTGAAAACCCGGCAAGCACGCACTGAGACAGAGGGACGCCTGTTTCCTGCAGCAGTGCATCGAGCATCGCACGATACTGTTGACCCGCTTCCAGCAGTCCATCCGGAGTCTGACCGCGCTGATCTCGGATTTTCCCGGTTGCGATTGCTTCATTCAGAGCGGCGACATCCAGCATCCACCAGGCACGTCCACCGGGAATTCCCATCTCAATCAGAGAGAGGGGGGCTGCGGGAAAGACGAATTGAACTTTGTCCGCGAGCGCCGCATTCTGTCGAAGAATTTCCGGACCTAAAGGAACCAGGTCGTCACCGGGGGCACCAAATCCGTGTGAGACGACCACGATGATTTGAGGTTTCGTCTCAGCGGGAAGCTGATCATAGATCTGGCAGCTGAGAGGACCGAAGGTACGAGTTGTGAGAGCCATGAGATTACCGTCGATTCAGTATGAAAACGCTAAAAGAGTTATGAGTTATTGATTTACAGCACTGATTGTGTCTGCGCAGAGCCATTTTATCAATCGCGCAGCCAGCCGTCTGAATCAATTTGTGGCGATTGTCATCGAAACCGCACCACTCTGTCGTCCTCTGGTAGCGGCTGTGATGGGCTCTCAAAGAAACGGGTATGATTAAAACCCTGATAATTCAAGAGTTACTGCAGTTCTGAAGCTTCTCAGCTCATTCTGGAACATGGTTTGCGACCTTCCTGAGGCACGCACACTGATTGATGCAGGAGTATGCCAGGGGATCAGACTCTCTGGCATCTGATCGAAGGAGAATCACGATGTTTCAGCGCACCAGACAATTCGGCCTGATAGTTCTCTTACTGGGACTGTGGTTCATGCAGGAGAGGGGCCTGTATGCCCAGTCGCCGGGGCCTGAAGTGTTGGGAAGCCAGTTGAATCGTGATTCGTTTCAGCTCTGCAGGGAGATCCGCAATCGGTTTCGGGGGATTCGTGGACAGCGCATGTACTACTCGAAGGCACGTGAGATCCATGCGATGGCGGATGACATTCAGCGGATGATCATCCTGAAGGCACCCGTCCAGGGGATGGACCAGGCGTTGGTCGATCTGGAACTGCTGGTTACGGATCTGGAGCAGACGCTGAAATCGGCCCGGTTACCAGTCTTGACCAGTCCGGTAATCAAGCCGACCGGACCGAACGGATATGTCTTTTATGGCGGTAACGGGTACCCGGATCCCTGTTTTCGCTGTCAGGGATTTCCTTACCAGATGATTCCGGAACAGAGTCTCAATGAAGTTTACGGAACTTTACAGGGGATGCAGTTTTCAATTCGACAGTTACAGGCTCATTATGCACCTCCTGTTTCGGTGCCGGGGAAACGGACGTTTCCGGCGCCGGTGCCGGGAACCAATTCAGACCTGCAACCTGAGTTCCCTGCCAACCGGACACCACAGCGGTCCCGACCTCTCCAGCCTCGTCAGCCAGAGCGCGATTCCGACTGGAAGCCGGCTCGCAAGACCGCACCGGTATTTCCCGCTCCGCAGCAGAAGTCCCCGCCACCGGCTCTGGAAGGACCCGAATTTCTGCCACCACTGCCGATGCCGGAATAAGGATCTGCACTTCCGCCAGAGTCGATGTGAATTTACAGCCACTTGTCTTTTCGGAGAGGATGCGTCAACATGTTCCTGACTGACGTGACGTTTAATCAGGAACAGGAAGTATGCTTGACTATGATGCTGAGGAAGTGACTGCTTATTTGCATGAGCATATTCCAATCACCCGCGCCATGCAGCTGGAAGTCATGCCTCCTGAACCGGATCGCCTGCGGCTGCTGGCCCGGTTGAAGCCGAACCTGAATCACCAGGAGACCGCCTTTGGAGGCAGCATTGCCAGTCTAGGAATCCTGGCCGGCTGGACCCTGATCCATCTGCGTCTACATAGTTCTGAACGCAGATATAAAATCGTGATTCACAAAAGCGAAATCGAGTTCCAGCGCCCCATCGAGGCCGACTTTGAAGGGACATGCCTGTTCCCTGAGGAGCCCGTCTGGGAAACATTCCTGGCGTCTCTGCAGCGGAAAGGCAGAGCCCGGATTGAACTTAACCCCCAGGTAATGGTCAACGGCAAGGTTGCCGCGACCATTAAGGGGAACTTCGTTATTCGGGAATTGTCAGACGTCTGAAACCGCTCAACTGGTTTCCGTGTTCTCAGTGGTTTCGGGTCCCGGCAGTTCCGGCGGAGGAATCATCACCGGTTTATCACCGTAGAACAGATGCACGTCCCGTTGTGGGAAGGCGATTTCAATGTCGGCGGCATTGAACTGTTCGTGGATGGCAGTATGAATCTGGTGAATCGCCAGCAGCCTGTTATCAAGGTCAGGCAGGTAGGCTCTCAGGATCAGATTCAGCGTACTGTCGCCGAATGATTCAAAGGTGATACTCGGAGCCGGATCCTCCAGGACCTGTGGATGATCCATCAGGATCTTCATTGCCAGATCGGTGGCCCGATTCGTGTCGGTTCCATAGGCGACCCCGACGGTAATCGTCACACGGTTGACCGAATCGGTCAGCGTCCAGTTCAGGAGTTTACCGGTAATGAAGTCCCGGTTGGGAACGATGTATTCCTTGCGGTCCCAGTTGGTAATGGTGGTCGCCCGCATCCGGATTCGAGAAACAATCCCCGTGATCTCATCCACGGTGATAATATCACCCACTCGAATCGGCCGCTCGATCAGCAGAATCAAACCCGAAACAAAGTTGGCGAAGATTTCCTGCAGGCCAAAACCGAGACCGAAGGTCAGGGCGGTCGCCAGCCATTGCAGTTTCGACCATCCCAGGCCAAGTGCGTTGAAGACAACAAAAATACCGATGAGCGCCACGACGTAACGGGCCAGACTGGTCGTCGCATATTTCACGGAGGAGTCCAGGGGGAGCCTTTGCAGCACCAGGAACTCCAAAAGTCCTGGAATGTTCCGGGTGGCGATCACGGCAAACAGGGCATAAATCAGTGCCAGGGCGACATCGAGATAAGTGACCGGTTCCAGTCGGTCTATAACTTTTGTTGTTGTGCCACCTTCGGGGTTTTCAACTTCTTCTTCGACCTGGACCTGCGTGGACCAGAGCTTGAACGAGTCGAGTCGATTGAAGGCGGGCATCACGTCCCCCCAGATCCCGAAGGCGCCCAGCAGCAGAATCACCAGCATACACGCATTAACCAGTCGTTTGATCTGGGCGGAGATCTTTGTCAGGTCAGCCGGGTTTTCTTCTTCGGTCGTAATCCCGGCAATGTTGGACTCAGGTGTCGACGATTCCTGATTCTCTTTACGGAGTGCTTCCAGTCGTTCCTGGTTCAGTTTATGACTTAACTGGCGATGATGGATCAGAATCCAGCGCAACAGGATCGCACGGAACAGGATCACGCCCAGGAAGAGCCAGAGCGTCAGGAAGATCAGGTGGAACAGGCTCATCGCCGTAAAATAGAAACCGATCAGAGATAAAATGATCAGGCCGCAGGGAACGGCCAGGGCCAGGAAATAGACCAGATATTTTAGTCGGTCGTACCAGACTTCCTGATTGTAGTTCATAATCGACTGGAAGAGACCGGAGCGGGGATGGAATACCCGGCGGGCAAAGATCGTATACGTTACCAGTAATGCGACGAAGAACAGCCGCTCCAGCAGATCCTGGGTGCGATCGACTTCTTTGCCATGCAGGACCAGCGTCACAAACAGGAGCGGAACAGAGATGGGAATCACCCAGCGAATATTTTTCCTGACATAGAGCACGGTCTGCTTATACCAGCCAAAGTGTGATTCCCCAAGACCCAGGGGACGACAGATCTGGCGGATCAATTCCCAGAAAAACAGCAGCCAGGCGACTTGCTTCAAACTGTAATCGACGGCTTTGACAAAAGGGGGCGTCTCGAGGCCACTTCCCAGACGCCAGGCGAAAAACCAGATGAATCCCGGCCAGACGATCGCGATGAACATCGTCAGAAAGGCAACGCGCGCGGTGATTCCAAATTTGCGAAAACTACTGCGAATAATTTCCTTGTTGATGATCCGCAACTGTTGACGCACATTGTACGCGAGGTAGAGCAAACTGATAAAACAGAAAATCCCGGTCGCATAGATGATGGGATTGGTGATGATATCCTGCTGGATGGCTTCGAGTAACTGCTTCCAGTGTGTTGGAGAAAGTAACCAGCTCAGGGAGTTCGGAATCTGCTTCGCTTCGGCAAACGAGATCGGAGGCGAACTTTTGATCCAGAAGACCCGTTCCTGAATGTAGTCGGCATATTCTTCCGTCTGCTTGACCAGTTGCGTTTCTGCAACGTCGAGGTCCATCAGTTTGTTGAAATACGCGTTGTTACTGCGGATCAGCGTATCCAGGTACTCTTTCTGTTTGGCCAGTGTCTCTTCGACAATGCTCTTGAGATTTGCTTTTTCGATATCAGACAGCTTTCGCTTGCTGTCCTTGATAATGTTGTCTGTGACGGTTTCAGCAGAGGGGAATTCTGACCATTCATCATCCAGCTCAAACAGCCGCAGGTGAACTTCGTCGATTTCTTTGGCGCGTTTCTCGATGCTCAGCTTTCGCGTCTCTATATCGGGCAGGGAAGACTGCTGGTTTCGCAGGAGTAACCCAATCGGTCCGGTCAGACCGATGGAGGTCTCTTTTTCTTTGGTCTGGGTAAACTGCTTTTTGAGCTCATCCAGTATTTTACTGGTCTGGGAATACTTCTGATCGACCGATTGAATTTTGTGGTTCAGGGCTTGAATGTCTTCGGCGTATTGCTGGTTTTTTTCGGCCAGGGGTTGCAGCAACGGATTGGTCGCGAAGACTTCATCCCGGGCTTCCTGTACCCGCATTTCCGATTCGATGTTGCGGCGTTTGGCAATCTGTTTCTTGAGGGCCTCTACCTCTTCAGATTTCTTCTGAGTCTGTAGTTTCAGAAAGTCCTGCCTCACGCGGGGATAACCGACGGCCTCCTCAGCCTCGTACGAAGACTGCTCGGCTCTCAGTGCCGGCTTTTCAGTTTTCAGCAGGCTGATGCGGGTTTTCAGCTCAGTTTTACGGGCGTCGGTGACGATAGCCGGTTCATCAGCCGGAGCGGGGAGTGCCAACTGTTTATCAAGGTCGCTGATTTTGTTATCAATCTCGGCGATGCGGGTCAGGATCTCTTTCTGCCGATTTACCCGTCCGGTGATCTGTTCATCCCAGTTGGCCTGTTGCTGTTTGAACTGCTCCAGATTCGCCTCCTCTTGAACCAGCATTTGTTGCAACTTGGGTAGATCCTGTATATGGTTGAACGAGGGCGCAGGTTCTTTATTGAGGTTTTCAATTTCCTGCTTAACCTGATTCAGCCGCTGCATCGCATTTTTAGCATCTTCGGCATAACGACCGGTAGCCACCTTAAGGTCTTCTGCCTTTTTAAGGTTGGCCAGTGCCTGGCTGTAGAACTCTCCGGCTTTTTTCTGGTTGTCCTCTGTCAGATCTTTGATGTTTTTGATCTGGTCGATCCGTTTCTGAATCGACTCACTGGTGATCTGAGGTTCTTCAGTTGTGGTCGTTGAATCGCTACCATTGGCAGGAGCCGGTTTCTTGGGCACCTGGGAGTAGGAACTGGAGATAAATCCAGTCAGCGCTAACAGAACGATGGCAACAGGCAGGCAGGATGTCCGCAAACGAGAACGACAGAACATGAGACGGCTATTTTCTTTTTTGAATCAATTCGAATTAGCTGAGGAGTTTCAATCCCAGTCAGAGATTGAGCTTTCGCGGCACAGTTTAGTAACTGAGAGGGGACTAGGGCAAGGTGTGATCCGGTAGTCTGGACAGGAATGCGCATCTGGATAAGACCGTCAAGTATGCCTGAGGGCACCGAGTCTGGTCAGAGACCACATACAGAAACGTTTAACTACAGACCGGCGAGATATAATCTCAGCTCTATCTGAGACCTGATGTCGAGTTAAAGAACTTGGGAAGTCTCCAGGAATAAGTCCTTGACACTTTCACACGTAGGGGTAAATAATACTTCTAGAATTGTTTATGAACAATTTCCCGCCTGAAGACCTGTTCATACTTGATTACCTGAGTGGGCTCCGACCTGTGCAAATTCATTCCACATTCATCGAATATGAATCACAACTGCATTGGACAGCACGTGTTATGATCCGTGCCTGCCTGCTGCTGTCGTTGTGGAATTTGCCATTCCCCTGGTTTCACAATCACGAAGCTTATGCCGCCGCGGAGAACAGCAGCGCACAACTGCCGGCTCACCTGAATCAGTTTCACGATGGTATTGAAGCTCCCGAAGCAGGCTGGCATCTACACTTCGTTTATCTGGGCAGAGAACAAAGCGAAGACCCGCTGAAACAGAACCTGCCCTCGCAGCAGAATCAGCTGATTCTCATCGAAACCGCCAGCACATCTTCTGCCGGGAAAACGGGGACACTGAGTCCTGTCGAACAATTCCTCATTTGTGCTGCCTTTTCCGCTAACTCCTGCTTTTTCCGGATGATCCCTGCCGGGACTGGCGACCAGCAATATGGTCCCCCTGTCTCCCAGGCCTGCTTTACGGGATCTCCTCGCGACCTGACCTGCGTTTCGCGCTGCTGAGTTTGTGCTCCCTGTGTGAACGAGTTTCGTTTTGCGCTCAGGGTTATGCACAGTTGAATGCAGTATGAAACTGCGCTGCGCATGATTCTCTCTCATTTCCGCCGATTCGGGAGACACTTTTATGAAATCGCGAGTTATTACCATCATGGTCATTCTGATTCTGCTCGTCGGAATCGGAATATACTGGAAACAAAATCAGTCGAACACAGTGGCAGAAACAGCTGCTCCTGATACCGGTTCTGCAGTCGAAACTGCAAACGAAGATGCGCCCTCGGAAGTGGCCCTCTCTGAAGAGAAAATGAAAAACATTCAACTGACGGTGGCCCCTGTGAAACGACAGCCACTGAGTCAGATTCGCATGGTTCCCGGGCGGTTGCAGTATGACGACCGCAAACATGTCTCAGTCAAAGCACCCGCTGATGGTGTGCTGGTGGAAGTTCGTGTGAAAACGGGAGATGAGGTCAAGGAAGGTCAGGTGCTGGCAGTCCTGAACAGTCCCGAGATCGGAACCGCGCGCGCCGACCTGTTGCAGCGGACAGCTGAGTACGAACTGGCCCAGAAACAGTTCGGCTGGAAAAATGAAATCCAGAGCAATGTACAGAAACTGGTCGATGCTCTACTCAGTAAGCAGCCGATGCCGGAGATCGAAAAAGAGTTCGCGAACGAGAAACTGGGAGACTACCGGTCCCAACTGCTCCCCGCATATTCACGCTATCTGCTGGCTGAAATGATCAATTCAAAATCCGCACCCCTGGCGAAATCGGGAGCAATTTCTCTGCAGTCATTGAAGCGGCGCGAAACTGAAATGCAGGATGCACGGGCCGATCTGAAATCCCTGTGCGAACAGTCGATCTACGATGTCAAACTGGAACGCGATCGAGAACAGGCACGCGTCAATGATGCAGAACATCGCATGACCATCAGTCGTCAGAACCTGGAAGCCCTGATGGGATCGTCCGTCGATCCCGGCAGTAAAGAGCTCAAGGCTGCGGAGAAACTCTCCCGGCTGGAAGTCATCGCCCCTTTCAGTGGAACCATTGAAGACCGTACTTTCAGCAGGTCCGAACGCGTCAATCGGTCCGATGTACTGTTCACACTGGCGCAGACCGACACGCTCTGGGTGGCCGCCGATATCCGTGAATCGGACTGGGCAGCGATTTCACTGACGGGCAGCCAGGAACTGCAGGTGAAAGTCAATTCGTTTCCCGATGAGATATTCCCGGCGCGACTGTACTACCTGGGACGTTCGGTTTCACCGGTGACCAATTCGGTGCCGTTGATTGCAGAGATCAAAAATCCGGATGGCAAACTGCGTCCCGGAATGTTCGTCCAGGTTCTGATTCCCGGCAAGCAGAAGTCCGATGTGATTACGGTCCCGGCGCGGGCAGTTCTGGATGACGCGCAGCAGGAATTTGTCTTCGTCAAAACATCCGATCGTTCATTTCGACGTGTTGATATTCAGTCAGGCTTGAAAACGGAAGACTGGGTGGAAGTTCAGAATGGTCTTACGGAAGGTGAGCAGGTTGTGGATGAGGGGGCGTTTACCCTCAAGTCCGAACTACTGCTGGAACGGGAAGAATAACGCTCCGTCGCTCATCACGCTTTCATCCACCATCTCTGTTTTTCGTTGAGGGAGTTTCTGAATGCTGTCCCGCCTGATTGAATTTTCGCTGGAGAACCGGTTTATCATTCTCGTGCTGACCTTACTGATGGCAGCCGGAGGGATTTATTCCGCAATCCACTTACCTATCGACGCTGTTCCCGACATGACCAACGTGCAGGTGCAGGTCGTCACCGATGCCGGTTTTCTGTCACCGGTGGAAGTCGAACGCTATGTGACTTATCCGGTCGAAATCGCCATGGGGGGCTTGCCCGCTGTCGAAGAGGTACGCAGCGTATCCAAATTCGGCATTTCCGTCGTCACGATCGTCTTCGAAGAAGGGACTGACATTTACTGGGCCCGGCAACTGGTGACTGAGCGCATCGCGATCGCTGCTGCCGATATTCCACCAGGCTACGGCACTCCCTTACTGGGCCCGCTCACAACGGCCCTCGGCGAGATTCTGCAGTTTGAAGTTCGCGGTGCAGATTACACGCCTATGCAACTCCGCACCCTGCTGGAATGGGAAATCGCACCCCGTATGCGCGAAGTGCAGGGGGTGACTGAAATCAACACCCACGGCGGGTACTACAAGACCTTTGAAGTCCAGCCCAACCCCGACCGATTGAACAGCTATGGAATTTCCATGGCCCAGCTTTTTCAGCGGCTGGAAAATAACAACATGATTGCCGGCGGCGGTTACGTGGTGCACAATCACGAACAGCGATTCATCCGGGGGCAGGCTCTGCTGAAGAATGAAAAAGACATTGAAAACCTGGTCGTCAAACACGATCCCAACAGCACGCCGATTCTGGTGCGTGATATCGCCGACGTCAAAATTGCTCCGATGACCCGCCAGGGGGCCGTTACCCGCGATGGACGGGGAGAAGCGGTGACCGGGCTGGTGATGATGTTGATCGGTGAGAACTCGCGCGAGGTCGTTACCGCCTCCAAGGCACGCCTGGAAGACATTGAAAAAAGTCTGCCTAAAGGAGTCACTCTGGAAATTACCTACGACCGATCTGCTCTGATCAGTCGCACTTTGAAAACCGTGCTCACGAACCTCATTGAGGGGGGCATCCTCGTGATCGTGGTTCTGCTGTTCATGCTGGGCAGCTTCCGGGCTGGTGTGATCGTGGCACTGGCGATTCCTCTGTCGATGCTGTTCGCAACCAACCTGATGGCAGCGACAGGCATTACCGCCAGCCTGATGAGTCTGGGGGCGATCGACTTTGGTCTGATCGTCGACAGTTCCGTGATCATGGTCGAAAACTGTATTCGCCGTCTCTCGATGAATCAGTCGGGCAAACCCTTCCGGGAAGTCATTCGAGATGCCGCCATCGAAGTGCGGAAACCGACCATGTTTGGTGAGCTGATCATTGCCGTCGTCTATCTGCCGATTCTCGCCCTGCAGGGAACGGAGGGAAAACTGTTCCGCCCCATGGCTCTGACGGTGTTGTTTGCCCTGGCGGGATCACTGGTACTCTCGCTGACTTTGATGCCGGCTCTCGCTTCACTGGCACTGCCGAAGAAAATGTCCGAAAAAGAAATCTGGCTCATCCGCTGGGTGAAATGGATCTATCGCCCCATGGTCAGCTGGACGATTCGTCGCCCCATCCTTACCGTGGCGATCGCACTGCTGGTCTTTCTGGTCAGTCTGCCCGTGGGCTGGAATCTGGGAGCGGAGTTCATGCCTCGCCTCGAAGAAGGGGACCTGCTGGTCGAAGCCGTTCGGCTCCCCAGTGCCACCATTGAAGGCTCCATCGAGATGTCGACTCAGATCGAGAAGGTGCTGGTCAAATTCCCTGAAGTCAAAACGGTCTTCTGTAAAACCGGTCGTCCCGAAATTGCCAACGATGTGATGGGGGTCCACCAGACCGACGTCTGGGTGATTCTCAAGTCTCCACTGGACTGGCCCGAACCGAAAACTCGCGATGAACTGATCGAAGAGATGTCGGATGCGCTGAATTCTCAAGTACCTGGCGTGGCATTTGGATTTACCCAGCCGATCGAAATGCGCGTGGACGAACTCGTGGCAGGTGTTAAGGCTGACGTCGCGGTCCTGCTCTATGGAGATGAACTGGACGTACTCAGTAGTAAAGGCAAGGAAATTGAACGGGTTCTGAAAAAAGTTCCCGGGGCCGTGGATGTCAAAGCCGATATCCAGTCCAGCCTGCCCACGATCAGCATCCAGCCTCGCTGGGATGTGCTCGCACGTTACGGGATGGATGCCCGGGATGTCATGGACGTCGTCTCCTCACTGGGAGGTCATCCGATCGGTTTGATCTTCGAAGGACGTGCCCGGTTCCCGATTATCGTCCGCATTCCTCAAAAGTGGCGGGAACAGGTGAGCCTGCTGGAACAGATTCCTGTCGCCGATGGTACTGGAAAGCCGGTTCCGTTGCGTGAGCTGGCAGACATCACTTTTGAAGAGACTCCACCCACGGTCGAACACGAATCCAACCGCAGACGTACCTTCATCCAGGCAAATGTCAGAGGGGTGGACGTGGCCAGTTTCGTCGCTAATGCCCAGCATGCAGTGGAAACGCAGGTTCAACTTCCCGATGGATACGAGATTCGCTGGGGAGGCGATTTTGAAAATCTGCAGTCAGCCAGTAAGCGTCTGGTGATCATTACCCCCATCGTCCTGATGCTGATTTTCCTGTTGCTGCATACGACGTTTCGTTCTGTTCGACTGGCGCTGTTAATCTTTCTCGCGGTTCCCATGGCAGCTTCCGGCGGAATTTACGCGCTCGCATTACGTGAGATGCCCTTCAGTATCTCTGCCGGGGTCGGGTTCATCGCGCTGTTTGGTGTGGCGGTATTGAACGGTCTGGTATGGGTCTCCGCGGCTGAAAATCTGCGTCTCAAACAGCGGGTACCGATGCAGGATGCGACCTTTCAGGCTGCGATGGCACGATTGCGTCCCGTTCTGATGACGGCGCTGGTAGCCAGTCTCGGCTTTCTGCCGATGGCGCTCTCGACCAGTGATGGAGCCGAAATGCAGCGTCCGCTGGCCAGTGTGGTGATTGGAGGTCTGATTACCTCTACCCTGTTGACATCCATGGTGGTACCGGCAATCTATCCCTGGTTTGCTCCCAAGATTAAGGAAGAGGAAGAACCTGAAACTGACGACTAGGAAGCAGGCCGTCAGCGGCAGGAGTGGTGCTCTGTTCTCGCGTCTGACGCTACTCCTGCAGCTGGCATTTGATTTCTGAGACGACATTATCCGTCGTCAGGTGCTGTTCGATGATCTGTGCCTTGGTGATCAGCTTGGCCAGATCAATCACATTATCCACTTCCAGTTTATTAAGGATGGCCTTTCTCCGCATGACCACCGTCCGCGCAGACAGATCCAACTGGTGACTGATGGTTTTGTTGGAAAGTCCCTTCAACAGCATTCGCATGACTTCGGTTTCCCCCTCGGTCAGTCGATGCTCTTTCTCGTGATACTCCATCAGCCAGCGCCGGGCAAACCGTTGCTCCGAGTCCAGCAGGATCGCAGCAATGACCTGGTCCCAGAGTTCCTGTTCGGCGTACGGTTTTTCGAGAACCGTCAAGGCTCCCTCCGACATGGCTGAAACGGTTGTCGTCACATCCACAAAGGCGGAAAGAATGATGAGCGGAATTTCATAGCCGGCTGCTTTCATTTTTCGCAGCATCTCGATGGCGTTACAGCCCATCAATCGCAGATCCGCAATGACACAACCACAAATGCGATTATCAGTATCTGCCAGAAATTCTTCAGCGGAAGTGTAAGTAGTCGCTCTGAAGCCCATGCTGCCGATGAGCTCGGCTATGGAGGCGCTCACGGATTCGTCGTCATCGACCACGAAGACGCGAGGCTCATAATCGGTTGGTAAATCTAACTGGTGTTTCATGTCTCGTGTACTCTCTTACTCTCATACTCGAACATTCACCGCATTCATTTCCGAGATGAATGAGACACACCTGTCGCGCTTTCAGACTGAAATCAGAACGATCCCGGTCTGACAGAGACAACTGGTCTGGTTTCTCAGTGAAATAGTTCATAACGTGATCAATCTTTGCTGGCCCTGTTCCTTTTGTTTCCGGCTGGTCTCTGAAAATGAAACCAGGGCGCCGCATCTGGATAGAATCATGTTACTGAGCTTGAGAATGAGAGAAGGTTTCAATATCAACTGCAGTTTCTGCAGACAATCGACAACCTTGATGGAGTTCTGGGACAGAGAGCTCAGTTGAATCTGATCTCCGGTAAAGGTGAGTTGACGATAACCCTGGGAAAAAACGCACAGATCCAAAGTTACAGTCGGGGCAAGTTGTCGCCGGTCATTGTCTGAATTCAACAATTCGTCTTTGGCATACATCTTAACACCTGCACCAGACATCATGATTCACATACACGAAACAATTCTACCATCTTTCTCGCTACAATCCGGTTTTCGAGCAGAGAATTGAATTAACTTTCATTTTCTGCAACCGATTCAGTCCACCTTTGACGACTGTACGATATTTGTGTCCAGTCGCATGTTGATGGGTTGATGCGTTGTCCAAACCAAAGTAGTAGAAGTATTTAGATACTTATGGTTTGATACTGATCTCACAGGGCAGTGGTAAACCTCCCCAGAACAGAAAAGCATATCAATGCCTGTGATCCTGATTAACGGGCGACCTGACATCAGCCTGAAGTTCCTGAACAGGATTTATGAGACGAGAGGATAGTCTGAAAAAATCCTTCCTACTGTTACTGCAGCTCCTTCAACTGGGCGATCGCGGAATCCCGTTCCGACTGTGTGACCTCCAGATCGAAGAGCAGATATTTCACATCCAGCCTCAACTGGGCCAGAGTATCCGACATCAGGTTGACAATCTTGACCCGTTGTCGGGAATAGTTCACGACTTTATGATAACTCTCGAGCAGGTTCTGCTGTTCGGGATGCTTGATCGCCCGCAGCTTGTCTCCCAATGCGACAAGCTCAATGGGTAAATGCTCTGGTGTCTGCTGATTAAAACGAAGTGTTTTCTGATACATGTCAGAATACCCCTTTCCGGCCAGTTTTCTTGAAGTTTCGTTGCTGAAGTGCAGATTTTATTTCCGAGATAAAATCAGTCTTACTGCAGGCCCGGTCTGATGAAGTGCAGGGTTACTGATGGGATAAACGTTTTCAGTTCTTCAACTGCTGCTGAACAGTGAGTTCAGAATACCGCGTGGCTGGCTTTGTGTCGCTGCGACCCATTGACAACATTCCTGAAGTGTGCCGGTGAAGCGTGGCTTCTGATCCACATACACACTCCAGAGTTCGTTACGGACAATCGGGATCTTTTCAGACAGCTTTTCAATCAGAAAGTGATGCATGAAGTGCTCCTTGGACAAGGTTCGTTGTCTGAAATCAAATTCAAGTGAGAAGTCTTATTGATTTGACTCTGGGTAAAGTTTAAACCCCATTTGAAAAACTTCATCGTGAATCAAATGCAAACTCAGGTAACGAAACTGCACAGAAAAGAGACGCCATTTCGTTGAAATGAAAAACCAGGCAACAGAATTGCGCCGAGGTGCAATCTCATCTCAAATCACTTCACTGATAAATATTTCAACACATTTGGCGTCGTTGATATTCACTAAATTGATCAATTTATCTGCTTTAAAACAGGCTTTTAAGAATCGATTCTCCAGGTCACTCCAGCAGTAAAGCAGGGAAAAGAAATATTTAGTTTGATTTCCAAATCAATCTGAATTACTCTGATAGAACGCGTTATGTATATGTAACGATGGGCTGCTGTTAACCGAGGGCCGAAAATGAGTACTGCTGCCACGAGTGTTCCCGCCCTGGAACGGGGACTCGATATCCTGGAACTGCTGAACCAGGAACCCGACGGACTGGGGATCAGCGAGCTGGCATCACGCTTGTCGCTGAATAAAAACGCGGTGTTTCGCATTACCCACACGCTGACGGATCGCAACTATCTCGAACGCGATCCACTTACCAAAAAATTCCGACTCTCTCCCCGTCTGCTTTCTCTGGGCTTGCCTCAAGCCGGCGATGTCAGTCTGGTGGAGGTCGCTCTCCCGCTAATGCGTGAGCTCCGCGATCTCACACGGGAAACCGTTCAGCTGGGAATTCAGGTCGGCGATGAAGGCGTCATTATCGAACAGGTCAGCGGTCTGCACCCACTCCGCATCGCCGTCGATATCGGTCTCCGCTTTCCCCTGCATAATAACGCACCCGGCAAAGTACTGCTGGCGAATCAGTCACCCCGCGAGCGGGCAGCGACTTTGAACCGGATTCCGCTCACCGCTGATACCCCTCGCACCCTGACCAAACCCGCAGCCTTACAAACTGAATGCACGAAGGTCTTGAACCGCGGTTATGCCACCGACCATGCAGAGGCAGACGAAGGCATTCACTGTGTCGCCGCTCCCGTGACCGGTCCAGAAGCAAAGCTGATCGCCGTCCTCTGGGTCTCTGCTCCAGCGAAACGCCTGCCCAAAAGTATGTTTGCCAGCATGGGAGCTCAGGTCATCGACAGTGCCGCACAGATCAGCGGAGGCCTGCAGCCATGAATGGAATTCGACTCACAGGTCTACTGTTGATCCTGCTCTGTTCTCATCAAACACTCCCGGCTGACGGCGATCAGTTTTTCCGCGAGTCTGTCGAACCGATTCTGAAAACGCACTGTTATGACTGTCATTCCCACTCAGCGGGGGTGATGGAAGGGGAGCTAACCCTCGACTGGCAGAGTGGCTGGAAGACAGGCGGATCGCGCGGGGCAGCTATCGTTCCTGGCCAGCCGGCACAGAGTCTGCTGATCAAGGCGATTCGCCACACCGACCCCGATCTGAAAATGCCCGATGAAAAACTGTCCGACCAGCAGATCGCGATTCTCACAAAATGGGTTGAACAGGGAGCCCCCGATCCGCGCATCAGTCAACCACAGGCCGACACCAGCCAGGCACTCGACTGGTGGTCTCTCAAACCACTGACCCGTCCCACGGTCCCCGGTGCAGGACATTTAAATCCCATCGATGCCTTCATTCAGGAGCGTTTAGTTAAGCAGCAACTCAAACCCGCTCTCCAGGCCGATCGACGCACTCTGCTCCGCAGATTGATGTACGATCTCCATGGCCTGCATCCCACTCCCGCAGAACTGGAGTCCTTTGTCAACGACCTGCGTCCGGATGCCTGGGCTCGACTCGTCGATCAACTGCTTGCCTCACCCCGTTACGGAGAACGCTGGGCCCGCCACTGGCTGGACACAATCCACTTCGCCGATTCGCACGGCTTCGAGCACGATGTCTTTCGCCCTCATGCCTGGCGCTTTAGGGATTATGTCATCGACCGCCTGAACCGGGACATCTCCTGGACCCGCTTCATCCGGGAACAACTGGCCGCAGATTACTTTTATCCTGAAGAGACTGAACTCACCGTCGCGTTAGGTTTTCTGGGAGCCGGTCCCTACGATCAGAGTGCCGCGGCCACTGCCCCCAAATCATTTGAATATCTTGACCGGGACGACCTGGTCACGCAGACCATGGGAGCATTCGTCAGTACGACCGCCAACTGTGCCCGCTGTCATACGCACAAGTTCGATCCCATTACCCAGTCTGATTACTTCGCCCTGCAGGCCGTCTTCGCCGGTATTGGAAAGGGGGACGTCAGCTTTGATGCAGACTCCGCAGTCGCGGCCCAACGAAAAAAATGGGAAGCACTCCGGCAGGCTGCCCTTGAGAATAATGCTTCGATCCTGTTGCAACCGGAATATACGCAACTGGTCGCCGCGTGGGAGCAACAGCGTGGCCCCGAACCCCAATGGCAGGTTCTTCCGCCAGAAACCTTCGTTTCCAACGGAGGAGCCGACCTCAAGCGACAGCCGGATAACTCGATTCTGGCCAGTGGCCCGGCGCCCGAACAGGAATCCATTTTGGTGACCGTCCAGCCAGAACTGAAAACGATGACCGCAGTACGTCTGGATCTGCTGACCGATCCCTCGCTTCCCCATCAGGGACCGGGCCGCGCCCATAACGGGAATCTGCATCTCAACGAAGTGGAAATCCGCGTATTCCCGCCGGATGCTCAGGCGGGCCAGAAGCTCGCCATCAGTCGGGCCACAGCCGACTTCGATCAGGCAGGCTGGACGATTCAGCACGCTCTGGATGGCAATCCTAAAACCGCCTGGGGTATCTATCCCAAAGTGGGGGTGGGACATTATGCCGTCTTCGAGTTGCAGTCTCCTCTGACTCTGAAACCGGGCTCCCGACTGGTCGTCTCACTCAAACAGGTGCATGGCGGTGCGCATCTCATCGGCCGTTTCAAACTGAGTGCCACCGATGCCGATCAGTTAAATGTGATTGCCCTCCCGGAAGCTGCCGCCGCCGCTCTCAAGATTTCCGCGAAAGACCGCCCCCCTGAGCAACAGACCGCGTTAGCAGCCGTCATCCTCAGGTACCGGGCCGAACAGGAACTGGCTCAACTACCACAGCAGGCGAAAGTCTACGCCGCTGCCGCCGAAGCGGCCAACGAACGGGGTATGGTAAAATTCACTCAGCCCCGCGAAATCCGACTGCTGACCCGGGGCAATCTGGAAAAGCCCCGCGGCGTTGTCGCGCCGGGCGCAATCTCGGTTCTCCCCTCACTGCCAGCCCGTTTCGATCTGCCCGATCCACATGCCGAATCCGCCCGGCGTGCAGCCCTGGCGGACTGGCTGACCGATCCACAGAATCCCTTAACCTGGCGGAGTATCGCCAACCGCATCTGGCACTATCATTTCGGACAAGGTCTCTGCGACACTCCCAATGATTTCGGTCGCATGGGGGGCACTCCCTCCCATCCCGAACTGCTCGACTGGCTTGCCTGCGAACTTCGCGATCACAACGGCTCCCTGAAGCACCTGCATCGACTGATCTGTAACAGCCAGACCTATCAGCAGTCCTCTGCGTTTCGTTCCGAATTGTCAAAGATCGATCCTGAGAATCGCCTCCTCGCCCGCTGGACTCGGCAGCGTCTCGATGCGGACAGTTATCGCGATGCCGTCCTCCGCGTCAATGGCACTCTCGACCTCACCATGGGCGGCCCGGGGATACAGAACTTCACCCAGACTCCCGGTCCCCAGGCGACTCCCGTACTGCACTACGATCTTTTCGATCTAGACAGCCCCGGTGCGTACCGGCGGAGCATCTATCGCGTCGTCTGGCGGGGCATTCCCGATCCGTTGATGGATGCCCTCGACTTCCCCGACTTGGGGCTGCTCTCACCCGTGCGCGGCTTTTCTGCTTCGCCGCTACAGTCGCTTGTCTTATGGAATAATCGCTTCGTCCTCCATCATGCCCGGAAACTGGCCGAGCGTGCCCGTAACTCAAAACCTGTGATATCAGACCAGGTCAGGCAGATCGCACGCTGGACCTGGTTGCGTGAACCCACGTCTGACGAACAACACCAGTTAACCGCGCTAGCGGAAACGCATGGACTGGAGTCCGTTGCCCGACTGATGTTGAACAGTAACGAATTTCTCTTTGTGGAGTGAACCATGCTGGAACTACCTCTCTCCAGACGCGAACTGCTGACCCGCTCGGGCGGGAGCTTCGGAGCCGCTGCGCTCACCTGGTGGCTGGGACAGGATCTGCAGGCAGCCTCCACGCCAGACTCGAATGGCGGCCTGCACCATCCGGCCAAAGCGAAACGCGTTGTTCAACTCTTCATGAACGGCGGCGCCAGCCCGATGGACACGTTCGACTATAAGCCAGAACTCAAACGACTGCATGGCCAGAAACTGGGCCCCAAAGAGAAACCGGAAGGCTTCACCGGAGCCGTCGGTGCCGTGATGCAGAGCCCCTTTGAATTCAAGCAGCATGGCGAATGCGGACAGTGGGTCAGCTCGGTCTTTCCACATCAGGCACAGATTGTCGATGACCTCGCCTTTCTGATGGCAATGACTACCAAAACCAACGTCCACGGTCCGGCCAGCTACATGATGAATACCGGTTTCATGCTTCCCGGCTTTCCCTGTCTGGGCGCCTGGATCTCCTACGCGCTGGGGAACCTGGCCGACAATCTGCCCACGTTCGTCGTCCTTCCCGATACGCGTGGCCTGCCTTACAATCAAAAGGGAAACTTCAGCTGCGGATTCCTCCCCGCAAAACACCAGGGCACGCTGGTCAACGCCACCAGTAAAACACCCATTCCCGATCTCTTCGCTGATTCGCAATACCAGTTCGCACAGGGAAAAGCTGACAAAGCCACCTTCGCGCTGCTGCAGCAGTTCAATCGTCAACACGCGACCACGCGTCCCGATGATTCCCGGCTCGAAGCCCGCATCGCAGCGGGGGAACTGGCGGCGAAGATGCAGCTCAGTGCCCCGGAAGCCTTTGATCTCTCCCGTGAAACCAAAGAGACCCACGCCGCCTACGGTCTGGACCAGAAAGAAACAGAAGATTTCGGTAGACGGGCACTGCTCGCCCGCCGTCTGCTGGAACGCGGAACCCGCTTTGTTCAGGTCTGGAGTGGCCCTCAAGGCGCCGTCAATAACTGGGACAATCATGGGAACATTAAAACCGAGCTCCCCGCCATCGCCCGCAGTGCCGACCAGCCGATCGCCGCGCTGTTTCGCGATCTCAAAGCTCGCGGCCTGTTGGAAGATACCCTTGTCATCTGGACTACCGAATTCGGACGCACGCCCTTTGCGCAGGGGAGCGAAGGCCGCGATCATAACCGGGGGACCTTCGTCACCTGGCTCGGCGGTGCCGGCGTCAAAGCGGGTACCAGTTACGGGAAAAGTGACGATCTCGCTTACCAGACCGCCGAAAACAAAACCTACTGCTACGACCTGCACGCGACCATCCTGCATCTGCTGGGCATTGACCACACCCGCCTCACCTTCCGCACCGCCGGCATCGATCGCCGTCTGACGGACGTGCATGGTCACGTTGTGCAAGACATTCTGGCTTGAGATCGCCATTCCCGCTTGATAATTGTTTTTTAGCGGTGGTATCATCGACGAAGGCGAGAGTGCGCAGTCTCCGTCAGCCCCCTTCCAGGCTTCACTTGAAAGGACACTACCGTGCAGTGGAACCGTCGTGATTTCGTACAGGCTATGCTGGGAGCCCCCTTCGCGCTCACCGTTTCTTTGTCCCAGGCTCGACGCCTCCCCGCAGCTGAAAGCCCGGCAGCAGGCGTCTCGATCCCTGACGTCAATGCAGGTGAAACGCTGTTTGACTATATTCAGCGGGTCAAAGGCAAACACGATTCCACGCTCTATCGTCAACTGCTCGGAGCCGCCAATGAATTCAAGGAAGGCGATCAGTTCATCGGCGTCGCTGCCGTGGATGAACAGTCCCGTCACAACGCCCGCCAGCTGCTTTCCGCCACCCGGATTGTTGACCTGGAAAAACATCCCATCTACGAAGATGACCTGAACCGCTACATCAACCAGAATCTGGTGGATGCCGACACGCGTCCCGTCAACCTGACGCTCGGCGAATTGAAACAACTGCTGCTCGAAGCCAGCGAAACGAAAATCAAGCAGATCGCCGGCACTCTCTCCAGCGATGTCATCGGCTGCGTCGTCAAACTCATGACTAACGACGAGTTGATTACGGTCGGCGCGAAAGTCTTCAATCCGCTCCCCGGCAGCCAGCTCGGCGCGAAAGGCTATCTCGGTGCCCGCATTCAACCCAACTCGCCGACCGACAATCTGGACGACATCTTCTGGCAGGTTCTGGATGGCTGGTCGTACGCGGTCGGCGACGTCGTTCTCGGTACCAATCCGGTTTCCAGCGAACCCGAATCGGTGCAGGCGGTCGAACTGCAGCTTCGTGAGATCCTCGAGACCTTCGGCATCGCAGATGTCCTCCCGCACTGCGTGTTGTCGCATATTGACGTCCAGGCCGAAGTCGAACGCCGTTCGCCCGAAAGTACGGCCCTCTGGTTCCAGAGCATCGCCGGTTGTGACGCCGCCAACCAGACGTTTGATATCGATCTCAAAAAAATGCGCGACTACGCCCGCTCCCGTACCGGCAAGTATGCGCTCTATTTTGAAACGGGGCAGGGGGCCGACTTCACCAACGGGCACAGTCATGGCTTCGACATGGTCCTGCACGAATCGCGGAAGTATGGCTTCGCTCGTGCGCTGTCCCGCGAAGTTGCCCTCGCACAGATGCAGGCAGGCCAGACAGCCGCCCCCTGGGTCCATTTGAACGACGTCGCAGGCTTCATCGGTCCCGAAGTCTTCCGCACCCGGGAACAGCTCGTGCGCTGCTGCCTGGAAGACATCGTCATGGGTAAACTGCACGGTCTGATGATCGGCCTCGATGTCTGCTCGACCCTGCACATGGATGTCTCGCTCGACGACCTCGACTGGTGTCTCGAACAGATCATGCCCGCCAACCCGGGCTACCTGATGGCACTCCCCACAAAAATCGATCCGATGCTGGGATATCTGACGACCGGTTTTCAGGACCATGTCCGCATCCGCGAAAAGTTCGGCTACCGCGTCAACGACGCCATGTGGGCCTTCTTCCAGCAGCTCGGCGTGATCGACGCGCAGGGAAAACCGACCAAACATTTCGGCGATCCGACCTGGGTCTATCTGCAGTACCGCCGTAAGAAAGGAGACAGTCGTCCTGAGGAACGCATTCTCGACGAAGGCCGACGCCAGCTGGCAGACGTCCGTTCGCGGGGCGTTTTCCTCGCGACCGGTTATGGCGAGAAACCATCTGCACTGTCTCCCGGTCTTCAACAACAGATCGACCGCATCTACCACGATGCCAAACAGAGCATCTGGGCCGAACTGACTCCCGCTTTCATCGCGACGCTCCCCGCCTCGGTACCCATCAAAACCCAGTCGACCAGCCGCAGCGAATATATTCTGCACCCCGCCACCGGCGAAGCGCTCGCGCCTGCCTCGCAGGCTGCCATCAAACAGCTGCGTCAGCAGTACGACGCGAAGTACAACGTGCAGATCGTCATCTCCGACGGCTTGAACGCCCTTTCGATTATGGACGAAGACCAGCTCGAACCATTCCTGCAGGAACTCCGCTCGCAGCTCAAAACGGCCGGCTTTCATCCCGCGGAGCAGAACATCCTCGTGCAGTCCGGTCGCGTCCGGGCAGGCTATCGCATCGGGGAAACCCTGTTCGGCGGACTGGATGGCAACCGTGCCCTGCTGCATATCATCGGCGAACGTCCGGGGACCGGCCATCATACCTTCTCGGTCTACATGACTTCGCCTCCGGGTTCGGTCTGGGGACAGCCGGGCCAGGTCGATCATAACATCACCCGCGTCGTCTCGGGTATTGCCGCCACCGCCCTCAAGCCGACCAGAGCGGCCCGGGATACCGTCCGCATTCTGCAGCAGATGAATCTGGGATAATGCAAATTCAACAAGTCGATGAAGATTTATTATCCCTTTGTGCTGTTAAAAATAAAAATATGAACATTTAAGGCATTAATCCCTGATCTAATTCAAACGCCTGTCCGTTATACTCCATTAAAGAGCCTGTATTTATTAGACACGGAAACGGGAACAATCACAGGAGATGAGCCATGGATTTCACTTTAACGCTGATACCTCTCATCCCCTTTCTGTTCTTCTTTGCATTCCTGTTTCTCCTCGGACGTGGTAAAAACTGCCCCGCCTGTCACCGCCCCATGCCGGTTATCCAGTCTCCCTTCACCAAGACCCGGCGTCAGTGGCTTGTCGGCGGGTATCGCTGTTCGAACTGTGGTTGCGAAACAGATCTCAAGGGCAGGCAGGTCGCAGCCAGTACTCTCCCCGAACAAAGAACCTTACTGCTTGGGTTGGGCCTGTTTGTGTTCTGTATCGTGATCTCCCTGCTGCTGACCTGTATTCCCCTAATGATGCTCCTGATCCGTAACTGATCAACGATGTCACTGATACATGTCGCACGAAGAAAGAACAGAAACTAACGATGCTCTTAAGAGAAATTATTTTTATCCTCCTGAGACTGTTGATACTGCTGATGTTACTCTCCCCTTTGATTGCTTATATTATCTATAAGATCAAACAAGCCCAGGGGAAATGCTGTCCGTCCTGCGGGACTCCTTTGTTTCCCTTTCAACATCCTGTCTCAAAAACCATTCAACAGTGGAAACAGGGCGGCTATCGCTGTCGCAATTGTGGGTGCCTGACAGATCTTGATGCCAAAAAAATTCCAGATGGTCCCTATCCGAAACGTCGCACGCTCCTGTTGGTTTTGATAGGCCTTAACCTGCTCCTGATGATATCTTTCCTGTCGCTGGTTTTCTTCTACTTCCACTATTTGAATCCGAATAAGTGAAGATCGCGAATTCCGTCGCTCTGGGTCACTCAACTTCACCTCATACTCTCCAATACTGCCGCCAGTCGCCAGCCAGCCTGGGCCGCCCGCTTGACCGCGATCGAACCTGCCTGCCGATAATAACTCTGAGGCAGTGAAGACAGTTTCTGAAACTTCCCACCCTCAGCTTCACTCACGCGAGCTGCTTCCAGTATTTCCTCGCTGTATCCTTTCTCCCGAGCCAGTTCGTGACTTTCGTTGATCCAAGTCACATAATTCAAATCCCTGGCAGCGCTCTCGCCGAGCCGCTTATTCGCGGGGTCCCGTTCGATCCCCACCGCCTGGCCGACAATCTCCGAATCCTTGAAGCTGTTCCCCAGCAGGCCGTCCCACTGGGAATGCAGATTCGATTTCGCAATTCGAATATCATTGCCTCCCCGGTCTCCCTCAGGAAACATACGTCGGCTGAACAGGGCCGAAGAATGCAGCGGCTGATGACTGTCTCCCACCAGGTGCATCACCCAGCAGAAGTAGACGGCTTTATCCGCCTGGCTCACACGCGGGTCTTTCAGTTGCGCCACACAATATTCCAGGGCCTGAATAATATTGAACCCCAGCACATCGTCTCCCGCTTTGATCGACGTCGCCACGTTCGCCGAGAGCTGCTTACTCAACGCGTTTTTTGAAGCTTCATCCAGGTAAATTGGCTGGTTGATGTAATGCCAGGTCCCATGATGATATTTCTCGCGGTCCGCATCCTTGAAACTCCGGGCAATATCCGGCCAGGTCGCCGCCCGCATGAACAGCCAGCGAGCCTGAATTTCCGGCGTCGCATCCTTGATGATCTGAGGCATCCGCGACTGAAAATCCTGCTCAAACCGGGGATGCTGTTTGAGCAACTGCACGAGTTCCATCCGCCGTTCCGGCGTCAGTTGATCCCAGGCGATCGCAGCGATGATCCGATGCCCCGCATAATTCCAGGCCTGGGTCGGTCGAACTGTTACGGTCAGGAACAGTACAAATACAGTCAGTAGCGCAAATCGTTTCACAGTCAGGTCTCGTTTTTCAGGTTCAGTCGAAGTGTCAAATTCAGACCTCAATTGTCGGGATCGTTTCTGTCGAGACAAGGTAGCGACTCCCACGTTTATACAAAATTCATATATGAGAATCACCATTTCTGATCGGGGCCTCATTCGAATAGACCAGCGTGTTGACTACTTCGTATTTTATACCGGTGCACTCTGGTGAACCTCACTGAATAAATTGAACTTGATTCGCAGTTCCCGATCCGTATTTTGTGAAATTCTGCTTCGCGCGCGAGGCGGACGATGCGTGCACCGGAACCTGTTCCACCAGTGAGTCAGCAGCACCTGAATCGGCGTCGATTTTTGAAGGTTTTCACCAGAACACTCAGAACCAGTGCCACATGTCTCGTACATTTTCAAAGCATTTCGCAGCACACTCAGGGCATTTGAAGTACATCTCAACAACAACTCAGGGAACATCAGAGCAGATTCAGCAGCAGAATTTCGCAACATCCTCTTGACCTCCCCACGCCCTTCCACAAAATCAGTACCCACTTGAAAACACCTTCGAATAAATGAGCGGCAAGGCGCTAACCGCCGGTAATGGTAGAAAAACATCCTGCATGCTTCTTAAAAACCAATCCACCAATTGTACGGATCGTCCCACAACCACCAAGCTGAAGATCGATCACTGCCTGGCGGGAAAAAAATAAAAATTCGGGAACTCCCCGACCGCTGCAGAACTCTAACGTGTATGCAAACACTCATCATCATAAATCTGTTACTCTGCTCCGCCGGACCCGGTCACGTACGAAATGACGATCCGCCAGCTTCCCAGTTCGTACCGGTTCCCCACGTCATGCCGTTACCAACGGGCGAACCTGCGGGGCTGACCTTCGACATGATTCCTGACATCGTTGATCTGCATGGTTTACCCAATGATCCCTGGGACGCAGACTGGGAGGAGATCGATCCCGATCAGATTTTTGAGGTCATCAAAGACCTGGAAAACGTGGAGCCCCAGATAATCATCCCTGATCGGAAACCCATGATTTTTATCAATCCCGTACCGATTCAGATCGATCCGGCTGAGTTTCGATTGATAGAACTCGAATTAGAGCCTCCCATTTCAAACAGCGAACCATGACGCTCTCGCAGGCAACTCTGTTTGCAGTTGAGACGCAGACAGGAATCCGAAGGTTAGAACGCTCAGACAGCTAAAATTATCTGCCGTATGTACCTTCTCGAATTATCAGGCATGACACACTCTCCTCGGGCGGTTTCTCAATCGGGCGTGAGGGAAAGAACATCAGCCAGGCACCACTTACAATCAGCAGGAACCCGATCAGGTTGAACAGGCAGCCCGCCGTCGTTTTCCTGGTTGCCGCGCCGCCCCGGCCATTGAGCAGTTCACCCAGACAGAACAGGGCGATCCCCGGAAAAAACAGTGAAGCTTCTGGCGGTAACGCCTTTGTCTCCACAGTCAGGCTGACGACGAACAGGATCACCGCGGCGATCGTCACCAGCGTCAGGTAAAACCTCTCATTCGTCAGCAGATTCTGTTTCATCCTCGTAGTCTAGCCGCAGGGCACCGAAAGCTCTAGAAGTCTTCTCAAATAATTCCTCAGGGACTCTGACACGATAAAGTGAAACAGCCCCGGCATATCCTGCTGCCGGGGCTGTTTCTGGAGGCCATGCTAGTGCTTTCTCGCAAGCGGATCATAATCCATTGAAACAGGTTGTCAATCTTTTCTTCGATCGATTAGACAGAGTAACGCGTAAGGCACACTCCTGAAATGTGTTTCCCATGATCGACACCCGAAGAAATATTGTTGCCATTTTTCCTGAATATCGTAGATTCAGACAGACAGAATCAAAGAACGTCAGTCTGCCGCCTGCGGGAGACAATCTGACACCCGCAATTTACGACGTGGGATAAAACACGGTTTAAGAGAGTTTGCGAATCGTGCTGTCAGCGTAGAGCGCACCCTGGTCAATCGGCGACCAGGGAACGCTTCTCTCCCAGCCAAAATTAAACAGCGGCACCCGCCAGTTGACGACATTCCTCAGCACACTGTCGGCATGCTTCAGCACAGCTCTGACAGTGCTCGGCTTCGTGCTGTCCACATTCCGTTCCACAAGCGTCGCAAGCCTCAGCACAGAGCCCGCAGATACCCGCAACGAACTGTGAGCCACGACTCATCAGTGCCGCAGCCGTCCAGCAGAGCTCAGCACAGTCCCGGTCGAGACGAACGCACTCAGCCATGTTCTGGACATTCTGCTCGCTCAGGCAGGAGTCGGCACAATGTTCACAGGCCTGGGCGCATTTGATACAGGCTTCAATACAAGACGCATATTTTTCGTGGGTCATTAGAATTCCTCCAGTTGAATCAGGACCTGGTACAAGTTCACCCCGGCGGTGAACTCAAATCTCAATCCCAAAGCAAACCACGTGCCGAGATGTTTGCGGGAGTCATTCATCAGAACTGGCAGTGTCGAATCACGGAGCTCTACGACAGAATGACCGAGTGAAACATTACTTGATCCGACGACAGGCAGTATTCAATCTCCACGATTGAATAGGCTGATGTAGCGATCAGTTCCACTTTTAAACAAGTCGTTATTCTCGGCACACCAGATTAAAGGAGAGTAAAATCGCTCCAGGCGATCTGCGTATTCGTATTTCCGACCTGCACACAATTCAAAATGAGACCACCAGGGGCGAATCTCACAAATCGAGCGGGGCGTGTATCCCGATTCCTGAAACCTGACCGTTAGGGTAAGCACAGGACCGACGCTTAACAGATAAGCCAGCAGCAGAAACAGGACAGTACCTGCCATGCATTGGGAAACCCTGGATTTCCGGCGTTTCGACATCCCCGCAAAGTCCTTTCGCAATAACCATCCCTCACTGCAGTATCGGAAAACTCCCCAATAGCATATACTGATAGACAGTGTCAGTCAAAAGGAAAAGCCCGGACACCTGCTTGCTGTCTGTTTCGAAAACTCAGTCCCGATTGCAAAACGCTCGCCTGGTCAGGAAATCGGGAAATGGGAATTCGGTTGCAGGCTGTCAGGCGGACAGCAGCAACCGAATAAGAGATAGCATTCTGTAGAGTGAAACCAGCCTGAAACTAAGGCGCCGTCGTGACGCGTTCCAGCAGCAGCACGACATCAGCCATCGGTAATTGAAATTTCGTAGGACGCGGTTTGCCCATCCATTGTTTGTTGTTCCACGTTCCCACAACACAACAGACCTTCAATTGGTTGCCGTCAAGTTCATAGATCCCCAGTGCATCGCCCCCTTTCTTCCGGGCCTCATAGGAACGATGATCCCAGATCCCGGGGCTGGCGGTCGGGTCCAGATCGAAGGTTCCCGACCAGAGTTCCTTTCCGTTTTTGTCCAGAGCTGCGTAAGTCAGATCCTTGCGGAATACCAGTCGCCTGGCAGCTTGCGTGGCCCCTTTGGGTTCTACGGACTTGATCTGCCACGTACCGGCAAACGTCTGCAGAGCCTGTCTGACTTCTGGTTTTATTTTTTCTTCTGCCTGCAGATTATTTACGTTTACTATCGACAGCAAACCGGACAACACGGTCAATCCCATAAGTGTTTTCATCTGTCTGATCCTTGTTAATGTGAGTTAAAGAGTTCTCTCCAGGAAATGTCTCATGCCATTCCTGCTTAACGCAATCCACCCGATGCCAGTATGACCTCGCCGGTCAGCCAGCGGGCATCATCCGACGCGAGAAACGCCACCACCCTGGCAATGTCTTCCGGCGTACCGATTCGGTTTAAGGGAGTCATGGACACCAGTTGTTTCTCGAAATCGGCTCCTGTGCCGTACAGCCCGGCTGCCTGCGTTCCCTCGCTGAGTGTGGCTCCGGGATTGACGGAGTTGACCCGAATCTTTCGACCGGCGAGCTCTTTCGACAGCACGCCGGTAATCGCATCGACGGCACTTTTGCTGGCGGAATAGAGCGCAAATCCGGGAGGACACATCCGGGATGCACCGGATCCGATGTTGATGATATTGCCTCCATCTGAACTGAAGTACGGCAGCGATTCACGAATCATCAGCAGGGGGCCGAGAACGTTAATGGTAAACTCGCGCTGGAACTCCGCCTCAGTCAGTTCCTCCAGTGGCATCGGCTGATAGACGCCGGCGTTATTCACCAGAATATCGAGCCGCCCCGAAATCGCATGCGCCGCTTTGCATAAGCGTGCTGCATCGGCCGCGTTTGACACATCTCCCTGAACCGCGACGGCGCGCCCTTTCGATTTTATGATCTCCTCAACCACGGCTTCCGCACCAGCCTGGTCGGTCGCATAATTGACGACGACCACCGCACCTGCTGACGCCAGTTCCCGGGCGATTCCCGCCCCGATGCCTTTGGAAGCCCCGGTCACCAGGGCGACCTGATCCTGTAATTTCAACATGTTTGCTCCTTGTGTATCTGGAAGTGACAGAGTCTGTTCTACCACTGAGACACATGCGAGAGCCGACTGTGACAGTTATCGTGAAAAAAATCAGTTCAGATGCAACGCCGTGCGGATGCCCGGTTGTTCCAGAATCTCTTGCAGCCACCGCGCCGGATTGTCCGGCTGCAGAAACGGATAGCTGCGCTGCAGAGTCGCATATTGCCGGTCGACGGCATCTTCGATTTCGCGTACCGTGCCGGAGGCGACTTCATTGATCCGTTCGAAATGCTCAGGTACAAACAACAGGTGTTCGGGATCGACGTGCCCCTCGTTAATAAACCCTTTTGTCTTTTTCGAACAACGGCAGGGATTCTTTTCATTCACCAGGCCACACTGGTTCTGCATGAACTGGTAAAGGTCCCGACGGGCGCGGGAGAGATTCTGCCGAAAACTGTCGGCTGACATCTCCATGATTTCGCTGCCCACTCTGTCGCTGACGCCGAAGATTTCACCCAGCGTGAAAATCAACCGCTGTCGGCGATCCAGGCAGAGCAGCATGCCGGTCATACAGGCGATTTTCGCCTCTTCTACCAGCAGGGGGATCTCCACAGGCACCGTCTTGGGATCCGGGAGATCCAGGTCGGGAATATTGTTGATCGCGGCGGCATAACTGGAAAAAGTATGCGGCTCTGTTTCACCACCACGACGTTTCATATTCAGAACATGATTGACCGTGATCCGATAGAGCCAGGTGCGGAACTGACTTTTACCCTCAAAGGTGCTCAACCGCGTGATGGCTTTGAGCAGCACTTCCTGCGTGACTTCTTCGGCATCATGAGGCTGGAAAACCATCCGTACCGCGATATTGTAAATCCAGGCCTGATGCCTGAGAATCAGGGCTTCCAGCGCAGCACGGTCTCCGTTCCTGGCCCGCTCAACCAGTTCGATATCCTGCCGGGCATCGTCATCCGCTTCTAAAAAGGGATTATACATTGTCTCATCCACATGATCTGGTCTATTGATTCGGCCTCTACGTAGAGGTCCCCGTCTATTAGACACATTCTACGAATGACTGTGACAACGGAATTCAATGATTTCAATATTTTTTACCAGATCGCCCCCCGTGGATACAAAACGAAATTAGATATCAGTGTCTGATGACAGGGGACGGCAGCTTACACGAATCTGGAAATAATGTGGGAAAATGGAAATGTGCTTTTTTCATTTCAGGTGGGCAGGTAAAATGGAACCAACAATAACAGCGCTAAATACATCAGCCACACAGAAGCCGAATTCCGTTTCCCGTCAGGAATAAAAAGATGAAAAAACAGAATATGCTGATGATGTTATTGCTGGTGATTCCACAAGGCATGCTCGCAGTGCTGCTGGCCTTTGATCTGAAATATTATGACGCAAGTGAAAAAGCTTTTACCGTCCCCATCTATCCCTGGCCCATGTATCTGAAGTTGGTGCTGTCAGTGCTGGGCATGATTGCCACATCCGTAGTGCTATCCTATTTCATTTCGAAACCGGAAAAACACAGACAACAGAAGCAGGACACGACTTGTGAAGAAGCTGCGCTTATAGAATAGTAGGGGCGGTACCTGCGTGTCCGCCCGCCTGGCGAGGAGCATCAGCAATGAAACACACCAATGGGAAATGAAAGCACGTCTCAGGGTAGGCCCGAATGTAATTCGGGCCGAGCGCAGCGAGCAGGAAACTGACAGAGAAGACTATCATCCCAGAGAAAATGTCGCATCAGCGAGCTCTACTGGTTTGTCTTTCGATGCTGGTATTAACTATACGATTCAGCTAACCGCTCACTCCACCGTAATCTTCCGACACAAAATCGTCTTGCGTTTCACACCGTTCTCATCCGGATAATAAAAATCGCTGTAGAAGAGCAGGGCACTGTTCTCATCCAGGGGGACGATCTCCGGGTTATTACAGGAACCGTCCCAGTCGTGAAAGGTCGGCTCCGCCACCGGCTTGTTAGCCAGTCCACTGCGATCTCCGGGCGTCATCACCACCAAAGGTTCGGTCCACTTCGTTCCACTGTCATTGAGCGCGGCTCGCACGAATGTTCCGGGACGGGCATAGCAGAGAAGCGTCACGCCATTCTCCATTCGACACAATCGCGGCAGAATACCAACCCGGTCGAACTTGACCGGTTTCGACCAGGTCCGTCCCATGTCGGTCGAACGCGTCATATACATCGGGTCCCATTCCTTGCCGGTCGAAGAATACCAGGTTGACCGCAGGAACCAGACAATCGAGCCGTCCGGCATGAATTCAAAGTCACTGTCGCTGAAACCGCCACTTTTATAGGGGAACTCGTGACCGTTGGCTTCATATTCCAGATGCGAGCGCCGCTGGAACGTCTTTCCATTGTCCTCGGAACGAAAGAGCTCCGCCGAGTAGTACGGGCTGTATTGGCCGTTTTCCGGATTCAGATGCCCCTCTCCCGAAAACACGCTCACCCAGATCGCCCCGTCGGGACCCAGCTTCGGATTCCCCCGCGGAAAGATCGACTTCAACACCTTCTTCCCGCTACGGCTGACATGAACCACCCGCGTCAGATAAGGCCAGTCCACCCCGGCCTGCTCCAGCACCGGCTGTGTCTGACCCGCGGGGATGCGATACAGCGTCCATTCCTTTTTAGACAGACTTGGCGGCAGGCGATCTGCGTTAAAGGCATTGATCGTCGTGCCCCCCATCCAGAAGGTCATCCCGTCCGGGATCGGCAGCGTCCCTTCCTCTGCCTGCTTTGAAAAATCATAGGCGGGCGTGTATTTGTTCCAGGGGATCTGCTTGTACTCGCTTACATCCACACCAGATTCCGGCGGCAGATAAACCCGATCCCCGTTCGCCAGCAGCAGACCACACTCCTGCGCCACCGATGCATCAACCTCTTGCCAGGTTTTGCCCTTGTCGCGGCTTTCAAACCAGAGTGCCGTGGAGCCGTAGTTACTGATGTCGTCATTTTTCACATGCACGGAAACCACATACCGGTCTTTCAATCGATAGGGCCGCGGAAACTGATACGGCCCCCAGAGCTGCTCTTCGGGCCGAATCCCCCGCACAATCACATGCGGTTCCCCCATCGTCAGTTTGATCGGAGACTCTGTTTTCTCCTGGGCGGCTGTGTAGCTCGTGCAGGCAATCAGGAATAAGTAAGAGCGGAAGATGAAGCGCATAGGGGTTCTCTATTCTGGTTAACTCGAAACGGAATCAGCCCACATCCTACACGCACACCAGGGCACAAACAACTAATGCAGAATGGGGAGCGCCTACAGTCACAAGCCAGTCTACGATTTAATAAACGCTTATCGGGTGCCATCTGTCGGCTTGCCCGACAGTGCCTATCAGCTCTAGAACTCGATTCAGCGGGTGGGCCCGAATAAAATTCGGGCCGAGCGCAGCGAGCAGGAAACTGACAGAGAAAACGATCATCCTGAGAATGGGGGACATCTACAGGGAAGCAGACGAAAAAAGGGCAGGACACAAACTATGTGCATCCTGCCCTCTTACATTCTCAGAGAGAAGTTCGTTTACTCAGGCCACGGAGATTTCTCAGTCGCCAGGGAGTAAATCACCGATTTGGAATTGCAGAGTTCATGTGCCGCTTCGATGAAGCCCAGCTCCGCGCCGAACCCACTCTTTTTGTATCCATAGATCGGCACGTTCGGTCGCAGGTAGCCGCCACCATTGATGGAGATCCGGCCGGCCTGCAATTCGCGTGCGACCCGTAAAGCCCGTGTGCCGTCGGTCGACCAGATATTTGCCATCAGACCGAAATCCGAATCGTTGGCAATCCGAATCGCTTCTTCCTCGGTCTTGAAGGTCATCACGCTTAAGACCGGACCGAAGACTTCTTCCTTCGCCACAGCCATGTCCGGGGAGACCTGGTCGAAAATGGTGGGCGGGAAGAAGCAGTCCAGCGGATCATCTGAAATCTCACCCGACAAAACCATGCGGGCCCCTTCCTGTTTCGCCTGTTCGACGCGGCTGCGTACGAAGTCGCAATGCGTCGGCGTCGCCAGACAACCCAGGTGCATTTCCGGATCGGTCGGATCTCCCTGCCGCAGGCTCTGGGCTTTGGCGATGATCCGCTCCAGCAGTTCATCGTGCTGGCTCTCATGCACCAGCAGACGGGAACCGGCTACGCAGATCTGCCCCAGGTGACAGAAAATCCCGGTGATGACGCCGTTCACAACATGATCCAGCGGAGCATCCGGGAAGACCACGCTCGGCGTCTTACCACCCAGTTCGAGCAGCACCCCTTTCATGCCCTCTTTAGCAGCTTCCATCAGCTGGGCACCGGTTTCGTGTCGACCCGTGAAAGCGATTTTGTTGATCCCGGGATGTTTTACGAGAGCAGCACCCGCTTCCGCACCCGTTCCGTGAATCACGTTGATCACGCCGGGAGGAAAACCGACTTCTTCCGCCAGCTTCGCCAGCATCAACGCCGACAGGGGAGAGACTTCAGAGGGCTTCAGCACCACCGTGTTGCCACAAGCGAGAATCGGGGCCAGCTTGATCGCCGCGTTGGTCAACGGATAATTCCAGGGGACAATCGCCGCGATCACACCCATCGGTTCACGAAACTGCATGGTCACGTTGTCGGCCAGACCGCCGTATGAGTGGCCGGCAATTTTGTCCGGCAGGCCGGCGTAGCTTTCCAGCATGTCCGCACCACAGGGGATATCGAACCCCAGTGTATCGCGAATCGGTTTGCCGATATTGAGCGTATCGGTCATCGCCAGGTCTTCCGCAGATTCCCGCACCCGTTCGGCCAGCTTGAACAGCAGTCGCCCACGCTCCAGACCATCCATCCGCCGCCATTCGCCTTCGTCAAACGCACGGCGGGCGGCAGTCACAGCCAGATCGACGTCGCTCGCATCCGCCATGGCAATCTCCGCCAGCGGTTCCCGTGTCGCCGGGTTGGTAATTGTCCAACTCGTGCTGGAATGACCGTCGACCCATTTTCCATCAATAAACATTTTTTCTGGCCAGGCTGGCATACTCTCTGTTCCTTAACTTTAGTAATCAATTCTTTAAGTCGTTCGTCGAGAGTGACAATCTGCAGGGGCTGGTTCAAAAAAGAAACCGCAAGCTGCATCGACTCCAGGCAGGAAACAATCTTCCTGGCTGGTAAGTCCTGACAGGCGGGGCAGGGCGAGCAACCCGGAATTCCCGCTGCGCGGTATGACCAGATCAATTTTAAAACAGAAGGCAACAATCAACAAACGAGGCGCTTGGCAAATCGACGCTGCACTTTCACAACCAGCGCCGATGCCATCCCAGGGGACTACCCCATCATAACAAGCCGAAACCATACAGAACAATAGACGGCACCCAATTGAGATTAAAGTAGGGGCCGTGCCTGAGTGCCCGCCCGCCTGGCGAAGTACAATTATAGTTCAAACTAGGAAGGCAAAGGTTCAGAAAAAACCAAGGGTGAGCCCGAATAAAATCCGTGCCGAGCAGAGCGAGCAGGAAGTCTCAGGGCACTCAGACAACAGAGAGCGAGCATCCTGACACGACATCAGGCGTAACTTAACCCACACCCGTGCCTTGACACCTAATTTCCCCACGCCTATCTTCAATTTTGGGCCGAATAAAAAGAATTCATGAACCGGAAATCTATTTCAAGATGAAGCGAGGATAGAGCATTGAAGAACAGGGTTCGCTATTCGGCTGGGGGTCTGCTCTTTCTTCTGGCCGCCGGAGCGATTGTCGGAGGCATTGTCTGGCATCAGGCAAGCGAACAGGCTGACTGGCAACCTTTCGTTCTAGAGCCCACCACGTATCCGGAGACCACCGGCTCCGAGCTCGCCGGTAGTTACTATCTCGACAAAATACAACCGATCTTCAACCGTCGCTGCATCGTCTGTCATGGCTGTCTCGACTCACCCTGCCTGCTCAAGCTTACCTGTTACGAAGGACTGCTCCGCGGTGCCCGTAAAGTCAATCCCGATGCAACGCACCTGTTCGCGGAAAAACCGGTCCGGCTGTTCGACCAGCCTTCCGTGGCTGCCTGGCGGGAGCAGGGCTTCTGCAGTGTCGTCGAACAGCAGGGGCCTCCCGAAGAACGACCTGCGAAGAGCATCCTTTTCCGCATGCTGGTTGCGGGCACCGAACATAACCAGCCCCCCTTCGAACTGCAGCCACTCGAACCGATCTACCAGTCCGTCAACAAACACCTTTGTCCCTGCGAGCAGGGCATCGACGCCTATCTGAAACAACGCCCCACCGCGGGGATGCCCTTCGGAATGCCCGCCCTGACTGCGGACGAGAATCAGCTCTTTTCAGAATGGATCTCCGCCGGCTCCCCCGGCCCCACAGCCGAGGTCATGGCCCAGGTCCAGCAACTGAAACAGCCGGAAGTCGTCGCCCGCTGGGAAGCCTATCTCAATCAGGATGTACCACTCTCTCCTCTGGTCAGCCGCTTCATCTTTGAGCATGCATTTCTCGCGACGCTGCATTTCGAGGAATCGCCGGGTGAATACTTTCGCCTCGTTCGCTCCACCACACCGCCGATCCAGGTCAAAACCGCTGCAGACGGCAAGCAGGTGGTCACCGCCAGTCCGGTCCACGAAATCAAGACGGCCCGACCCTATAATAATCCGTACCTCCCGGGCGTCGACAAACTCTATTACCGCCTGAAAAAAGTGACCGAATCGCGGGTTCAGAAGTCACTCTTCGTCTGGCAGCTCAGCGACGACAAACTGAAACACCTCGATGAGCTATTCTTCCAGATCGAACCGGTCGCCGGGAAAAGCCTGGAGCCCGGCTACAGCAGCCACAACCCCTTTGAAGTCTTCCAGGCCATCCCCGCCCGGTCGCGGGCGCAGTTTCTCGTGGAGAATTCACACCTGATCGTCAGCGGCATGATTCGCGGCCCGGTCTGTGTCGGAAACCTGGCAACCTACGCCATCAAAGACAATTTCTGGGTCTTCTTTGTCGACCCCGCACACGATCCCTCCGTCCTCAAGCCGGAACTTGGTCTGCAGTCCTGGGAAGACTTCATGGACTACGGCCTCGAAGGGAACGCCGTCTACAACGACGCTTATTTCAAGGTCCTCGATCAATACAAGCCGACTGGTTATGAGATCAACGATGTCTGGGACGGGAATCAGCAGAACTCGAACGCCTGGCTCACCATTCTCCGCAATGAAACCAATGCGACCGTCCTCCGCGGACGACAGGGGGGCATTCCGCCCACCTTCTGGCTGATCGACTACAGCGGCTTCGAACGGTTGTACTACTCCCTGGTCGTTAACTACGAATACTACGGCAGCGTCGCACAGAAGCTCGATACCTGGGAATTCATGAGCCGACTCCGGCAGGAATTCGAAGACAACTTTCTCCGTCTGCTGCCGGTCGACGCGCGGAAGAAATACCGCGACCTCTGGACCCGCGGCATCGGACAGGAACTCCTCTTCCGCATGCCATTTCCAGGAGAAAATGTGGGCGAGGGGCTCGAAGTAGAAGGGACCGACCCCATTTCCGGTGTGCTCAGCCAGATTCAACGCCAGTTCACAGAAGCGGTCAGCGGTCCGCGCGATCTGCTCAATACCGGAAACAAACCGGACGTCAAACTGACTGACCCCGTGAACGACTTCGACGGCTGGGAGGCCGCGCTCTCCACCCTCACGATGCGCACGCAACTCAAGTTCACACCGTTTTTACCCAGTAACACTTTCATCCGCCTGACCAAAGGGGAAGAGCACCGCGTCTACTCGCTGGTCGCTAACCGTTCGTACGCGTTTAATAACGTCGTCTTTGACGAAAACGGCGCCCGGCAACCCGAACTGGATACCATGAGCGCCTACCACGGTCTCGTGGGAGACTTTCCCAATCTGATCATCGATCTGAAAATCGAAGACGCCTCCGCGTGTCTCGCGGAACTCAATGCTGTCAGTACAACTGAGGAATGGACCGCCTGGAAAAACAAATACGGTACCCTCCGCAACACGGCCGCTTTCTGGCCCCTGCTTGACTGGCTGACCGACTGGAATTTCCAGAACCGCCAGCCCGACGCCGGCTACTTCGACCTCAAATACTACATGCTGCTCGACTCCAGATACTAAGGGCGCCGGCAGCAATTCATGTCTGATTCTACCACCTGTTAAAAGTGATTTTCCTCCATCGGGGAAGTCCCCAGTCAGGAATCTGTCTCCGTGAGCTAAATATTTATCCTGTAACTCATTTCTTCGCAGAATATGAGCTTGTGATCTCTCAGAAATTGATTAAATTTACACTGATCACCCAACATGCTCAAATCATCTGTTCACTTCGAAGATAGACCAGTCTACCCGCCATGACGATGACTCTGGAACAGTTTGCAACTCAACTCGACGATAGCGGTGTGCTTTCCGCGGAGGATCTGGCCTCCTTTAAAGAGTTGCACTGTCCTGAAGTTGAGTCTGCTGAAGACCTGGGAAAGCTGCTGGTCAAGCACAATAAAGTCACCCGGCTGCAGGCTCAGATGGTCTACCAGGGACAGGGGGATAAGCTCCGCTTCGGGAACTATGTGATCCAGGACAAGATCGGCTCAGGCGGCATGGGTGACGTCTACCTCGCCAGGCATCGTCGGATGCAACGCGAAGTCGCCCTCAAGCTCCTGCCAACAGCGATGGCGGAAGATCAGAATGTCATCCGCCGCTTTCAGCGCGAGGTCCAGGCGGCAGCAAAACTCTCGCATCCCAACATTGTCACGGCACATGATGCAGACGAGGTCGACGGCACTCACTACCTGGTGATGGAATATGTCTCCGGCACCGATTTGTCCGCACTGGTGAAACAGCAGGGCGTACTGTCAGTCGGGCAGGCACTGGACTACATCCTGCAGGCCGCCCGGGGACTCGAATACGCGCACCAGGCAGGCATCATTCATCGCGATATCAAACCCTCCAACATGCTGCTGGATGATAACGGGACGATTAAGATCCTGGATATGGGCCTCGCCCGCATCGATGAAGTGGATGAAGAGAACCCGGCCACCGCGCTGACTCAATCGGGCAGTGTCATGGGCACCGTCGATTACATGTCGCCCGAGCAGGCCCAGAGTACACATTCCGCCGACAATCGCTCCGATATCTACAGCCTGGGCTGTACGCTCTATTATTTACTGACCGGTAATTCGGTCTATGGCGGACAGACCGTCGTCAACCGAATCCTCGCACATCGCGATCAGCCCATTCCTTCCCTCGCTTCCGCAAACGTGCAGGTTCCCGCAAATGTCGATGCCATCTATCAGAAGATGATCGCCAAGTTGCCGGAAGATCGCTTTCAGTCGATGCAGGCCGTGATCGATGCGATCGAAAAATGCGATCTGCAGAATCCCGCTTCCACCATGTCCACGAAGCCTTCAGATCCCGAACTGCAAAAGTTCCTGCAGTCACAAAAAGTGGAATCCAGTCCGACGATTGTCATGCCGGCGGGAGAAATCGAAGCAGGCACACAGGACCTCAACCCGACTTCCGATTTTCTGAATGACACCCTGAACGGAACCGCCTTCCAGCCGCTACAGCGCCCCCGGAAGTCAAACAGCAAACGGGGCTGGGGCATCGCAGGCTTGGCACTGGCCGCATTCGTCTTTCTGGCAGGGATCGTGTTCAATGTCGAGACACCCGCAGGAACCGTCATTCTCGAAGTCGACCAGCCTACCGCAGCCGGTGCCGTGGTCTCTGTGGATGAAGAACAGAAAATCACCATCAACACGGGGAAAAACCAGGACCCGATTCAGGTCACAGCCGATGCGAAAACGCACACTCTTAAAGTGACCAAAGGGGGCTTCGAAACCTTCACCCGTCAATTCACCGTCAAGTCGGGTCAGACAGAAACGATCAAGGTCCACCTGGTGCCGCTGACTGTTGCAGAGACAGCAGAGACAGCAGAGTCAGACCCGATCATGCCGTTTCCGATGTCGGCTCGTGAAATTGTCGAATGGATTCTCAGTGTCGGTGGATCGGTGGCGGTCAACTCAGAACACAATGTCCTGACCAGTATTAAAGATATGCCTGCCGAACCGGTGGAATACTACGGCGTCGATCTTTCTGATGCTAAATTCCCACCTCACGATCTGCAACGGCTGTCGAATCTGAAACCGCTTTACGGTTTGAAGATCAGTGGTGACTCATTTGGGGAACAGGATTTTCAATATCTCAAATTTGTCGAAGGAGTGCATGACCTCAATCTGGAGCATTTTACTATCGAAGGGGATGGTCTGAAGTATCTCAACGGCTTCCAAGCTTTGAAGGCGATCAGAGTTTATGATTCAACGATCAGAGGGGATGGGTTAAGTCACCTTGGTCAATTCTTGAACCTGATCACCCTGGATCTGGTCGCTTGCACCATCGATAGCGCAGTGATGCAGCAGATTGGTAATCGAAGGCAACTCAATTTTCTGAACTTATCCAATTCGCAAATCGATGATGCCGGGTTATCCCACCTTTCAGGTCTGACGAAGCTGAAAAAATTCTATGCGCATATGAATCCCAAAATCACTGATGAGGGGCTCAAGCACTTGCAGGGGATGAAACAGCTGGAAGTGCTGACAGTTGGTGGGACAGGAATCACTGATGCCGGGTTGAAGCAGATCGGCGAGCATGAGCAACTTATTCTCTTAGATAGTTACAACATCGCGATCACTGATGCCGGCCTTGCGCATCTGACAAAGCTGAAGCATCTCAACAGTTTGGATCTACGACGCACGCCCATTACCGATGCTGGTCTGAAACATCTCTCCGGTCTGAAGCAGTTGAAAACGCTGACTCTTCAGGAGACCAATGTCACTCCGGAAGGCATCGCCGCTTTGCAGAAAGAATTGCCGGAATGCACAATCATCAGCGATTTTTCGAACGCTGGGAAATCACGGGACGTTCTTGAGTGGGTCTTCCGTCAGGGGGGAAGGGTGGGGGTGAATTCAGATCTCCACTTCGTAACCAGCATGGAAGATCTGCCAGACGAGCCGGTTGTCTATTACAACGTCGATCTGAGTAAGACGAATATCCCCCCTCAGGATCTGGTGCGCCTGGAAGACTTGAACAAGCTCGTTACGTTGAGACTGGATTATACCCCGATCCGCGATCAGGACCTTGCATATCTTAAAAGCCTGGATGATCTGGGGTTTCTGCATTTGAATCATACCGGCATTACCGGCGAGGGGTGCCAACACCTGCTGGCACTTCCTGAATTGAATGCGATATCAGTCGAATACACAAAGTTTTCCGACGCCGGATTGCACGAACTCAGCAAGATCAAACCGTTGCGACTACTGTATGTCACGAATACTGACATCACCAATGAGGGTATGCAGACCATCGGGGAGATGAAAAATCTGACAAAGTTAAAGATCACCGGTAATCCGCAACTCAATGATACCGGCATAGCGCACCTCGCCAATCTGAGCAAGCTGGAATATTTATTTGCATATCAGAATCCCGGTATTACCGACGCAGGCTTGCAGCACCTGCAGGGGCTGGACTCGCTGCATGAGATCAGTTTATCGACGTCAGGGATTACTGACGAAGGACTCAAATACCTGGCGGGACTGAAAAAACTCGGAAAACTGGAGATCGCTAACTGCAAAATCACAGACGAGGGGCTGAAGTACCTTTATCAAACCAAGACGCTGCAGAATCTCGATCTGAGACAGACCAACGTCACTCCCGAAGGGGTCGCTGCTCTCAAACAGGCTCTGCCGAACTGTAAGATTGAAAGTGATTTCAATGCAAAACCGGCACCCTCAAAATAGTCTCACCACAGACAGAACAGGTTTTACATCAGAAGTAGGGTAGGGTAGGGTAGGGTAGTGTTGGGTTGGTACCCACGTGTCCGCCCGCCTGGAGACGTACCACTGAACCTGACCCTCCATGGCAACCGTTCAGAAGATCTCCGGGGGCGAATGATATTGGAACTGAGCGCAGCGAGCAGGAAACGGACAGTGAAAACGCACCACTCAAAGAGCACGCTCTTACTCTCTCGTGTTTCACCAGCACACTGGATCGACATTCAAGCGAGGAGTAGAATAACTCACGAACGCCTCCTGTGGCTTATTCCCATACGGAAATCAAATAAAATGTCTCGGATTGCTCTCCGATCAACTGAAAAAGTAATTCATGCGCAAACAAAGCTACTTACACGTCCTCGTGTCCCTCACCGTACTGCTCGTGACTGCCGAGCAATCAAGGTGCCAGGCTGATGACACTGCCGGCCCTGCCATCCCCGCCGCATACGGCGTCCGGTGGAAACTCATCGACGACGAAGTCAAAGACTATCTCGCATCCTGCGAACGGATCGGATTAGCCAGGGGCCTCAAGGCGACCGACTTCGATCAGATTCCGCCCTTCAGTCAGATGCGACTCTGTAATGTCCTGCAGAGAAAAGAGGGGGGCACCACGGTGACCTATGCCGGCGAGCCCGGCTTCTCGCTGACGGGCAGCAATGGGAATGTCTTCGTGGAAATCCCGCGGCACTATGCCCTGCGGTATGTGAAGGACGGGTATGAATACCGTTTTGTCAGTGATAAGCCACTTCCCGGATTTGTCGTTGATCCAGCCTTCGTGGAAGAGGGGCGAGAGCTTCCAGCGATCTATGTCAGTGCCTATGAAGCCCACGTGCACGACGGGAAAATGCTGAGTATTTCAGGCGTCTATCCGACCGCGGATGGCACGCGGCCCGAATACCGCAGCTTTGCGCGGGCCAACGGGCCGGGGTATGGAATTCTCGACCTCCGCACGTTAAATCTGCTGCAGAACCTGTTCCTGGTCGAATATGCCACCCGCGACAGTCAGGCCGCGGTGGGCGGCGGCTGGGGAAAGATCCTGCAACCCTCCCGTGGTGCCCGGCTGCGCTGTGCGCTGGCAGAGCAAAACACCAACCGGTTCATCGTCAGCGACTGGAGTTCGTACCTGTCTCAGAAACTGTTTGTCGGGTCGGCAATCCAAATGGTGGACTGGAATGATCAGCATTCCGTGCTGGCGAACGAACGCAGCATTGTGCGTGTGGAGTCGGATACGCCCCGTAAGGGAATGACGTCGATCTACTTTGATGGACCGCCGCTCGACACGACCACGGACATGATGCTGGGAGGCGCCGCCCAGAAAACCGGTTGGGCCGACAGCCTGCAGACACCCTCGGGCCACACGCCACCGAACGGCGGCGGAGCGGACGCCAGTTACCGCTGTGCTGTACGATACCGTTACATGGAGAATCTGTGGGGCAACGTCTGGCATTACATCGACGGGCTGAACTTCAAAAATGGCCAGGCGTACGTCTGCGACAACATGCGTGATTACGCCAGCGATGTGACCAGCGACACGTATCGACCGACCGGCATCACGCAGGAGATTCAGACCGACAACGGCACCGTCGGCGGCGATCGTGAACGGAATTATATGAAGAATCTGACCTTCGATCCGGCGCATCCACTGCTGGCACTCCCCCTGGATTATGTCAATCAGGGAGTGGACTCAGTGCCTCACGCACAGAAATCTATGCGTCTCGGCAGCGACACACTGCGGCACCACAATTTCGGCGACTACTACTATCTGAGTAAGAGTGCAACCTGCTACGTACACGGCGGCGGATTCGATCACTACTGGCGCTGCGGTTTATTCACCCTCCGCGGCTGGCAGACAGACACCAGACGCTGGTACCTCTACGGCGCACGCATGATTTATAAACCGCTCTGAGCAAAAAGGACCCACCGTAGATTTACAATACGAAAAGCGTGGGGACTTTAGTAATGGGGACTGCACATCCTGTGATACTCTGCATAGAGTTTTCTGCAATATTGATTCCGTTCAATCACCCAGACTACAGGAGCATAGAAAGATCTCAGTGGTGCATGATATTGCGGTGGGAGATTCCCTGCTGAATCTTCTACTAACACCACCACAGGCCCAATACTTAATATATAAGCCATCAACAAAGTTGGAACAGAATAACATAAAACACGAATTATTCTTGATTCTTTATTTTGCGACACATGATCCTCCTCCTCAGATCCCTGTTAGTCTGAAATCAGGTCTTTCCCCTGTTTAATCTTGATCCAGATAATCTTTCCCATTAATGCTCCGAATCACAGACCGCATCCAGGTATCCAGTTCCTGCTGCATCTGTTTTACCCTTTCGGCCTGTTCTGGATCTTTAGAAAGATCAGTCTGCTCCATCGGGTCATCGCTCAGGTTGTAGAGTTCGAATCTCGTCCCTTTGATCCGATGCAGTTTCCAAGGCCAGTCCGTCCAGGCCGCGTGCCCGGTCGTGGTTTCTTCGGGAAACTGGGGGAATTCGTCGACGTCTTTCCGCATGCGGACCGGATCATGGGGTAAGGGAGCACCGGCCTGCTGCTTCTCCATGATCGCTTTCTGAATCTGGTCGCTGCGGGTACCTTGCCCGCCCTGTAAATGATGCCAGAAGCCCATTGGCTTCTTCCGTTCGGTTACCGACCCCGCAATGATGCCGCTCACATCCATACCATCCAGCGGATGCGGGGCATACAACTCTACGCCGGCCATCGCCAGCAGTGTCGGATAGATATCAAAGGTCGCCACAGGGATCGCAGTCCGCCCCTTGAGTTTCTTAGCCGGCCATTCGATGATCCCCGGCACCCGCAGGCCCCCTTCGTAGATGCTCCCCTTTTTCTCACGACCCCCGGACGTCTCCTTGTTCAGCCCGCCGTTGTCGCTGCAGTACCAGACGATCGTATTCTCCGCCATGTCCATATCCCGCAGCGCGCGTCGCAGACGGCCGACCTGCTGATCCAGCAGCGTAATTTCGCGGTAGTACCCCGCCTGCAGTTTGCCTTTGTAAAGGCTGGGGCCATCCGGCACTTCCGCATGCGGGGAGTGCGGAGAGGGGAACCAGACGACCGTGAAGATCGGCTGATCACCGTCCTTGTGTTTCTTGAGGAACGCGAGCGTATCATCCATCAGGATCACCGAACCCTTCCCCTGGCGATGCTCGATCTTTCCCATCCGGCTCAGGTAGGGATTATTGTCGAAAAAGTTGAGACCGATCACCCATTCATCGAATCCCATGCCACTCGGATTGCAGGGCGAGTCGGGTTGTCCCGAACCCAGGTGCACTTTGCCGAAAATACCGGTGACGTATCCCGCGGCTTTCAACGTTTCAGCAATGGTCTGCTCGTGCGGACGCATGTAGCGACCATGGTTGGTGACTTTGGCTCGATTCGGATTCCGTCCAGTCATCACGCTGGCCCGGGTCGGCGAACAGACCGGTGCACCGGCATAGAAGCGGTCAAAGACGAATCCCTCTTTCGCCATGGCATCGAGTTCCGGCGTCTTGACAAACGGGTGGCCATTATAGCCTGTATCTCCCCAGCCCTGGTCATCAGCCATCACCAGAATGATGTTCGGTTTTTCGGAAGTATCCGCCTTCGCTGCCAGGGAGACTCCTGACACGAACAGGCAAAAAACGGCTCCGATGACTGCTGAAAAAACACGTCGATTCCCCATCATTGACTCTTTCTGTCTGGTGGCTGTGTGGTGAAGAGGCGTCCCTTGGAAATCAGGATCGCCAGCTTCGATCATATCAGTGCCCGACCCTGATTCACATTATCAGATTCACAGAGCAGGCCATTTTTCCAGTTTCAAAAAATCGAATCAAATACACGACATCGTGTAGACGTGTATATATTTCGCCAGTAGTATAAGGGGACATTGATTCATTACTGCTATCTTACTGGTTGGGAGAAACAGCGTGGTTCATTCGTTCAAGATCATCATCCCGCTAGCAACAGCTCTCTTGCTGGGACTCAATAATTTGGGCCATGCTCAGTTTGGTCCGTCTGCTCCATCTGCTCCGTCCGGCCCTTCCGGGGGCGGGTTCTCGCGACCTTCTGCACCGAGTCCGGGAGGCAGAAGTTATCGCCCCTCTTCTCCCAGACCGAGTTACGGCAATCGTCCCGGCACTCCCAGTCCGCGGGTCAATCGACCCGGCATCCCCACTCCGGGAGGCAATCGCCCGGGCTATAATTCCAGGACCGTGACGCGCCCAGGAAATCCAGCAAATCCGAACATGGGGCGGACCAACTACTCTGGACAAAACTCCGCCGTTTCAACGAATCGCTCTACGAATCAAATTTCGCATTATAAAAACCCGCTCTTTCGAAATACGAATCCTGCTCCTCCCAGAGTCGAATTCGGCAAGACTCCCACCACGCGCGTCTATGCGGGGATCTCTCCCGCCCCGACAGGCCAGTGGCAGAATGCAAAACAACTGCTCCAGAAAGGAAACACCAGTCAGGCGCAGGCCATTATTGATTCCCAATTGCAGCAGAACCCCTCGCTGTCAAAATTGATGTCTGCCGTTTCCACGCTGGAGCAGGGGAATGCGCCCTTCAGTGTGCTGCAACCCTACCGGAGACGTGCCCAGAATCTGGCACGCGCTGAAACGTTGAAAAACGTGAATAATCCGACTCCCTGGATTGCGCTTGCCAAATTTTCGTTAGAAGACAAGAACAATACCGAATTTCGCAGTGTGGTCTCCTCGATGGGACAGAAATTTCCTAACGATAAACACACTTACTATTTTCAGGGAATCGCTGACCTCAAGGATGAGAACTGGAAAGCCGCTGAGCAGCAGTTCCTGAAAGCCAAAGAAATGGGAGTTCCTGAAGCGAGTATTGCGAAGTGGCTGAAAATGGCAATCGACCAACAACGCTGGATCTGGGAATATGCCTGGTTCACGTTATACGTGGTCCTCGCCTGGCTCGTGGGTTTAGCCTTCTTGTACGTAGCAGGCAAATTCATGTCGTCCAGAATCGTCCGCATTCTTCAAAAGGAAAACATAATCCAGGCACTGGAAGGGCATCAAAGCTTGCGTTCCGCCTATCGGCTGTTGGTGCAATTCGCCAGCGTCTATTACTATATTTCCTTACCGCTGCTGGTCGTCGTTTCCCTCGCCGTCCCTCTCACCCTGGGTTATGCCCTGCTCAATGTCCCTTACTTGAACCTGTGGCTGGTGGCCCTCGTCTTTATCCTGAGTCTGGGATCGATCTGGACTGCCTGCAGTGGGATCTGGACCTGCTTTGTCGGCATTAATCGGGAGATCCCGGGCAAAATCATTTCGAAAGAAGAGCAGCCCGGTTTGTGGGCGCTGGTCGAAGAAGTCGCCGAGAAAGTCGGCACCCGGCCCGTCGATCAGATTCGTCTCCTGCAGTCAACGACCATCGCAGTTTCAGAGCAGGGGAATGTCCTGAAACGATTCAGAGACAAGGGCACCCGGATTCTCTATTTAGGAGTGGGCGTTCTCGACGGTCTCTCAGTCGATGCCTTTTCCTGCATTCTGGCTCATGAATATGGGCACTTCCTCAACCGGGATACAGCAGGCGGCGCGACAGCGATGCGCGTTGATATTGCGATGCAACGCTTTGCACAATCCGTGGCCAGTCGACGCCAGATTCGCTGGTGGCACATTGCCTTTCAATTTTTGAGATTTTATTACCGCGTCTTTTCCCGAATCACCTTCGGTGCCAGCAGACTGCAGGAAATTCTTGCCGACCGTGTGGCTGTCAAAGCCTATGGAGCCGCCTCATTTGAAAAAGGTTTACGCCACGTCGTCCGTCGCTCAGTCGAATATGACTACTGGATGAATCGCGGCGTCTCCGAAGTACTTCAGGCACAACAGGCATCGAAATGCTTCGGGCCTGTGAATGCACGCCCGTCTTTAAAGGCCCTGGATCAGATAGAGTATATGCTGGTCCAAATCATCAATCGACCCACTGACGAATCAGACACCCATCCCAGCGACATTGACCGGTTTACTTATACCAGAAAAATGGAACAGGGAGATGCTGACTCCAGGCAAGGCATGGTCTGGCAGTTCTTTAAAAACAAAAGCAAAATCTACGATGAATTGTCAACGGGGCTGCTGACGTTGCTGAATGAGGAGGCCTCTTATTCTGATGGGCTGAATAAAATGAACATCGCCTATCTGAACGGCCAGTGTGCGAGGAATTCCAAAGCGGCTGAACTGTATGAAGAACGCGCTCATCTGCATCTGATTTGTGGTGCTCACCAGGCGGCACTGAATGATTACAAAACCGCAATCGAATGTGCCCCCGAAAAAGAGTCCGCCTTTTACGGCAAAGCCGTCGTCTATAAAGCGATGAAAGACTATCACAAGGCAGCGCAGGTCTTGAAAGTCGCGATGGAACAATTCCCCGACTCGGTCAGTTTTGGAACGTACTTCTTATTAGGCGAGTGTTATCAAAACGCAGAAGAATATGCAGCAGCGGAACAGGCCTTTACAAAGGCGATCAAGCAGGACGAAACCGTGTTTTGTGCCTGGATGACGCGCGGCCGTGTGCGGGCAGAGTTAAATCAATATGCGGAAGCGATTCAGGATTTCACGCAGGCTCTCGAACTGTTTCCCGATTCTCCAGACGCCTTCTTTGATCGGGCCATGGCCTCTCTCAAATTGAATGAGCGGGACTCCGCCAGAACAGATATCGAACAATCCATCGCTAAAAACGCATCTTATCCGGATGCCCACCGCGAACTGGCGCGTTTACTGCTCGATACAGCCGATACATCAGAACCCGCTCTGGCCAAACAGGCACTGCAGCACGCACGAATTGCCAACGCTTCTCCCGTCATGCAGGAAGAATCGCTTTCCGTTCTGGCGACCGCTTTGATTAATGTCAGAAATTATCCAGAGGCTGAAAAAACCATCAAAAAATTACTCCCCCTGCTGACCGATGATTCGAAATCAGATTGGAGGGAGGAACTGTCCCGCATCCAGGCACTCACCGGCCGAGAGGAATCTCTCAATCGGCAAGCAGTCACCAGCGTCGATGAACTCAATTGATTCAATGCTCTAATCGAGTATTGCTAACCGCGCACCCGGGCTTGAGACTCCCCAGGAATCGGCTCAACTCAACTGCGATCCAAAATGGTTCTAACAGTCCATTGATTTCACTCTCATTATCAAAGTGAATCAATCGCATGGTGGACGCACCTTTCTGGTCTAAAATGATCCAGAATGAAATCCAAATTTGCTCACACTTCATGATGCAGACTCAATTGACGTATCACAAGCAGTTTATGCTATAATCATTATTCTACACTAATCAGAATCTGATTCTGGCCCCCAATACATCCCACGACACGAATCAACAGGAAGCCCGCAATCATGACCTCCTCCAAAGAGACGACCCGTCGCGATTTTTTGAAAACAACCGTTGCTGCTGCAGCCGCATCCACTTTTGCCGCTCCCGCATTTGTCCGCGGACAGAATTTGAACTCGCAATTGCAGTTTGCGGGCATCGGCACCGACGGCAAAGGGTATTCTGATATCAAGCTCATTGCCAGCCACGATAAAGTGAAATGCGTCGCCTTCTGCGATGTCGACTTGGCGCGCACTGAGAAAGTCAAACCGTTGGCACCTGACGCTCCCATCTACCAGGACTACAAAGCAATGCTGGATGAGCTGGGTGATAAAATCGATGCCGTTTCGGTTTCCACTCCCGACCATACCCACGCCATCATCAGCATGGACGCCATGCAACGCGGCAAGCACGTTTACTGCCAGAAACCGCTGACACGCACGGTGTGGGAAGCCCGCCAGATGCGACTGCAGGCCAAAAAATCAGGCGTCATCACGCGGATGGGGAACCAGATCCATTCACATTCCGCTTATCGGACCGGAGTAAAAGCGATTCAAGATGGCGTCATCGGTAAAGTATCAGCCGTGCATTCCTGGGTCGGCACCACCGGACACGGACGCAGTGGTCTACTCGAACCGCCTAAGACAAATGAAGCTGTTCCCAAAACACTCGACTGGAATCTCTGGGTCAGTGTCGCCCCGATGCGTCCCTATGGCGGAAACCGGGTCTACCATCCCTTCACCTGGAGAGACTGGCAGGACTTCGGTTCCGGAGCCATCGGCGATTTCGGCTGTCACTTGCTCGATCCGGTCTACACGGCCCTTAAAATTACAGGTGACCCGATCAGCGTCCACTCGGAGCACACCGGCATGAATGATGAAGTCTGGCCCGCCCAGGAAACCATCAAATACATCATCCCCGGTACGCAGTATACCGCTGGTCGCAGTCTGCCGATTAACTGGTACGATGGTGGTCGGCGTCCCGCGAACGGAATCGCCAAACTGTTACCCGGCCAAACACTGCCAGGCGGCGGTTCGATCTTCGTCGGTGAAAAAGGAAACATGATTCTGCCCCACGTCGGCATGCCGTTCGTCAACATCGAAGGTGTGACAATCGAGCCGGTAGAAGGTCTCGATCATTATCACGGCTGGGTCGACGGCTGCCTGTCCGGTAAACAGCCCAGCGACGGGTTTGAATACGGCGGCCATCTGACCGAAGCCGTACAGTTAGGCAACGTGGCCGCATACTTCTCGGGCGAAACCCTCGAATTCGATGGCAAAGCCCTCAAAATTACCAACAACTCGGCTGCCAACAAATACCTGACACGGGACTACCGCACCGGCTTCGAAATCGCTTCGATCTAGACTCCTGTATTCCTCAAGATAGAAAACACCTCGTATGCAGTTATTTAATCTCCGCCGTCTTGCTGTTTTAATGGTAATTCTGTCTGGAGCCAGCGTCGTGCTGGCCGCTGATACCGAGTTGGCGAAGAATATCACAGTACCTGCTGGCTGGAGGGGGGAGCAGATTCCGCTGCCCCCTTCCTTCGCCAGGGAAATGCAGTTCAAGGGAATCGAAGAAGCCCGCTTTTCGCCGGGCATGTTTCAGGAAAAATCGAATTCGTTTTTCTCCTACTTCTTCGTCTTTAAACTCGATCCCGGCACAGAGCTGACACAAAAAAACATCGAACGCGAACTACTCACGTATTATCAGGGGCTGTCGAGTACCATCTTCAAAAGCCGGAAGAAGGAAATCGATACCAGCGGCTTTACCTGCAAACTGACCAAAGCCACCCCCGTCGATCCACAGAAGATTTACCCGCAGGGTCTCACAGAATATGCGGCAAAGGTCAACTGGACGGAACCGTTCGTCACCCGGAAACCGCAAACCTTGAATCTGATCATCCAGACCTGGACAGACAAAACAACCGGGACCGGCTATCTGTTCGCCTGCGTTTCTCCGCAGGATATGAAAGCCAATATCTGGCAGACGATGCGAAACATTCGCGACACCTTTTATCGCAATCTGTCTCGATAACACAGAACGTGATTTTAGTCGCCAGTATGCGACCGGAGACGTGATCCCCGCCGGCCGCCAGGGGCTGATCAGGTTCGCACTATGATCTCTACGATCATTCCGGTTTCGTGATCACGACGCCCCATTTGCCGAACTTGATCCGATCACCTGCCGCGACACGGCGTTGATAGACCGAACAGACATTCCCGGGAATTTCGCGTCCCCCCGGCATCAGGAACAGCACGAATTCAGGGACCGCCGCCAGTTCGAATCCCTGCTTTTGTAATTCGTCCGTCACGCTGTCCTGGTTACGGTCCGGCAGGGGTGTTACGGCATAGACCACGCCCGGTGAGGTACAGACGACTTCGGTCTGCTCCATCGGACTGAAGACAAACTGCCCGCCTTGCAGAAAACGGGGCAACTTGTCGTGAAAAGCATAGCTGCGGTTGCTGAAGATCGCCTCACCCAGCTTCACGTTGCGCATTTCGCCTTTCACAGGTTTCAACTGTGCACCCGGCTCCTCAAGCAGGGCGGTTGCCTTTTCATGCTTGTTCAACGAAGTGACGCGTTTCTTCCTCCAAGGCTTCGGATTGACGCCTGTCGCGTGGTTGATGAGGACCCGCTCACGCGCCGCAGAACTCTGATACTTCCCGGCCAGCACATCGGCTTCCGTGAATGTCGTCAGCAGAATGTGTTTCTCGTCCGCACGGTTCCAGTCATAAATCACGTAGATCGTACCGTCCGGTCCCTGGGTGGCATCCGGGTACGAAACCGTATCCCGCGCATCCAGCAGCAATCCACCTTTCCATGACTTACCGTCATCATCCGAGAGATAAGCAGTCAGATGATTCCGCCCGCGAGCCCGTTCATCAATTCCGTTGTGCTTGATCAATAACAGATTACCAGATGCCAGTCGCTGGATATGAAAGCGGGACGTTGTCTGCTGCAGATGATCTTTCACCTCGGTCCAGGTACGACCGCCATCGGTGGAGACCGCTTCGCCAATCCCGTGACCAGCGGTGCGAACCAGTAACCACAAAGAGCCATCCTTCCGTTCGACAAGCATCGGTTCATCGCAGTTCCGGCGGTCCTTGGGAACGTTGGCGGCACCCCGCAGGGCCCAGGTGCGTCCCCGATCCTTCGAGACCATAACGCGATCGCTGTCATCCTGGTGCCAGATCGCAGCCGGCATGAGCCACTCCCCATTCTTCGTCACGATCGGCTTATTGATCATCACCCCGGGGAACAACGCCCGCGGTTTGGTCCAGGTGGGGTTCTCCGCATCGGGGTTCTCGGTCGTGATCGACATCGTCACGTTCAGATCGCCCCCGTTCATCCACCAGAACAGCCACAACTTGCCCGAGGGATCCAGCCAGAAACAGGGATCCGAAGCCCGACGAGGCCCATCGCCGTCGGGGTTGATTACGAATTTCAAATCGCTCCAGGTTTTGCCATCATCGTCGCTGGTCGCCGCCATCACATAGTTGAAGCGGTCTTCATGAATCGGTCCGGCATACCAGCCCGCCCACAGGCGACCGCCGGGCGTGCGTTCAATCGTGGGGATTCCCTGATATTTACGTGCCTCCGAATTCGATTCCGCACCCGGATGGAAATTAACCGGCGGATGAACGAAATCCTTCAGCAACTCGCCAGTGTCGACGGGAGTGTCCTTCGATTCCGCAGGCAGAGAACTGCAGACCATCAACAATAAGAGGCAGGTGAGCGTCAGGGAAAGTCTCATGGTGGCAACCTTTCGAAAATGTAAAATCATGTCGCCTGGGAAGAAATCAGGAAGTTATTTATCAAATTCCAACATCAAACAGGTCCTCCAACACCTGAGGCAACATAGGTCCATGGTACTGTTACGTGGCCCGAGTTTCCACGAAGTCGTCTCCTGCACGTTGTTTACAACACGATTTCATGGGGATTTCAAACGCCCTCATTCCTTACCTGGGCTTCACGCAATATTCATATATTGCACATTAAGACTTCATTTCGACTCGTACAATGGGGAAAAATTCGGAAATCGTAGATCATCAATCCGCGACTCCGGCTTTTCAATTTCCCGCCAAAAGGTACTCGCTTCCGCCACCTGGACACCTTCCGTCCTTGCCACCCGCCGCTGGTACGCCCAATAACGTTTCACCCGCCATCCGTACATTTTCGGCTTTAGCTGCCCGCCATGGGACTACCTGGTCCTCGATCACCCGCCATACGTATGTCATCGGCCATTGCTACCCGCCACCTGGACGCCCACGGTCTATACACGCCGTAGGTTTTATCTGCCCTTGGACGATTCGTTTTAATTGAGGGCGGTGGTTTTACATCCAATGAAAGGAAGATTATGCGTTCACAGTCCGGGCTGCGCGTCAGCCACAGAGGTTTTACGTTGATTGAATTGCTGGTGGTAATTGCCATTATCGCTATTCTGATCGCACTGTTACTCCCCGCCGTTCAGCAGGCACGGGAAGCCGCCCGTCGTTCACAGTGCAAAAATAATTTGAAGCAGATCGGTCTCGCGATCGCAAACTACGAGTCAAGCTATACCCGTTTCCCCACATCAGGTGAATACACCGACGAACGCGCCGTTACCCGTCGCATGATGCCGGTGTCGATGCACGTCGCAATTCTGCCTTACACCGACCAGGCACCGCTGGCTCAGAAGTGGAACTTCAACTACCACTACACCAACGCCGTCAATGCCCCGTTGTGTAAGACGAAGCTGCCGGTCTATGTCTGTCCTTCCAGTTCGCTGACTCAGGTCGACTCCCTCGGCTATGGAATCACCGACTACATGCCGATTGCCTACACCGACCTCGACCCGACCACCGGATTGCGAAACCCGAGTGGCAGCGGTGCCTTAAATGCGGACCGCTGTGGTGCCCTGGGACCCTACAATCCCATCACGACTTCCATCGACGGGTTGAGTAACACTATTCTGGTGATCGAAGACGGTAACCGTCCGACCCAGACCGCCGGACACTACAACCAGACTCAGAAAATCGTCAACGGTGCAACCGGTCTGGATACAACTCAGTTGTTCGCCACGGCCGACGTGGTCCCCGGAACCTTTGGTGGACCTTACGGTGCTCCCAACCGCTGGGCTGACCCCGATAACGGCAGTGGCGTGTCCGGTCCTCCCAACATGACGGCCGGAAATCGCAAGAACATCATCAACAACAACAGTTCGCCGATTAACGGCCCCTCAGGTTGTCCCTGGGCCACCAATAACTGCGGACCCAACGATGAACCCTTCAGTGCCCATGTCGGCGGTTGTCACGCTCTGCTGGGTGACGGCAGCGTCCACTTCCTGTCGGAAAACATCGACGTCCACATCATCCGCCGCCTCTGCAACCCCAAAGACGGCGAAGTCGTCGGCGAGTATTAAGCCTCAACAGCAACTCACTTGCCAACTTAGAGAACCACAGTCTTCAGCGGACCTCCTGCTGAAGGCTGTTTTCGTTGTCGGAGAGCACAATCATCAGCTCGCTCAACAGAACCGTAGGGGCGGTACCCACGTGTCCGCCCGCCTGGAGAGATTCTAACCAGAACAGATTCCCGAAGGCATCAGTGCAGAAAAGAGGCTAATCCCAGATCGGATCGGAATAAGTCAGCGATTCGGGGACCATGCCGTGCCAGACCCTGATGTAGCTGACGAGCAGGAAGTAGGGGAGATTCGTAACCTCATGAGAGACTTTGGTAAAGCTCCACCAGACCGGATGATAAAAGGAATGCAACAGATCGGAATTCCGCGACTCGACACCGGCCGATCTCGGCAGCAGAAATGCATACGCCGGACCGATGCTCAACACATAGATCACAATCAACAGCAGCACGAAATACGAGATCGACCGCAGGAGCCTGGCCTTCTTTTTTTCTGGCATAAAACAACCTCAGTCAGCAGGGAGGCAATAACTTCAGTTTACCTGAAGCGAAGCAGAACGAAAGTAGATTCTTCAACTACTGCCTGATTGGTATCCCCAGAAGAGTTCAATGGATCTGGCCGATTGATAATCCTCACGAAGATCTAATTCTACGCAGATTTTTTAGACAAGATAATAATTCTCTCAGGTCTATAATATTAAATGTAATTATTCAGTTGACCACTAACTCAATCAGCAAGCCGGCGACTGATCCATGTCGATAACATCCCCCGCTGACACTGGAACGAATACAGGCAGAGGATGGCTGCCAGGCGCCATTACGGCTGTATTGTTGCTGGGGGCAGGGATGCTTGTGGCAATCACCGGTCGTCAGTACTGGTGGTTGCACGGCAACGGCGAATTACTTTCATTGTTGAGTCAGGCTGCCTGCCTGGCTGCGGTTTGTATCGGACTTCTCTCCGCAGCCCGATTCATGGGGCTTCAGACTAATTACGATAAGTTGACGCGAATTCTGGCGACCCTGTATTTTATGTATCTCGCATTGAAAATCGGTGGGAGATACATCCATTTATGCACGGCAGGTTCACGCCTCATTGAAGGCTTCGCACTGTTTGGGCCCGCAGTTCTGATCGGGATAATGATCTTTACCGTCAACAGGCGAGGAATCGCCTGCACGATCGCCACTATCCTGCTCATCATTCTCTGGTTGCTCGCACGTCGCTACCTCGATTGGGTTCACGGGGTCTGAATCAACGCCCGGCTGGGCATCCGGGGTAGGGATTGTTCGAATCCAGAAACGCCACCAGCTGCTTGACTACTCTCAATTAAGGTATAGGAGCAGTAACCTTATCTCCGCCCTCCTTATCGACTGGTTCAAGGGTGCCCCCATCCCAGAGGATTTTGCAACCGGGCAGACTTTTTTTCAGTTCTTTGACACCCTCTGGCGTCACTTTTGTCTTCGTGAGATCCAATTGTTTCAGGCTCGAACACTGCTTGAGGAATTTCAATCCCTCGTCAGTGATGGCGGTCTGGTCTAATCCCAGTCCTTCGAGATGCTTTAACTCGCTGATCCGGGTTAAGGCTGCGTCGGTGATTGGTGTGCTTTTCAATCCCAGGAGTTTCAGATTGGGGGCGTTTTGTGCCAGGTGGTCCACTCCTGGATCGCTGACTTTGGTGAAACTGAACGCGATGTTTTCCAGGCGATCGAGATTGAGATGCGGCAGCCATTCGTCATTGATGGGGGTTCCTCCCATGTTCATGAGCTTGAACGGTTTATCGGCCAGTGGGCGGAATTGCTCCAGTGTCACCGGGACTTGCCAGAGTTGTATCTCTTCGAGGTTCTTGCACTCGGAAAAGGTCTCCAGGCCGGAACCGACTTTGGGGCTCACATTCACATCGAGGACACGCAGATTGCGACAGTTCCGAAAATGGGAAAGGCCTGCTCCCGTGATCTGCGCTAAATTGTGCAGTTGCAGTACTTCGATATTCTGACAGTTGTCGAATTCGTCCAGGTCGGAATCGATTAAGTGATCATGATTGATGAAGGACACAGAAGTGATCGAAAATGGGGAAGGGGGTAGATTTGCTATTCTCGTAATCAACTGGTCTGTGTTGTTAACTCGAAGTCTTCCTCGCTTCGACAGGGCACTGTAAGCAGCACGCAACTCCGGATCATCAGTTTTCGGGACAGCCCATTTCGCGTTGTCCGGAAGCCGCATGAACTCGATGTCCTTGAAGATTCCCCGTGATCCGGTACCGCCAAATCCCACCATCATTTTTTTGTCATCCTGGTTGAGCAGATTCACGTCCAGAAACATCCGGCCTTGGATGTAGACGATGAATCTGTTGTTAATTGAAGCCAGGGTAAACTCGATGAATTCCGGGAGTTCGTCGGGATAGTAGCCAGTCCGCAAATCCCGCCACCCGCTCGCTGGTGCAGCGCCGATGCCAAAATACTTGAGATCTTTATTTCTGCTGTTCCAGAAGACGACGTAACTGGTATCTCCATGTAAGACACGCAGATTCACATGTCTTTTTCCTCCGGCATTTTTGACACGTGTCCGCAAGATGAAATTCTTTGCTTGCATGTCGGGAAATCGAACGTAGGCGGAGTCACAATCGATTGTGCCCTCGCTGAATTTTGCTTTTGAAGCGTAATCGGTTCCTGCGAGCGCGGCCATGTGGAGATCAAAGTCTTCCCGGGTAGACAACAATGGCTCCCATGTTCCGGTGGCGAAGGAATCGTAATCACGAGGGGGATCATTTGCGTAACGGGGCTGGTAAGTTTCTTCTGTCGGTTTCAAAGCGGGGGCCGCAGGTTTCACCGCGAGTGGTTCATCGGCCGAGAACATCCGGCTAAAGCTGCCTTGGAATGTGATGATGCCGAGTCCCATGAGCACTACCAGCAGAACGGCGACCGCGATCGTCCCGCGTCGCTTGCCAGAGCGGATCGGGTTTCTGCTGACAATTTGTCTGGGTTTACCCTTTGCGCACCGTTCGAGTTCGTCGTGTACTTCATGGATCGAAGCAAGGCGTTTCTCAGGCGTCTTGGCATGTAATCGGCTGATGAGTGTCGTGAGACATGGAGGGACCTCGGGAATAATTTCCGTGATCGCACGTGGCTGGTCTTCCACCACTCGCTTTAATACGGCCAGGGTGGATTCCGCACGAAACGGGGGGCGACCACAGCACATGTAATACAGCACGCTGCCCAGACTGAAGAGATCGGAACGATGGTCAATCGAATTTGACTGCGCCTGCTCGGGAGACATGTAGAGTGGCGTTCCCGTAATGACGCCGCTTTGCGTCATACTGGCATCATCAGCCGAACGTGCCAGGCCGAAGTCCGTGATCTTGAGGAGGCCTGTGGCACGGTCGATCAGAATGTTTGCCGGTTTGATGTCGCGATGAATGAGCCCCTTATCGTGTGCGGCGGCGAGACCACAGGCAATTTGCTGTCCGATCCGCAGGACTTCCGAAACATCGAGCGGGCCGGTCCGATCGATCATTGCCTGCAGGGTTTCGCCGTCGATGAACTCCATGACCAGAAAAGGGAGCGGCTCTCCATAAATGTCATAGATACTGACGACGTTTTCATGGCGAATCATGGCGGTGGCGCGGGCCTCCCGCAAAAACCGCTTGCGGGCCGGTGATGTGGTGGCCAGTTCCGGAGCCATCACCTTAATGGCAACAATACGTTCCAACTGGTCGTCAAACGCCCTGAACACAATACCGCAACCACCGCGGCCGATGACTTCCCGAATTTCATAACGCCCGAGTCGCCCCAGCGAATCTGGAGTCTCGGAGGGCTCCAGGAACGACAGGTTGATTTCGCGTTGTGCCGCGTGCAGATCGACTGTGGTGGCGTCCGAAGATTGGCCCTTCATCATTTGCTGGAGTGCGGGAGAGTCAAGGAATTCACCCGATTGCTCGTGGGCAGAGAACAGGGCTTCTACCTGTTCCCGTAGCGCCTCATCATCACCACAGACATCCCGTAGATACTGCTCGCGTTCCTGGAGATCCTCAATCTCCAGTGCCGCCAGGAAGATGGATTGTTCATTCATGTTCTTGTTTCCCCAGCCAGTCGTTATCGGATCCAGCGGCCTTTCTCTACGAGCGTCCACGGACCGCCTTGATCAGAACTTCGATCCGAATCGGTCCGACCTTTCAACTCAATATAATTTGTACAGTCTGTCCACATCAAGGATTTGTTCGTGCGTCCCATTCTGCATGATGGTTAACCCCGGTGACGGGAACAGAAGTCAAATGAAGATGCGCCATGAACATGGGGGGCTCCCGTGAATAGAGTATTGTCGTCATTGACCTCTATTCTTAGTGCGAGATCCGTGTTCGAATCTGGCCAGGATTTTCAGGAATTTTTTTCGGAAGTCAGCTGATTTTCAATTTCCCGCCGTAACCAGGCACGGGCAAAGGACCAGAGCCGCCCTGCGGTGCGTTCGGATATGTCGAGTGTCTCTGCTGCCTCGGGAAGCGTAAGTCCAGCGAAATAGCGTAGTTGCACCAGTTCGGCCGCCTGGGGATGCTCGCACGCGAGTTGTTTCAGGGCATCGTCCAGCGCCAGCAAATCTTCCTGCGGGGCTGGCAGGCTGGGGGAAAGGTCGTCGTGCATTTCCTGCCGGATAAAGTTGCCACCCCGTTTCAGGCTCCCTTTCTGGCGGGCTTTATCGATGAGAATGCGGCGGATGGCCACCGCGGCTGCCCCAAAGAAATGCCCTCGGCTATTCCATTGTTCCGGATTTGCGCCGCCGATCAATCGCACATAGGCCTCATGCACGAGCGCAGTCGGCTGCAACGTCTGACCGGGCTTTTCGTTTGCCAGGTGCGTGGCTGCGAGCATCCGCAACTCATTGTAAACGAGCGGCAGTAACCGGTCAGCGGCTTCAGGATTGCCAGAATCGATGGCTTGTAGAATCTCTGTGAATTCGGTCATGCAGATAATTCTACCCTTTCAGTGCTGACTTGCCACACCTGAGTATCAGAAATTCAATTGCGTACGGGTGTAAGAGCTGACGCAAGACGAGTCAATTGCAACGATCTTCAGTAATAATCATAGCCTGTATGGCATCACACATCACATGGAAAGTCTTAACCGATCGGATTTCTGATCGCTCTGTTACCGGGCAGATTAGCTGACTGCTCACAAGAAAGTAACAGACTACGCACCGCGATCAATTCGAATCCAGCATCCTCCTACTCACTTCTTTCGCACTGGGGCGTTTGTCAGGCTCCATCGCCAACAGATCAATCAGCTCGCTGCGGAACTCAGGGGGGATCTTCTTGGTCAGAGACTCGACGAAATCCGGTCTCCATAAAGCAGAGATGATTTCCAGTGCCGACATGTCGCGCATTAGTGATTCACCACACAGCATCTCGACGAGAATTAATCCCAGGGAGAAGATGTCGCTGGCGGCACTCAAGCGAGCGCCGCGGGCCTGTTCGGGAGACATGTAAGCCGGGGTGCCAGAGATGCCGTTGGAGTCGGCTGCCGAGACGGTGGCAGCATCGACGGGATTGGAATTGAGCACTACGGTTTCCTCTAAATCCAGCTCTGCTGCTTCTGGTTCCGTAGCGACATCTGTCTTCGTCGTGACCGTAAACTGCGGTCCGGTATCGGAGCCGGCTCTGGTGACGACCTCCTGATGACGAAAAGAACGAGCCAGCCCGAAGTCGACAATCACCGGTTCGTCTCCTCCGCGCAGCAGAATATTGGCCGGCTTCAGGTCTCCGTGCACGATACCTTTTTCGTGAGCAGCAGCCAGTCCCAAAGCAATCTGCTCCGCGATCCTGCGGAATTGACGTCGATCGAATCCGCTGTTTATCAGATCTGCGAGTGAGCCACCATCAATATACTCCATGACAATGGTCGGGATGGTGTCAATCGTATCCACAGAATAAATCGTGCAGACATTCGGGTGATGAATGCCGGCTGCCGACCGAGCCTCCCGCAGAAGTTGTTTTTCAGTCTGATCATCCTGTTTCACGATCACTTTGAGCGCGACTTTACGTGCGAGACGCAAGTCTTCGGCTGCGAAAACCTGCCCGAAGGCACCTCGCCCCAGCTCGCGTACGATGCGATAATGACCGAGAACCCGGCCCGACTTCAAAAGCGACGTCGTATCCAGCACACCATCGGCACGTTTCCAGTTCGCCGGACAGAGTCCTCCGGACTGTAAGGCGTCTAAGATACGCAGGACGTCTTGAACATTTCGACCCACACTCAAGTCATAACTAGCAGCGAAGCGCAGGATCCCTTCCGGGTCAATCAGAAACAATCCGCGATTGGGCAGGCCGTCGGCCTCCCGCCAGACACCAAAATACTGGCAAAGCGCGCCCTGGGGATCAGAGGCCAGGGGAAAGCGGAGTCCTTCGACACCTCCATCGTTCGCAGGAGTTTTCAGCCACTGCGAGTGAGTCTCAAGGGGGTCGATACTCACCCCCAAGAGTGCGCAGTTGAGTTGATCAAACTGCGGTTTCTCAGCGCTGAATCCGGTGAGTTCGGTGGGGCAGACAAATGAGAAGTCATGCGGATAGAAGAGCAACGCCAGCCAGCGTCCCTGGTAATCTGCGAACTGGATCTGCGCGTGTTGCAGGTCAGGGGTAACTGCGCTCAATTGAAATGGTCGAACCTGTGAACCAACGACACAGTTTTGTACGGAGTTCATTCAATCTCCCCTGACACTTCAGACTCAAAGACGCGACACGAACGCAGGCACTCCAGTTTAACAGGAATACCTTTAACACTCGTCATAACCAGCGAAGTCAAATGAAACAAGCAGGCCGTAAAACAAAAAAGCCTTAAGCTATAGAAGCTTAAGGCTCTTAAGAATGAGGGCGCAGGGATTCGAACCCTGGACCTACGGATTAAAAGTCCGTTGCTCTACCAACTGAGCTACGCCCTCATTTGATCTCACTGTATTTTGATCGGCCGGAGCATTTATTGCGGCGTGGTTGGTGTCCGCTGCTCGACAGGCCGTTTGATGACTGAGTCAGGATAATAGCAACAACCACAATCACTTCACAACGTTACGGGCAAAAAAAATCTCTCTAAATTCATATTTTCTCAACCCTTAGTCGTTCAGACGCCTCTGCTCCCTGACAGGTTCGCTTATTCCCGCCTCTGAACGTTTTTAAAGTGACTGCACGGCCGCAGTCCACGGCCCGTTTCATCCTCTGACTACGCTCCGTAATCACCCTGTGTGTACATTCCATCAATATAACGCCACTGGGCCGGGTTCGAATTCTTTGGCTGCAGAGCCGCCGGCAATCGCCCGGGGCGGACGTTATCGTAGCACTGCAGCATCGAGAACCGGTGGATCGCTGCCGGAATTCCGACCGACGTGAAGACCGGATGTCCCGTCGAAGGGAAGGGGCCGCCATGATTCATCGCCGGGCTGACGGCTACGCCGGTGGGCATCTTGTCGTTCAGCAGTCGGCCCACCTTCTGACGCAGGGCCGGGGCGACCAGATCGTACAGCCCGTCATCCTCGCCCGTGGTCTGACTGTAAATGCATCCGGTCAGGTTCCCCTCCAGGCACTCGGCGATCTGGGCCAGTTCTTCATCGCTCTCCGCGACGACAAACAGCGAACTGTTGCCGAACGCCTCGGCCTGTAAAGCTTCGGGATCTTTCAGGAAGGCACTCCCCGAGACCCGCAGCAGTGTATTCGCACAGGAGAACCCGTCGCCTTCGGTGGAAGTCCCACCGGTGACGAGTGTCGCCCCTGCTTCCTGAATCGCGGTAATACCGGACAGGAAGCCACGCTGCACTCCTTCGCTCAGCAGCACGCCGGCCGCGGCCGCTTCGAACTGCTGTTTGACCTGATCGATGAAGGTCTCCGCAGCCTCGCCTCCTTTGAGGACCACCAGACCCGGGTTCGTACAGAACTGACCGGTCCCCATCAGGCAGCTCCCTTTGAATTCCTCTGCGATCTCCGCACTTCGCTCGTCCAGGGCACCTGGCAGAATGAAGATCGGGTTGATGCTGGAGAGTTCCAGGTAAACCGGCTTGCCCGCCTTGTCGGCCGCTTCCTTGATGGTCAGCCCCGCACTCCGTCCGCCGGTATAACCGATGGCACCCATCAGCGGGTGCGACACGAGTCTGCAGCCGTCTGAGTGGCTCGTCCGGTAGATCAGCTGCACGAAACCAGCAGGCATGTCAGTCGCTTTGGCAGCAGCGTCGGCGGCTTCACCGAAGATGCGCGTGGTTTCCGGGTGCGACGAATGTCCCTTGGCGATCACCGGGTTCCCTGCGGCAACCGCGGCGGCGAAGTCACCCCCGGCGATACTGTTGAACGCAAACGGGAAGTTGTTCGGACCAAACACGGTCACGGGACCAATCGGGCCGAACATCGAACTGATGCCGGTTGCGGTGTCGATGGTCGGCTGTGCCCAGGAACCTTCGCGGGCATGGTTGGCGGCCTGACGCAGCTGATTCGTTGTCCGCGGCAGCTCGCCGTCACGCAGCCGCGGTGATTCGGGATAGCCGGTCTCTGCGTGGGCAGCGTCGACCAGGGCGTCGGCGCGGGCTTCGATTTCATTCGCGTACGCTTCCAGGAACGCGGCAAACCGTTCGCCCGGCCAGCCACGCATCGCCTTGGATGCCTCAGCGGCTGCGATGATGGCAGATTCGATTTCGTCCCAGGGGCTGACGGGGAACAGCGGGGCCAGCGTTTCGCCGGTCGCGGGGTTCACTCCCTGAAACGTCTGAGTCCCTGTCGAGGTCGTCCATTCGCCGTTAATCAGAACCGGTTGTGTTTCCATGATCTATCCTTTTCAACCTGCTATTTGCGGGGCAATCAGTTAGTATGTGAAGCGTGTGTTTTCGTTTGTCTTTCGATTTGAGCAGAGGCAGTCCGCTCTGATGCAGCAATTTGATGTGGTGATCCTGGGAGCCGGTTTCGGCGGCAGTCTGACGGCCCTGTTGCTCGATCGTATCGGCCTCTCCGTCGCCCTGATCGACCGCGGCACGCATCCCCGATTCACGATTGGGGAATCCTCTACGCCCGCCGCCGGCTATCTGCTCCAGTCACTGGCTGCACAGTACGATCTTCCACAATTTGAGCCATTTTGCAAGTATGGGAGCTGGCAGCAGGTCCATCCCGACATCGGCTGCGGCATCAAGCGGGGCTTCAGTTACTTTGCCCACGCGCCGCATCAGCCCTTTCAGACACAGCCCGCGCACGGCAGCGAACTGCTGGTGACCGCCAACCTCAGTGACACCCTTGCCGACACACACTGGTACCGGGCCGACGTCGATCACTGGTTCGCCCGGCAGGTGGAAGCGTCCGGCATTGTCTATCGCGATCAGACCGAAGTTGAATTTCAGCACAACGCCCCGGGCTGGCAGATCCAGGGAACCCGATTCGGCGAACGTATCGATCTCCGGGCGAACTTTCTGATCGACGCCACCGGGGCCGCGGGTATCGTTGCCCGCACGTTGGGCATCGAAGCAGAAACCGAATTCAAAACCCACTCGTCAGCGATCTTCGGGCATTTCCAAAATGTCGCTCCCTGGCAGACCACCCTGGATGGGCAGGGTATCTCGCGGGACGATTATCCCTTCAACTGCGATCACAGCGCCCTGCATCATGTATTCGATGAAGGCTGGATGTGGCAGCTGCGATTCAATAACGGCATCACCAGCGCCGGTTTCGTCTTCGACGGAGAAGTGGACCATCACACCTGGGAAACACTGCTGGACCGTTATCTCTCGATTAAAGCACAGTTCGTTACTGCAGATTGCGTCGCTCCGGAAGACGGACTGCAGACGACCGGCCGCCTGCAGCGGGGTTGGAAAGAGTGTGCCGGGCCGGACTGGGCGCTGCTGCCTCACACGGCCGGTTTCATCGATCCGCTGCACAGTACGGGGATTGCCCACACGCTGTGTGGTATTGAGCGGCTCGTTACCATCCTGGAACAGCATACAGGGCAGGGGACGCAAACCGAGCAACTGGCCGAGTACTCGCACTCACTGCAGACCGAGCGCTCGCTGATCGATACACTGGTCGCCTGTTGTTATCGCAGTCGGCACGATTTCGAACGGTTTTGGCTGAGTACGCTCTTCTATTTTGCCGCCGCGACGAGCTATGAGCACCGCCGCTTTCACGAACAGCAGCGGCCCTGGCTCCTCTGTGCCGACGATGAACGTTTTCGACAGGCGGTTGCCGACTGGTATGAGCTCGTTTCTCGGGACGATCTTTCCGCAGACCACCAGAATGACTGGCTGCAGACTGCGAGTGAACTGCTCGCGCCTTGGGATCGGGTCGGGCTGTTTGAACCCGCGGTGCCCCACATGTATTACTACACCGCGGCCCCGGAAGCGGAACCGCGGTGAGTAATTTTATCGCTACGTAATGATGGGCGAGCGTTTCTGTGCCAGCTCTTCCATCATGCTCTGGATATTGGACGTGATCTCTTCCGGACTGGTTGCGATCCCCGTCATCAGTGATGCGTTCCAGAACAGCTGCCGGCCGCACTGCTTAATGAAGGCATGCTGGTCAGCGTTCGACGAGAGCGTGCAGAGCCGCTTGATCAGCTCGGCGTCCGGGTTGATTTCCAGAATCCGCTTGCTGGTCGGGAAGTCCTTGTTGTTCATGCTCAGGACTTTCTGCAACTGCGAACTGATGGCCCCTTCCGGCATCACCAGACAGCAGGGGCTGTCTGTCAGGCGATCCGATTTGGTCACCGATTCCACGTCGTCCTTGAGTTCTTCCTGGAACAGCGAGAGTACCTTTTCGAACTCGGGAGTCAGGGCTTCCTGCTCTTCCTTCTTCTCGTCCTCTTTTTCTTCGCTGTCCGTTTCGGCTTTGTCGTCGCCCGGCAGTTTTACCTCGGCAGAGTCGATCGAAACGATATCAAAGTCTTCGAACTTCGCCAGGTTGGAGAGGACGATCTCATCCATCGGGTCAGGCAGGTAGAAGACTTCGATACCCTTCTTGCGGAAGATTTCCAGGTTCGGATTGCGGGAAATCGTATGGAAATCGTTACCACCCAGGTAATAGATCTGCTTCTGGTTTTCGTCGGCCTTTTCGAGATAGGCTTCCAGCGAAACGAGCTCGTTTTCAGAGGTCCCTCGTGATGAGGGGAACCGCAGCAGTTTGGCAAGAGTGTCGCGGTTCTCGAAATCGGTGCCGATGCCTTCCCGCAGGGCACTGCCGAACTGGCGATAGAACTCGAGATACTTTTCCTCGTCGTCCTTGGCCATCGACGCCAGGTGAGAGAGCACTCGTTTGGTGAGTACCTTTTTAATTTTGCGAAATACGGTGTTGTCCTGCAGTGATTCGCGTGAAATATTCAACGGCAGGTCGGCTGAGTCGACCAGGCCATACAGGAACCGCAGGTATTCGGGAAGCAGGTCCCGGTTATCATTCTGTACCAGGATCCGTTTGGCACACAGGCTGATGCCGTGCTCGGTCCGGCCAAAGCCCATCAGTTCCAGGTTGGTCTGCGGGCAATAGAGGATGGCGTGGAACTGGAATGGTGAATCGCTGCTGAGATGCAGGTGCCAGCGGGCCGATTCTTCTCCGTTGTGAGCCAGGTACTGATAGAAGCCGTCGTACTGCTCCTGTGTGAGCTGCGTTTTGGGCTCGATCCAGATCGGCTTCTGATCGTTGACCAGTTCTTCCCCCAGCTTGATCGGGTAGGGGACGAAGGTCGAATATTTATTGAGGATGTATTTGAGCCGCGTGTCCTGGGTATATTCATCCAGATCTTTGCGGAGATGCAGGCGAATGGACGTTCCCCGGCCAATGTCTTCCTGCGGTTCGATGGTGAAGTCGCCGGAACCGTCCGATTCCCATTTCCAGCCTTTTTCTTCCCGGCAGCTGCGAGTCAGGACTTCGACCTTGTCGGCCAGCATGAAGGCGGAGTAGAAGCCCACGCCGAATTTACCGATCAGCGAAACTTCTTCTTTTTCATTCCCCTGGGCGTTCTTCAGAAAGTCGAGCGAACCACTGTGAGCGATCGTACCGATATTCTCGATCAACTCATCGTGAGTCATCCCGACGCCGTTGTCGCAGATGGCCAGTACGCGGTTTTCTTTGTCCGGCTCGAGACGAATCTCAAGAGGCTGCTCATCTTTGAGGGATTCATCCGTCAACGAAAGGAACCGGTACTTGTCCAGGGCATCCGAGGCGTTTGAGATCAGCTCCCGGATGGCGATTTCCCGATTCTGGTACAGTGAGTGGGAAAGCAGATCGAGAAGTTTTTTGATTTCTGCCTGAAACGTGAATTTTTCTGGTGCGGTTTTTTCGTTCATGATCTTTCTCTGAATCGAAAACATACAAATAGAGTAACGAATCAATCAATATTGATGTCCCGCTGGTCAACGGACGACAGCCGGACAGATCGTGCTCCGTTTATAAAGGGAACGGAATGACTTGTAAAGTTGCCCCAATCGGCTGCAGGCTGACTTAACTCAGAAAACCGCTCAAAAGACGTTTGTAATCTGTGAGCGACCTGCGTAATAATAGAGGCAGCCCGCGACAGTGAGGCGTTTGACTCAGCATTCCTACACAACGGAGAACACTGATATGGTATTTTACTCCCGCCGCGACTTTTTGAAAACAAGTGCTTTGGGGGGAATGCTGGCAATGGGGGGAGGCCTGCCGGCCCTCGCTCGTGCCGAAGAAAAGAAAGCCCAGGCACAATACGGTCTGGTTACCTATCAGTGGGCCAAAGACTGGGATCTGCCTACACTACTGAAAAACTGTGAAACCGCCAACGTCCTCGGCGTAGAACTGCGGACCACACACAAACACGGCGTCGAACGCGATCTGAACAAAAACGAACGCCGCGAAGTCGCGAAGAAATTCATGGACAGCCCTGTCACCCTGGTGGGTATCGGCAGCAACGAGCGTTACGATAACCCGGATGCCGACGTGCTGAAGCAGGCTAAAGAAGCGACAAAAGAGTTCATCAAACTCAGTCATGATGTCGGGGGAACCGGCGTTAAGGTTAAACCCGATTCATTTCACAAGAACGTTCCCGAAGGAGTGACCATCGAACAGATCGGCAAGTCACTGAATGAAATGGGAGCCTTCGGTGCCGACTACGGACAGCAGATTCGTCTGGAAGTCCACGGCAAATGTGCTCATCTGCCTACAATCCGGAAAATTCTGGATGTAGCCGATCATCCCAATGTGGCGATCTGCTGGAACTGCAACAAGCAGGATCTCGAAGGGGCAGGCCTGGATGCGAACTTCGCGATGGTGAAAGAACGCCTGGGCGATACGACACACATTCACGACCTGATTCATAATCCCTATCCGCACAAACGGTTCTTCGAACTGATGGCGGGAGCGAATTACACAGGCTGGCTGATGCTGGAAGAGGGTAAGTTACCCAAAGGTGATCCCGTGGCGGCCCTGGCAGAACAGAGCAAACTGTTCGACAAGATGTGGGCGCAGGCACAAGACAGCTGATTCCTGCGGGCGGCTGGTAGAAAGACGGTCAGAAACGACTAGTGAGATGTAAAGTCTTTACTGTCGTGTGCAGACTGTTCCTTGATCGCAGCGTAGACTTCTTCCCGGTGTACGGTAACGTCTTTCGGTGCTTCGATTCCAAGGCGGACTTTGTCGTTCTTGATTTCAATCACCATCAATGTGATTGAATCACCAATCATAATTTTTTCGTCTTTTTTACGGCTGAGAACAAGCATCGCGATTCCCTGCGAATAAGTTGGGAGGTTTTTCAAAGCTTTCTTTGGGAAACAGCGCGTGTTTTTTTCGCAGCTGTTTCTGAAAAGCGACACTTGAAACTTAGCGTACTGTTTTTGAACAGTCTGCCTGGATCTTCAAAAAAAGCAGGGGAATCCTCTAACCACCTGTCTCCTGCAAAGGGATATAACGGTTAGCGCGATTCTGCACCTGGACATTTTTGTTGACTTTTCGCTGCAGCCCGTACTATCGGGAAAGAATTTCCAGTGTGTCACCGCACTGAATTTGCGGCGGTTGACCCTCGGGCAGCTCATGCAGACGCGTGTTGACCGCCAGCCGATACATGTTTCGGAACAGTGACAGCTCCCCCCAGGAGGGGAATGTTTCCTCCCGTTTCCGAATGAACGTTTTCATGAACTGGGCATCGGTCTGGCCTGTCGTCGGCACACGCGAGGGAACCACGCACCGCTTGCAAGGGTTCGAACCGGCGAACGTCACTGCTCCTGCCCGGAACAGCACCGGCGGATCCAGGGGATTATAGAGCCGATCTTCACAGAAGGGGAGGTCCCCCGCGAATTCCAGGTTGGCCCGGAATCGCAGCCGCAGTTCATCGACTGTGATGCCGGGGAACCAGCGGGCGACTTCTTCATACGTCTGCGTGCTGATGATTGTCGGCCCCGAGGCTTCGAGATCGTCGGGAAAGCCGGTGGTGCGGTTCTCTTTCAGTGTCACGCGCTGATCGAAATAATCGCTGAACCACGCTGCAAGCCCGGACTGGTTTTCGGAGAGCGCGAACTGCGCCGCGGCGAGATCGCGGTCAGACGCGGAAACAGTGATCGTCTGCCCGGCGAGATCGAAACTGGCCCGGATCTGTTGAATGCGAGCCTGCTTTTTTGCATTGATGACCTCTCCGTTCGCATCAAACAGTGCAAACTGACGATCCCAGGCCAGGCCTCCTCCGGGGAGTACTTCGGCCTGTTCAACAAACACCGGGTCGAGCGATTTCACTGGATACAAGGCGATGCGAGAGAGAGTCCACATGGGATGAGTTTATCCTGAGCGGAGACAGGGGGATTTCATTTGCGACGTTTCGGACGTTCCTGTTCCTGGAGATCACGCAGGTCTTTGATCTCGGCTTTGAAATCAATAATCCCCGTGGGATCCAGAAAACGGTTGATGCGTGTTTCCGCTTCCCGGCAGAGAGTGGCGATCCGGGATTCGGCGGCCCGGTTTCGTTGTTCCTGAGCGGCTTCCGTCGCGGTTACGCGGATCACAGTCAATTTATCCTGGAAGATCTGTCTTGGGGAAATACCGCTCTCCAGTTCGCGGATTCCGCCATCCACTTTCTTCCAGTCATTCTTTTTCGCCCAACTGCGGATGCGAGACATCTGCATCGAGAGGGAAGCGACCTCTTCGATTAATTCCCCGTTGAGTACTGCCAGTTCCCCTTCGACGCCCAGACGAATCCGGTCATCGGGAACCTGGATCGCAGTCCGCGGTGCGATACCGGGAATATAAGGCACATTTGCCACCAGAGCTTTACCACTGCGGACATAGAGCCAGATTAAAGGATCGGACGGATCGGCTTTGACAGTGATCGTTCCCTCGCGGTTGGTCAGCAGCTCCTCGGTGATGTATTCCTTCTCGAAAGAGACTTTTTTGCCGGTCTCTTCGCTCTCTTTCTGCGCTGCGACCTGCAACTGACGGACTTCCTGCGGATTCAGCGGAGAAATCTGGACACGCATCCCGGCGTAAGACTGAGTCGAAGTCCCTCGTGGAACCAGGGCGAGTTCTGTTTCGGGAAAACGTGGCACGACCCGAATGGCCTGCATTTCGACCCGCCGCCGACTGCTGCTCAGAATGCCTCGCAAGCCGGAAGAAATCGAACAGCGGGCATGCTTGCGATCGACCTCTTCCAGAATAAGATAGGTCCAGGGAATCATCTGAATGTCTTTGACTTCACGATCCCGATTCAGATAGCGGAAGAAGGGTACAAAGAAGTCCCGTTTCTGCAGGGTGCCGATAGCGGGGTCAGGAGTCAGGTACTGGCTCCCCTGTTCGCTGACGATCGCCTGGTCACCCTCGACCGCTTCTATTGTGACAACAGCGGAAAACAGGTTGCGGAGAATCTGAAAACTGGTCTCTGCCAGAAACGGTCGTGCATAGGTCGTCTGTTCGACCAGTGGCCCTAACTGCTGGGAATCGACATCGAATTCCCGGCCCGCGATTTGGTATCCGATCCCCGCAGACTCCACCGTCAGCAGAAACAGTTTGTCAAAAGCCTGTGTGGGATACTGCTGCAGAACCTGAGCTGCAGACAGGCGGTTCAAACCGGCACTGGTAGGGAGTGTGAGCCAGGCATTTTCAAAGATACCGGCTGTGTTGTCACCCGGTTTGAGGGCGGTCAGGTCCCATTTTACACCAGCGGAACGTTCAATAATCTGGGGCAAGCGTGTGAATATCTGCCGGCGGTCGAAATCGGTCAGATGACAGTCAGACGCAAAGGCCAGTTCGATGCGGATTCGGTAGGGCCGTAAGCTGATATGCCGCGTATCAGGCTGGGCAGTTGGCTTTGGTTCGGGCTTAGATTCTGGCTCGGCTTTCTGTTCGGACTCGGGCTTGGATTCTGGTTCAGGCGCTGGTTCAGAATTCGGCTCTGAATCTGGTTCGGTTTCAGGTTGCTCCGTGGTCGTAGTCTCAGCCTGCGCACCGTAGGCGTTCTCTGTCGGCAGGCAGAAAATCCCGATCAATGTCAGGCAGCAACCAAATATGAAAGCATCAAACCAACGCATGGAGTAATTCTGATTCCTGAGTCTATGGTGAGGTCGTCTGTGTCGACGTCAGTGTTTCAACCCGCGGGTAGACGGGGGTCGTAACCCACTGCTCGACATTATCATAAAAATTCAGTGGCCGGTCGGCGTACCCTTTGATATTCGTACGGAACACATGAAACTGGTCGATTTCCCAAAGCGGAACGATATGTGCCATGGAATACAACTGCTGTTGCAGCTTCTTCAGCAGCGCGGTTGCGGTTTCCCAGTCGGTCGCTTCATCCAGCTCAATCAGTTTCTGGCGCATCCAGTCCGGGAAGATTTCCAGTGATTTAATCTCAGCGCCTCTCCCCACGGTCAGGAAAGGCCAGAGTTCCATAATTGGTTCGGTCATCGCGGTCGTGCGATAGACGATGTCCCATTCCAGTTTCTCTTTGTTCGCTTCCTCGGGCGTATTGGGGATCAGCGTGACGTTGACGCCAATCCGTTGCCAGGCCCTGATCAGCTCCTGGGCAGCATCCTGTGCTTCGGGATTAGGATCACACAGCATATGCAGAGGCGGGAATTGTCCTCCCAGTTTCTTCTGTGACGCCACCGCGAGGGCCACCGCCAGCGGAAAATTGTATTCGCGTTGAGGCACCTGCTGATTGTAAACCTGGAGACCCGTGTAATACGGGGCCGTCACCAGGCGACCGTTTAACAGGTTGTTTTCATGCAGCAGTTTCTCGTTGAGAATCTTCTGGCGATCGATGGCATAGGCCAGTGCCCGGCGAAGTTCGAGAATCTGCAGCGGTTTGCTTTCCGGGTTGAACTGCAGCACATGAGTCAGCGGAATCGCACTTTGGACGACATTGAACTCATCCTGCTCTTTGAAATAGGAGACCAGACCGGCCGGCAGGAATGGAAGCACCGCAACTTCACCACGCAGCAGGGCCTGGAAGGATTTTTCAAAGTTGGAATAATGGACCTCGTTGATCTGGGCGACATTATAATCACGCAGTCCCTTCGGTTCGGGGACGGCCCGCACGTAGCTGACCTGATCAGAGTCCTTTGATTCCTGTTCATCCACAACGAAGCGGCTGGTGGCACCGATTTTCTGTTCCGTCTCCAGGCGTACGTCTTCAGGATTAGCAACGACTGCGCTGAATGCGGGTGGGGAAGTAATCGGGAACGAGAGCAGCCATTCGGTGCTCAAGGGTACCCGGTCAAAATGAATGCGAAATTCAAACGGAGCTGTGGATGTGACCGAATGCACGTAGCTGTCGAAACGTTCGTCATAGGTGCTCGAGCCGGGAATCAGTCTGGCCCGGACCGCCTGTGCGATTTCGGCAGCCAATAGCATCGGATGCGACTCCCAGGTGGCATACGACTGACGCAGGACGAAGTCGGCCCGTCGACCCAGGTCAGTCGGTTCCCATTGTTCAAAGAAACGACTCTGGTACTGAGGAGTCTGGTCTACTTTTCCGACTTCGAACAGGGGGATCTGCGTCAGCTTTTTATGGCGGCGGGTCGCATTGTGTTCGAGGAAATAAGGGCTCCGATCGAGAGCCGTGCCCAGCACTCCGACATTGATGACCGGATATCGCGCCTGATACCGCCGCAGGTCATCCCGTAAACGGGGATTAGCGGGCCAGACAGTTGAGGCTTCCATTACCAGGTCGAACGCCTGCTGATACTGATCCTCTTTGGCACTCTGATTCGCTTTCTGCAGGATCTCATTGGACTGTTTCAGAAAGGTCTCTCGCCACTTCGCGACGGTTTCCTGTCGGGGATAGATCGCTGCCAGTCGATTCAGGTAGTGATGGGCTTCACGATAATCATTCACTTTAACGGCCCGGGTGATCATGCTGTTGATGATTTCACCGGCAAGTTTACTCAGTCCCGGGTAATCGGGGACACGACTTTGCAGGTCTTCAACGAATGCCAGCGCATTTACGTACTGTTCTGCCTTCTGTTTGTCCAGGGCTTCCAGAAACAGCAACCGATGCTGTCGCTGTTCAAAGCCGGGCCAGTCCCGGTGTCTGCGGTCGAGGAACAACAGCATTTCAAACGCCGTTTTCAGATCACCGTCTTTCAACAGCAGGTCGATTCGCTGCAGGATCTGATCTTCGTAATGCACGATCTGTTTGATGTTCTGGCGTTGGACCCGGTACTCAGGATCTTCTTTTTCGCCGACCAGCGTCAGGTTGATGAAATTGAATGTCGCCCGTTTCTGACGCTGCTCATCAGCCTCTTTTTTATTCTTGGGACGCGGCCAGCTGAAACTCTCTTTCATGGATGCTTCGAGTTGTCCCAGCGTATCGGGGCGGGGATAGACGGGATCGACGACCAGCACATAATCATTTTCCAGGACGATCCAGTCGACGGGACGCTTCTTCAGCAGGTCTTCTACGGACGGGAGTTGCATCTCCTCGATTTTGGGCAGTGAAGACTCCGCCGTTTCTTCTTCAGTTTCGGTTTTTCCATCCTGCTTCGCTTTCGGGGGATCTGTCTTGTTCTCATTTTGCGCAAAGCTTTCGGACAGCCCCACGGAACAGGTGAGGCCGATGACGCTCATCAGCAGAATCAGGAATTTGCCGCACTTCATCATAGCGAAGCCTGTCCTTTCTGCTGCAGACCCTGATCGATGCGATACAGACTGCCATCCACGCTCGGCACCAGTAACAGTTTCTCAAGGGTGACGACCGAACCACTGCTGGGGAGAGGCGCCGTGGTTTCGGACTGGACCTGGCCCGTTTGGGGATCGACAGCCAGGACGCTGCCATTCTGCAGTGACAGGAACAGGCGGCTGCCATCTTTGGATGGAGAACCAGCCAGCGAGTGGCCCGGCAATTTCAATTGCCATAGCTGCTGCAGGCTGTCTTTGAGCTCGTAGCAGGTCAGCGTCTGTCGGGATTCGACGAACAGCAGGTTATCTGTAATCCAGAGGTCATTGGAAGCGGGGGCAGGGAGTTGCAGCTTGGTTTTCAACTGCCCCGTTTTTGCATCCAAAACCTGCAATTGACCTGAGGCATCCGTAACCGCGATGTCTGTCTGGCTGATACCGGCGTCCACATCGACTGGTTGCTTCAAGTCGATGGTCGACAGCGCCGCCAGATGACGAACCGGATTGCTGCGATATTGCAGTGTAATAATCTGCCCCGCGGTGGTGATGGCCAGACACTGATCTTTGCCAGTCGGGATCAGTTGACGCCAGCGAACATCCTCGCCCACATTTCCGGGCAGGGCAAATTCCTGGACGGTATTCAATCCGCGCCCTTTCCGGAAGACAGCCACCTTGCGTTTTAACGGTAACGCAATGCCATCGCCGATTTGAATGGGTAGTGCCTCGAGAGGCTCTGGCAGCTCGATAGTCTGTTCCAGCTGACCAAATCTGTTCAGAATCCACAATGTCGGTTGTGGTGCGCCACAGCTAACAGCAATTTTACCATCGGCCAGACGAGTCGACTGCAGTGGTGCTTTCAGGTTCTCCGGCAGCTTGAGCTGCGTCAGCGATCGTTCCATGAAGCCAGCCGGGGAGGATTCAAAGTCAGTGGCCCGTAAACGGAAGACATCGCCATCAGAAGTAATGCAGAGCAGGCCGGGTTGCGGCTCCTTATCGTCACCATAAGGGTAAACGGCCAGAATGTCGGTTCCTAGAATCGATTTCCAGGTACTGGTCATCTCGTTTCGGTTCGCGATCGTGAAAATAACCGAATTGGAAGAGAGCAAACGCCGTCCGAGGTACAGGTTGTTTCCAATCAGCTGCATCGGCTGTGATCCCAGTCCGTCGGCAATTTTCTGGTCATCCATTTTGATGCCGGTACTGAGCAGAGTGAATTTTCGGAGGGCTGAACTGCTCATCCAGAGCTGACCACCAGAACCAGCGGACAGATAGATCTGACAGGAGAGGGGATCCTGCAACTGGTAAGAGCCGATCTCCGTGAGCTTTCGTTTTCCTTCTTCATCAGTGACGGTGAAGGCCGTGATTCGTTCGGGGACAGTCGGGAAAAACAGTTGTTTCCCTCGCATGATCGGCTGACTGTGAACCTGACCTTTAATGCGGAACTGTTCCAGTTCATTCAAAGTTGCGTTCTGGCCATCGCCGTCCAGTACGTGGAGCAGGGCGGCGTCGGCCTGGTCATTTTCGCAGACCATCAAAAGTTTACCCATGGGGATAATCGGAATCTGAATGGTGCCGGGACGATGTCCGAGGGCTGCGACCTTCGTGCATTCAAAGGGACGCAGCGAGACGAGGTACAGCATCCCCTCATAACCGGCGACCGCGACGGACTGTTCGCCGTAAACCAGGCCGGGAGCTCCCACCAGGGGCTGAGCAAACTTGAGTTGTGCGGCAATGGATCCCGTCTGGAGATCCAGGTTCAGCAATTCGCCACCCTGGCAGGAAACGACGATCGTCCCCTGGTTGACCAGGGGAGGCCCTGTCGGGCGGGAAGGCATCTGTTGTCGCCAGACCAGTTCGCCACTTTTCTGGGTGACGCAGAGCAGGTCGTTGTGGCGCGTGTCATACAGGAGCAGTGATGGTTCTTTCACGGTGACCGTCTCGGGGGGAAACGGGGAATCGAGGCCGATGGGGCGTTTCCAAATGGGGTCGCCGGTCACAGAGTCAATGCCGAAACAGCTGCCGTTGGCCAGCGCGAAGACATTACGTCCGTCCGAAACCTCATTCGATCGCGAGCGGGTGTGCAGCGACAGGGTGACCGCCTGCGGAAAGGCATCCGGGTAATCTTTCGTCGAGCCGGCAACCGCTTCATTGCTGGACTGGATCAGCGCCTGTTCCGCTTCCAGGATGCGGGTCAGCACCGTCGACATCTTACGATCGTTCTGATAATAGGGATAGCGGTCGAGCAGGTGCCTGCGCTGTTCGAGTGCCTTCAATGTCTGCTTCTGTTTAATTGCTTCTTCGATCTCTTTGACGGCCACATCGAAGACCTCTTTACGTAGAATCTCCGCTTCTGCTTTTTCGTAACCGGCTTTGATTTTCGCCAGTGCTTCGGTCGGCGGTGCATCGGGCGGACTGTAGCGGGTGAGAATCTTTTCGGCTTCCGTGGAGACGTCCAGCAGTTCACGCTCTTTGGTGCGACTCGCGGTTTCAACCGCTCCGAGCGCGATCCGCTGTCCGTAATCGGTCAGTGTCGGGTAGAGCTCTTTGAAGTCGGAATCATCACGGTGTTTCTTGATAAATCCCTGGGTGGCTTCCAGACCGGCCTGCCAGGCAGGGGTTGAACCGGAGATCTCTTTTTCGACGAACGATTTACTGAGTAAAATCCGGGCTTCCTCGGCATAGTCGCTCTTGTTGTAATTTTCGAGGAAGTACTCAAAGAGCTGGATGGCCTGTGAATACTTGCCCGCTTCCATTTCCTGGACGGCAGCATCATAGTGCCGTTTGGCCGTATCGCGGCCGATGATAAACCAGAAGACCAGCGCGGTCAGCGCTAGCAGAACACTGCCGCCGACCAGGGAGAGAATCATAGGCGAACGCACAATCTGACGCTCGCCGGGTCGGACCGCGTTCCGTGAAGAGCGATGGCGGATTCGATCTTTCAGTGAGAGCGAATCCGCTTTCTCTTTATCGTCGGAGTCCTCTTCCTCGCTGGTCGCAGCGGAATTCTCGTTAGTACGGGATAAAAAGTGTTTCGGGGCTGGCGAACTGTCAGCCTCGGGTTCAGCTTCCGTCAGCAACTCTGCGGCAGAGGCGAGGTCCAGGTCGTCATCTTCCAGTAATTCATCCTCTGGTTTCTCTTCGGAAGCTGGTGTGGATGCTTTTGAAGACCTGGATGATTTCTGCTTGCTGGACTTGGAACCGTTTTTCTTTTTCGAACCTGATTTGGAAGACGCCTTTTCCGGCTCTGATTTATCTGGAATCACGGGCTCCGGTTGGGGGCGGTTGAAATCCAGTTGTTCCGAACTGACCGGCTTGAGGTCGTACATCGAACTTTCTTCACCACCCGTCACATCAGGCAGGGGGGCGTCGAGATCGAGCAGGTCGACTTCGTCGGTGAACAGAATGTCGGCTTCACCGATTCGGATCAGGTCCCCGTCATTCAGCTGTGAACGCCCCGACATCACGCCGTTAATCTCCACGCCATCACTGGTCGCAGCGATTAATTCGTACCCTTTTTTGTTCCAGCTGATCCGGCACTGCATGGAAGCCACATCGTCCACCTGCAGGTCATTGGACGAATGACTGCCAATCGAGACCGGCTGCTGCTTGGAGAGCTCAATGTTTTGAGTTTTTCCGGATAAGAATGAGATTTCTAATCTGGCCATGAAGCTTACTTATCTTTTCAGGACTGTAGAACGCGGTGAAGACGAAATCAAAGACGACGTCAGTCATCTGGTCCTTTGTACGATGCGAGTCTGATTTTCTGCATGCCAACTTCGTTCGCCGCATCCACAACGGCAACGACCGTTTCATGCCGCGCCGCTTTGTGCGCACTGAGAACGAGTTCGGTTTTGGGTCTGCCCCCCTCATCGCGTCGATCCAGGATCGCCTGTACGATTTCCGTAGGGTTGGACAGCTTGGTGTCATCGACATAAATGCCGTTATTACTGTCGATCTCAACGATGATGGATTCTTCCCGGAAATCATCCAGCGTCTGTAACGACTGTGAAACGCCGTCTTCATCCGGATTTGGCGGCGGAACCTGAATACTTTTCTGTAGACTGAAGGAAGCGGTAATCATGAAGAAGATCAGCAGCAGGAAGGTCACGTCGACCATCGGCGTCAGATCCATCTCCTCAAACTCCGACTCGGCCGAGCGAATAGAAAACCCTTCGTCGTCGTCATCATCGTCGTCGTCTTCTTCCTCCTCCACAACAAAGCGGGGGCTGGGAGCAGATACTACTACCGGCGATGGAACTGATTCTGTTTCCGGTTCTGGCTCTGTGCTCGCAACTTCCTCAAGTTCTGCTGCGTCGTCTTGCTCAGGTTCGGCTAGTTGCTCTGAGACTGGTTCTTTCGCGAGGTCTTCATCAGCTTCGGTCGATTCAATCTCTTCGAGCCACTCCGAGGCTGCCAGCAGGTCGTCATCTTCAAAAGTCTCGGGGTCGGGACTCGTTTCAGCTGTGACCTCTGTTTCTGCAACTGGTTTCACAGGAGGAGCGGGTTCTGGCTCAGGTTCAGGTTCGGGAGCAGGTTTAATCGTCGGTTTCGGTGGGGGCGAGCGTTTCGCTTTCGGTGCTTGTTTCTCAGGCCGGGGCGCTGGTTCAGGAGTCGGTTCCTGCTCCTCGATGGCTGGCTCTTCTGTTTCTGCGGATGCGGCGGCTTCCCAGTCCCCATCCAGCAGTTCATCCCAGCTCTCGCCCAGCGGACCTATATCATCCAGATCTTCCAGGAACTGGTTCTGGTCTGCATCCAGCATGGCTTCTGTGGGAGGGGCGGCTTTGGCTGGTTTTTGCTTCTTAGTGGATGAGGAAGATTTCTGGCGAGGTGTTTCGCTCGGCTCTGTTGGTTTCTCTGATCGCCGGGCTTCACTCTCCACTGGGATCGTAATGCGACCCTGGCAGGCCGGGCAGGCAACTTTCTTCCCGGCTTTCTTGCTGGCCACACTCAATCTCTGGCCACAGTGTTTACAGTAAAACTTGATCGGCATAATTCAGTATTCAGTCTTAAATATCAGCTCGCGGCAATGCACCAACTGAAAATAATTACCTGTCTTTCTTTTCTTCAATTCCAATATAGAACTTCACACCATCCACATCGGTGACGGCCCGGGTGACTTCCTGAACGAACCCGTGTGGCACATTTCGGTCCGCTTTAATAATGACATCCATCACACCTCCCTGAACCCGTTCGCGAACGCGCGCGGTCAGTTCATCCAGGGTGACTTCAGTAGCCCCGCCCGATTCTTTAATCTCGACAACGCTTTGGCCATTCAGACCGTTACCGTCATTATGGACGAGTACAATCGTAGAACTGCGGGTGTCGACACCGACGCCATGCCGGGCGATCGGAACATCCGAGTCCTGTGTCGCCTGCATCGTCGATGTGACCATGAAGAAGATGAGCAACAGGAAAGTCACGTCGATCATGGGGGTGATGTCCAGATCGTCGCCTCCACCGGAGGCGGGACGTTTCTTCCAGCCGCTATCGTCAGAATTGAATAATGATTTTTTACGTGCCATGCGCCCGTCACCTTCTCGATTCAGGACTTACGTGAGGCTTCCAGAATGTCCAGAAACTCACCCGTGTGTTCCTGCACCGAGTCTTGCAGTTTACCGATGCGAACATGGATTAAAGCGCCGGCCATCACCAGCGGAATCGCGACGGACAGACCTGCAGCGGTTGTGAACAGCGCGAAGCTGATCTCGCCTGCCAGCTGGCTCGGATCGCCCCCCGATTCCTGCATGTTGCCGATCTTGTCGAAGGCGTTGATCATCCCGATCACGGTTCCCAGCAGCCCGAGCATCGGGGCACTCTTGACAATCGTGCTGATCCAGGACATGCGGTATTCGAGGTCGGCCAGAATGTCACGTTCGAATTTCTCCGCGAGCAGCTGTCGCAGCTTTTTGGCCGGGCGTTCCATATTCGCCATGGCAACCAGAATCAGCTGGGGTACCGCTTTGCTCCAGTAAGGAGGCGAATCGCAGAGATTCACGACGGCTTCGTAATCTTTCCGTTCGATGTCTTCATGGACCTGGTCGAGGAATTCATTGGCCGCATTCTGGGTCAGGAATCGCTTCTGTGCGATCTGGCGGACGAGTAGAATCACACAGAAGACGCCATACAGGGCCGTCAGCCCCAAGGCGACATAGATGGCGATCCCGGCTGCGTTTAAAATCGGAGCTAGTGAGTAGTTCATGGATGCCTGCTTTGCACTCGTTATCGGAAATAAGTTTGACGGGTCACTTCAAAATCGTAGCTGCCACGATTACCGCGTACTGTAAAATAGGTACGCCGGATTTCGTCGAATTTTTTATCTCGGTATTTTTTCTCCAGGAGCAGGAGTCGGTTTTCGGCTTCTTTGGGGTAGAAGTGGAACAGGATCGCTCCGGTCACATCGTAACCCGCTTTTTTGAACAGGCTCAGGTCACTGGTGCGACGCTCGCCTCCCTGCCAGGTCATATATAGTCGCTTCTCATCCTCACCCGAAGTGGCCGTTCGGCTGGTCGGTTTTTCGGAAGAAACATTTGAGAGATAGACCATCTTGCCATTACGCAGCAGGGCGCCGAGTTCAATTTTGAAAAAGTCCAGCTGGCTGGCGTAATCGATTAGAGATCCTCGGTCGGAAAACTTGATGAACCAGCGCTGTTCGCGGGGTAATCCCTTCTTGCCCGGACCGAAACCCAGGGCGCGCTTTCCCGTACCAGCGGCACTACCGACTTTCCCGGAATTGGTCAGATCGGTCTGCATCTGTTGCTGTACCTGCTGAGTCGCCTTGTCAGACAGTTCGACCACACTGTCCAGCATTTCCTCGACCTGGTTCTCTTCGGTCGGCGTGTCGATCTGTGAGGGATCATCCACGGGGTCTTCCGGGGATTCCACCAGCAGCTCTTCATCCGGCGATCCATCCTCGGCTCCACCCGCCAGGTCCACCATTTCCAAAGCGACCTCGTTTTCTGTCTGGGGGAGGCGATTCGTAAACCAGACAATCGAGAGCCAGAGGACCGCCACGATCAATGCCAGCACAACCGCGATCAACGACGAACTCACCTGGTCATACTGGGTGACCCGCATGACCGGCGATTTACGGTGATCGGTTTGTGATGTGCTCTGGGCCATCGTACTAAAGTATCCTCTGAGTTTTCTATTGGTGGTTATTTGGACTTTGACTTGGGGAGCTGATCGAGAACTTCGTAGAGGTTGAATTTTTCATCAAAGGGTTTCACGCTGTTATACCATTTCTGCCAGCGTCGGGTGGCTTCATCGGCCCATTGATCGGCGATGATCACGCGTTCTTCTTTTGTCAGGTCTTCCGGCACATCGGACAGGGGATCTTCGGGCATCCCCAGTCCCCGGATTTTCCGGCTGAGCGTGCAGAGACCGTTCCTCGCCTCGATCCGCACGCTCAGGTCCGGATCTTTCAATGATCGAATCAGGTAGGGAGCCATGCGAAAATCGTTGGTTCGTGCCAGTGCCCAGACAGCGGTTCGCCTGACATCCGGAGAGCGGGCATCGATCAATTTTAAGACCCGGTCTTTCTGTTTGATCAGATTTTCCCGGTTCCCGAGGGTAATTGTTTCGACCAGCGTTTCCTGGGTTGTGTCCAGATCCGCAGTTGCCGGATCTTCGAGCTGGGCCAGCAATTCGCTGAGATCCCCCGACAGGGTTTTGCTTTCCACCTTACCATTCCGCATCTGAACCTCAGCCAGGTTCTTGGGCAGTCCCCGTCCCCCGGCCAGCAGACCGGAACCTACCGGATCTGGCTTATACTTGCGGTCAATGGTTTTCACGGTTGCCTTGGCCAGAAAGATGATTGCCAGGCAGGTCGCGGCATCGATATTTCCCGAACCTTTCCAGCTACCATCTTCCAACTGCATCATCAACAGGTGCCGCGCACCGTCGGCGTACCAGTCGTGAGGCCCCAGTTTTTTCGCATCGGCCAAAGCGGCCAGACGTTCGATGCCGTACAGATAATAGTTGGGCCAGCCGGTCGGGTTACGATAATTGTAATTGTTGACGACCCAGTTCGCGCCCCGGGTCTTGCCGGTCTCAAGCGCTGACAGAGCAATGGTCGGTTTTGTGAACAGGTTCTCCTCACCCTCTTTATCTTTTTCGGTGAGGTTCACTTTTTCCAGGAAACCGAATTTCTTTTTAGGCTCGCCTTCCTTACCGGTGGTTGGCGCGGTGCGGGGCTGTCCGTTGGGATACAACTGGCGGGAAATCACATACATACTGCCGGTCCCCGCCACACCCATCGTGTGTTTGGCCCCCCGGTCTGTCTTGCCCCCGGGATGATACCCAAATCCGCCATTTGGCAGTTGGGTTGTCAGATGCCAGCGGGCGGCATTGTCCCAGACGCGGGTGGGAATCATTACCCCGGCCCGTTCCGCAGCCCAGAGCCCCAGAATCGCATACTGCGTGATACTGGTGTCGCCGTTGTTGGGTTCCTGTTGTGGATAATACCAGCTGCCGGCTGGCTGCTGGGTCTTGATCAGAAAATCAACCGTGGTCTTGATTTCATTATGATACTTTTCCGGGCTGATCGCTTCGAACACCATCAGCTGTACGCCGGCAGTGTAATTGTAATCTCCGCCCGGTGTATAAACGATTTCGCCGTCGGAATTCTTCTGGTTATGATCTGCCATGATGTTTTTCAGGCAGTTCTGGATGTAAGGGGAGTCGGGGGATTCACCGGTTTTCAGCAGCGTGTAAGCGACGAAAGCATTCATGCCGCTCCGGCCATAGTCGGGCTTCTTTTTGAGGAACGCGACTCCGCGTTTGATGGCGGCATCAATCTCCGCCTGGGGAGGCTGAGCGATTGCGCGTTCGGCAAAGCAGGTGAGCAGAAGGAGAGCACACAGGCACCAGATACCAGTCAGGCTGGTACGGTACGGGTTCGCATTCCGTCTGATTAAGGCGCAATGATTTTCCATGTTGATGCGATAGCAATCTGAGATGAGAGAATATTGCTGACAGGAGAAAGAAGCCGAAACTTCTCCGCATCTCTCCAGTCTAAATTCAGATATAAAGCAGTGTCAATCTTTATGCCCCAAATCATTACGATATTCACATTTACGATTCAGGGCTTCCAGGAGAGATCACAAGTACACACTGCCTCGTTGCACCGTGGACATCCCTGGACATATTTGCGACTGACGGCCTGCTCCAGATCGACGCCCGCCACATTCGCCATGGTCGCCAGCCAGGCCAGCACATCAGCAAATTCTTCTTCCAGGTTCTGTGGATCGTCGTTTTCACGCAGGGCAGAAGAGAGTTCACCGACCTCTTCCATGAACCACATAAACGTGCCTTCGATCCCCCGTGACTGGTCCTTCTCGAAAAACATTTTATGAATCACCGCCTGAAACTGGGATACCGTTAAGCCAGGTTGCCGCGGGTTTGCGTCTGTCGAAGAAGTTGCCGAAGCGGGGGGGAGGTCGTTGGTCACAATGGTTCCTTGTTTGTGTCAGTTCAATTGAAGATCATCATACGCCATTCAAGTCGGGCGTGTTACAGTTTCTGTTTCAGTTTGAGCCCCTCTGCGTGTGTGGGGTTCTGTTTTAATAGCAGGTCCAGCTCCGTCCGGGCTGCCTCCGATTGTCCTGTATCCAACAGCGTTTTCGCAAGCAGGTAGCGCAGTTCAGCATTGTCCTCCTGCAGGTGCAGCAGCATTTTGAGTTCGCGAATGGCAATCGGTTTTTGGTCCAGCTTCAGAGCGATTTCAGAAAGCTGCTGATGCGTTTCCGGATCCAGTACATCCACCTGTAAAGCCGCCTGTCCCCAGCGCAGCGCCTGTTCCAGTTCACCCTGTTTCCGGTAACCTTCCATCAGCAGCTTCATACTGGTTTCATCGTTGGGATCCAGATGCACCAGTTTCAGCAGTGCCTCCTGCAGCTGTTTCTCTTTCTTCTGTTGCTGATAAATAATCGACAGCCCCTGCAACCACTCAGTCTGGTAAGGATAGGTTTGATGGGCCTGTTCGTAAATGGGCAGCGCTTCATCAAACTTCGTCTGTTTCAGCAGGATCTTTCCGGCCAGGCTCAGCACATCAACGTCTGGGGCTTTGACGGAGAGCGGTTTCTGCAGAACGTCGATTGCCGAGTCCAGATCTTCCGACAGCAGTTCCAGCTGCGCGATGGTCAGTGCCGCCTGGGCCTGAGTCGGATGCGTCTCCAGCACTTTCCTGGCAATGCTGCGGGCTTCCCCTTTCTTACGCAGGCGGAGCAGGCGATAGGCGTATTTCCCCGCGAGATCCGGATCACTCTGATTGGCTTCGTACTGCTTCTGAAGCTCGCGAAAGCTCAAGTCTGCTTCCTCGGACTGATACCCCTTCAGCGAGGCGGTTATCTTCTGGAGGTAAGCATGGTAACGTTTTTCGAACTCCTCCTGATCGATCCCGAAACAGTCCTGAATAGCGGTCGCCGTCGATCCCTGCTCCTGATAGGAGAGCAGCAGCTTTTTCAGTGCGTCGTCTCCGAACTCGGCCACCATGAAGTCAGCACAGAGCAGACTTTGGCAATACGCGAAGTTCCAGTTCGCGGACGATTTAGGTCGGACGAAGACGCCGTCCAGTTCATCCAGACTGTAGATTTCATTTTTAGGAACCCGTTCAACCAGCAGTTGATTGAATTTCTGAGGTCGGGCTGAATTCTCACTTCGAACCGCCAGGGCTTCGGTAAACCAGTGCGGGATTTTGTACTTCGTCTGCTGTAACGTGAAGACATGCACCAGTTCGTGTTTCAGGACGCTGGCCCAGTTGAACGGTTCCTGCATGGCTGTCGGGGAAGTCAGCGCGACGACAGCACCGGTCGATGCACCAATCGTCTGAATCCAGGGCAGGCCGATCATCCGCGCACTGAACCACTGATGAGCCGAGAGTCCTTTGGCGTCGTGGTAGATCTCAAATTGCGTTTTGCCCGGCGGTTCGTAGCCAAACTGTGCTACCATCTCCGGGTAGATCTCTTCCAGATAGTCCGCCATGTACTGCCCGAGAATGTAATCGGCTTTCGAATCGTAGCGGATCACAAAATGATCGGTCACGATCGAGCCGTAAGACTCCAGCACGCCCAGCACCTTGCGCATGTTGCTGACCCGCACATGATAGGGGTCGGCCTGGAAAGCAGCGTTGAGGGTTTTCTGGGCAAGATCTGTCCGGCCCATCTGCATGTAGAGCATTCCAAGTGACGTTTGAGGACCGGAAAGTTGCGGCATCAGTTCCCTGGTTTTCAGGTACGCAAATTCTGCAAACGCGAACTGCCGTTTGAATTCGAGCAGATTCCCCAGCTCAAACAGAAAGTAGCCCGGCTTAGGATTCTCAGCCAGCAGGTCAGTCAATAGCTGAGTAAACCGGGATGATTTTCCCGCTGGTTTCGTTTTCGTTTCCGAATGATCGAAGAAGGGTTTGAGTTCGTCGGTCGTGGGAACACCATCCAGCAGCAGAAAACAGGCCGCCTTCCGTGCCAGCACCAGCTGACTGCGGGGGTTGACCTTTTCCGCTTCTGCAACGGTTTTCAGAGCCTGTGTGTACTGTCCGTTGATCAACTCCAGGTCGCATTTCAGCAACAGGGCAGAGAGTAGACGCGGGTTGATCTTCAAGGCCTTTTCCAGCAGTTCGCTGCTGGTATCGAACTCGCGAATTTCAACAGCGGTCTCCGCCAGTGCGACGTAAACCGGCGCGGCCTGGGAATTTGTCGTCAGTGCCGCCTGGAATTCTTCAGCTGACTGTGGTCGATTGTATTTTTCCTGCAGGATAGAACCGCTCAGGAAAGACGCCTCCCAGGCCAGCGGATCATCTTTGAGAGCATCTGGACAGAGCGTGTTGACCACGAAATTAAAGATCTGCGAAACGCTGTTCCAGCGTGCGTACTGCGTCGCGCCGTCCGCGATGACCAGCAGCGTCTCCGCATCTTCCGGCTGAGCACGATTATAATAGCGGACAAACCAGCGGAAGACTTCGTTGGCTTCTTCAATCTTACCCGCCTCGGTGAGCAGGTGTGCCTGAATCAGATGCGCCCGTGGTTGATCGGCGTCCAGAGTCAACGCCGTCGCCACATGCTTTTCGGCCTCTTCATACTGGCCCGCTTCAAAATAAAGCTTCGCGGCCCAGGCCTGCAGTTCCGCACGACGCGGATCCTGTTTCAGTGCGGTTTCCAGGCGACGGAATGCAGCCGGCGTGTCACCTGTCTCCAGGTCGATCCGCATCAGGCCCTGCATCAGCTTCCAATGCGCCTCACTGGTTTGGGGAGAGACGTCGGATAGCTTTTTCTCAACCTCTGCATAGGCCTCACGTGCCTCTGCGTATCGCCCATGCTGCAGGTGCTTGTAAGCTGTTTTTAACTGTTCGTCGACCGCTGATGGTTTCTCTGTTTCCGCAGCACACACAAGGCTGACAGGCAGGGAAGCAGGGAGCAGCAGTCCCGTGATCAGGTAAATCAGGGCAAAGTAGATGACATATTTCCGCATGCGCTCTTCCGTATTAAAATCCCCGGGACATTCCTGTGTTTAGAGAAATGAGGGGCGAGGTGATTTTCGTGGCGTCGACTGTTCAACCGGGCCCTCAGTTTCAGTTGCTTCGACTGTCTGCAACTCGTCTGAGGTGTCCGTTTCGTCGTCGACCGTGTTCTGTTCCGGACTGGATCCTGCAGGCAAGGGGAGCCCGAAGCCGAGCACAAGTTCCCTTTTAATTTTGTCGTTCACGTTGGTTACCAGGAACAGTTCTTCGCTCTTCGAGTAAGCGATCAGATTTCCGTTCCAGTAAGCCAGGCGATTGTGAGCCGTGCTGGGAACGCGTGCGTCTTTGGTCAGAATGCCCACCAGGTTTAGAGGGTCGGCTGCGGACAGAATCGTCAGTTCGTCGCTGCCCGATTCGTCCCGTAACTTTCTCAGTTCCTGAATCGTACCCGACATGGCAAACTGCTCGCCGGCTACGCCCGTTACAAAGCGACCCCCACGGATTTCACCGCGAGCCTCCAGCCGACGAAAGATCTGCAGCAGTTCAAACCACCGCGGCGCACCGGGTTCCCGAATCAGCAGATCGCGGAAGACCACGCCCCACCGCCTGAGCAGCTGCCACGCCCACTGTTCGACATTTTCGTAGTGCTTGAGTCCCCGTTCTTCGATCGGTTCCTCGGGCTCGCGTCGCCAGCTCGACCAGCGTCCAGTGTTGTTGGGAGTCGAACGTTTGCGGACCAGACCGATCCGTGATTTCCGCGAAGAACGCCGCTTCTGTGTGGAGCGGTCCTGCGTAAACTGTCGCATACCGGAAAAACTGTCTGAAGTGACCAGACCGCGGGCAATCAGCTCTCCCAGGGAATCTGCAATCTGCGAAGGGAGTGACTCGGTCGCCGTCATCAGATCGGTGGCAAACAGGGCACCCCGCTGGGTCAACAGTTCCTGTACTTCTTGTGCCGGGCTGCTCAGGCAGGATTCTTCTGGTTCGCTCTCTGACTGCACCGGGTTGAAACAGGTCAGCCAGGGAATATCCTCGCGGAGAAAGAACGAGACCGGTGCATTGCGGGTGATGCCGGTCATCGGTTTCCCCTGGTCCGGATTGCGCTTGGGAGGATAGAGTCGCCCCCAGCCAATCTCGCCGGTGAAACAAAGTTCGTCCAACTGACTGCTTTGATAATTTGAAAGACGCGCCGGCAGGATATCCCGTTCCCAGCAGATCGCCGGGATGTCGATCCCCTGCAGCATCGAGAGGACTTCAAACAGACCATTCGTGCCGGTCCGTTTCTCGCCGCCAGCCAGTCCATGATGATGCGTGAGATAGCGAATAAACACACTGGGATCAACAGGCTGTACCTGGGCCCTTAGTCCCTGCAGCGTCAGACGATGAATGCGGGAAAGCAGCCGGCGATGACACCATTCTTTGGGCGGGACGACGTTGTCTGACTCTTTAACTTCCGCCTGCTCCTGTCCCTCATCTGCACTCTGATCCCAGTTTGGATCTTTCACGCGAAAGTAACCCTGCATGGCAGAGCCTTCCCCTTCGAGTGCATACAGGGCCGCTTCGGTTTGCGATTCGGTCATGCCAGCCAGATCCGCAAGCTCCGCCACCGACAGGGGACCGCAGGTATCCAGCAGTCCCCGAATGATGGCCGTGCGGGCCTCGGTCGACTCCCATTCCTGCTGCACGCCTGCTGGAACATCGACCGCCGGTGCATGTGTGGAATCCGGGAAAGCGGCCAGGGCCGCGGGCAGTCGTTCGGTCGCTACCCAACTCGGGATTGTATTGTCAATCGCACGTGTGAGTGTCGTCGCGCGTCCTGTGGCTTCAAGTTCCCGATACCAGTCGGCCCAGTCGGGACACTGGTTGATGGGAAGATGAATTCGTCCCAGCAGGACATCGTGGAATTCGTCTGCATTGCGAACCAGGGGCTGCGCTTCCTGACAGACCTGCGCGATCGCCTCGGGGGACAGTCGTCCCAGGTCTTCCACGCTTTCCACGGACAGTGTGTGCCGTGTTGCCACTGCGCGGGCGCGTCGTTCCTGGGCTTCGCCCCCGTCCAGGAAGGTATAGGGGCTCGAATTCAATAGCTCATAACAAAAGGGGGACGGCTCCCGGGTATCGCGGGGTATCAGCTTGATCTGGTCCTGCTCAATTTCCAGTAAGACCTGTTTGAGCCCGTCGATATCGAGTTGTTCGTTAAGACAGTCATAGAGTGTCTGGTCGACGAGAATATGGTCGGGGCGGACAATCTCGCCGATCTCGTTCTCCGGACAGCCGGTCAATCGGGGGAAGACGGCGGTCAGCAGGTCTTCGGCGCGAAACCGCTGCAGCGGAGGCGGAACTTTTTTTCCGTTCTGCATGCGGGAGACGAGCAGGGAGCGGGTCACATTCCATCGCCAGCGGACGTGGAACATGGGATGATCCAGAATGGCCTGTTCGGACAGCTGTTGCACGTTGCTGGTATTGAGCATCGAGAACAGACTTTCCAGCGGAAAGCTATGCTGCGGCCCGAGCGAAAGGATAATACCGTTATCGTCGGCGGTCGCCTGCAGCTCAAAGTTGTAGGAGCGGCAGAACCGCTTGCGCATCGTATAACCCCAGGCCCGGTTGATGTCGCCACCAAAAGGGGCGTGAATCACCAGCTGCATGCCCCCGGATTCATCAAAGAACCGCTCGAAGACAATTCGTTTCTGTGTGGGCACCATTCCCAGGGCCGCTTTCTGCGCCTGAATGTATTCCACGGTCTGTTTGGCCGCCCACTCATCGACATTGCATTCGGTCGTCAGCCAGAGAATCGCCTGTTCGGGATCTTCAATTCGCTGCGATAGTTCTTCCCGCAGATGCGAGATCTCGGTCGAGAGCTCCAGCGAACGTCCCGGTGCTTCACCAAACCAGAAGGGAATTGACGGCGGCGCACCGTGGGCATCGACCACAGTCACATCGCCGCCACGCACGTAGCGGATCTGCCAGGACGTGTTGCCCAGCAGGAAGACATCCCCGGCCATGCTTTCCACGGCGAATTCTTCATCCACCGATCCGACCACCGTCTGATCGTCTTCGGTGACGACACGGTACGAGGCGATTTCCGGAATCGCCCCCCCGTTCATGGTTGAGACGAGACGGGCATTCTTACGACTGCGGACTCGTTTCTGTACCTGGTCATGGTGCAGATAGACGCGACTGCGGCCGGCTGTGCTGCTGATCCCTTCACTCAGAAACTGAATCGTGCTGTCGAAGTCGTTCCGCTTCAGATTGCGATAGGAATAAGAACGCGTGACCGCTGAAAACAGCTCCTCTGTGTTCCACTCCTGGCCGGAGACTTCCGCCACGATCTGCTGGGCCAGAATATCGATCGGGGCTTCTGGCATACGTACCGTATCCAGGATTCCCTGCTTGATCGACCGTACCAGGGCCATGCTTTCCATTAATTCATCGCGTGAGAGCGCGAAGATCCGTCCTTTAGGCACCAGTCCCAGTGAGTGCCCCGAGCGACCAATCCGCTGCAGGAAGGTCGCGATGCCGCGTGGCGAACCAATCTGTACCACCAGGTCGATATAGCCGACGTCGATTCCCAGCTCCAGTGACGCGGTAGCGATGACCGCCTTCAGTTCCCCCGTTTTCAGCTTCTGTTCGGTACGATGCCGGATTTTGGCGGACAACGAACCGTGATGACTGCCGACGACTTCTTCACCCAATCGCTCGGTCAGCTGATGGGTAATCCGTTCGGCCAGACGCCGCGTGTTGACAAAGATCAGCGTACTGTGATGCGATTCAATCAACGCAACGATCTGGTCCAGTACTTCCGCCCATTGTTCGTGAGTGCAGATCGCACTCAGTTCCGAAGGGGGGACCTGGATCGCCACATCCAGCGTACGGGAGTGGCCGATATTCACAATCCGGCAGGTCTGTTCGGGGTGAGCACTCTCCTGTTCCGGGTGAGCAGAACTCGTGATCTCAATCTCGGGACGGTTTCCTATCAGGTATTGTGCGACCCGTTCCAGCGGCTTTTGCGTCGCTGACAGCCCAATTCGCTGCAACGGATGCTCGACCAGTGTTTCGAGTCGTTCGAGGGTCAACGACCAGTGCGATCCCCGTTTGTCGCGGAGCAGGGCATGGATTTCGTCGACGATTACAGTCTCGACGGTTTTCAATGTCTCCCGGCTTTTGGTGCCGGTCAGCATCAGGTACAGCGACTCGGGAGTCGTCACCAGGATATGGGGCGGACGCCGGACCAGCGCAGAACGCTGTGAGGAAGGGGTGTCCCCGGTGCGTAATCCGATGCGAATCGGTGTAAACAGGTAGCCTTCTTCTTCGAGCAGTGCGGAAATTTCTTCCAGGGGCTCGGTCAGGTTGCGATGCATGTCATTGGAGAGCGCCCGTAACGGGGAGACGTAAACGACCACGGTCTCATCATCCAGGTCGCCTTCCAGTGAGCGTTTCACGATGCGATCGATCACCGAAAGGAACGCCGTCAATGTCTTACCACTCCCGGTGGGAGCGGAAATCAGTGTGTGCTCACCCCGGTTGATGCAGGGCCAGCCCTGCTGCTGCGGTTCGGTAGGGCCCGCAAAGCGTTTGCGAAACCACTTTTCGATGATGGGGTGATAGCCGTAGAATGACATGGTTGCCCTTTAGGGTACTGATACGATTCGTCCCTGTATTGTAAGGAGTGACCGCTGAAAGTTTAACCTGTTTTCTCCGAAATTCTTACGGTTTCACAGGTCAGGATTGTAGAGGCACGCGCGTCTCTCACCAGTGAACGCAATTGAGACTTTTAAGATGAACATGAAGTGTCTTCCATCTGTCTATAGAGAAACACCACGATTTGTGAAGATTCATTCGGTTCGGGCTGGAATGAAAATCAGGGCCTTATTTCGAATGGGAAAATCATCTATAATTTTTGTGCAGGAAATGATCCCTGTGGGATAAAATACCGTTAAATGAGTACACCCCCTCTTCCGAAACTCATTATAGTAGTAGAGTCGGGGCGCTGTCCCATCTTGAGGCCGACAGCTGAGAACGCGATTTTGTTTTCAGCCTTTGCAGTTCAGACCTGATTGAAAGTCACATCATGAAACACGTCAACCAGATGTTCCTGGCCTTGATTCTGGGACTTTTAGCGCTCAACGGAAATTCTGCACTCCAGGCTGATCCTGCCAAACAGGCTCCCAAATCCGAAAAACCAGCGGATCCACCTGCGAAGAAAGCCGAGCCCGACGGGCCCCCATCGATTCCCGCGCAGTTCATGTCAATCGAAAGTCCCGTGGGTGAGGTCACCTACGGACGTGTGACCAATGCCGCCCTGGCACTGCAGAACGAAGCTGCTCAAGCCGGAGAGACCGGCTATCTGGTGCTTAAAATTACACCCGGTTCGAGTCCCTTTCACCAGGTGCAGGGGCTGGCGAAATTTCTGGCCTCGTCTAAATTATCCAGCTTGAAAACAATTGCCTGGATCCCGGAGACGGTCATTGGTAACAACGTGGTACTGGCGCTGGCCTGTGATGAAATCGTGATGCACCCCGATGCGGAACTCGGTGACATCGGATACGGTAAAGCACTGGATCGGGACGAACAGCAGTTTGTGCTCTCGATTGTGGAAAAACGGCATAATCCCAAGCTGAGCCGGGCGCTGGCTCTGGGCATGATGGATCCGCAACAGGCCGTCCTGAAAGTGAAAATCCAGCAGGGCGAGGGCAAGAATAAGCAGGTCGAATCGCGGGTGGTCACTCCCGAGGAACTGAAGCGACTGCGGGACAATCAGGCCGTGATCACCGATGTGGAAACCATCAAAGAAGTCGGTTCACTGGGCGTTTTTTCGGGCAGCAAAGCCCGGGCCGTCGATGTGCTGGTCCAGCAACTGGCTCATTCCCGGGGAGATCTTTCCGAATTCTACGGCATTCCACGGGAAAAGCTGCGCGACGATCCGACGGTGGGAGAAGCGCCTCAAGTAATGTTGATCAAGGTTGACGGGATGATTTCACCCATTCTGGAAACGTTCATCGAACGGCAGATCAATCGGGCCGTCAATTCCGGGGCCAATATGCTGGTGTTTGAAATCGATTCCGGCGGTGGATACCTGCTTTCCGGAATGAATCTGGCAAACCGGATTGCCGATCTCGAATCCAGTAAGGTTCGCACCGTTGCGTATATTCCCGAACGTGCCATGAGCAGTGCGGCGATTATTGCCCTGGGGTGTGACGAGATTTTTCTCAAACCCAACGGGCAGATTGGCGATGCGGGGGTGATGCATGAGAACAAAAATGGGCAGTTCGAATTCGTACCGGAAAAAATTCTGAGCCCGATTCGGGTGACGATTCGCGATCTCGCAGAAAAGAAAGGCCGGCCACCAGCGGTCTGTGAAGCGATGATGGATAAGGATCTGGAAGTCTTTGAAGTCACCAACAGCAAAACCGGTCAGCTCTGGTTCATGTCCGATACTGAAATTCATGAATCGAATGGGGAATGGATCAAAGGCCCGATGATTCCCGAGTCGAAGAAAGGCAACCTGCTGACCGTCAACGGCGTCCGGGCTCACGAACTTAAACTCGCGGAACCTCCCGTGCGTGACATTGATGAACTCAAGCAGCGATTGGGGATTGCCGCTGCTGTCAACTTGAAAGCGGTCGGGCGTACCTGGGTCGATACCCTTGTTTTTTACCTTAATACAGGAGCGGTGACCTTTCTGCTCTTTTTCATGGGAGCCCTGTTCATCTACCTCGAACTTTACACGCTGACCGGGATGTTCGGAATTATGTCAGCCGTCTGTTTCGGCTTGTTTTTCTGGAGCAAATTTCTGGGAGGGACTGCAGGTTACCTTGAGATCGTCCTGTTCGTGATCGGCATGATCTGCATTCTGATGGAGATCTTCGTCATTCCCGGCTTCGGCATCTTCGGCGTTTCCGGGGGGCTGCTGATCGTCTCTTCGATTATTCTTGCCAGCCAGACCTTCGGGGATTTCAATACACTGCGCCCCGGTTCTGATTTCACCAACATGACCAACACGGTCGGCACCATGAGTGCGTCGTTGGTAACGGTCATTGTGCTGGCGTTGATTCTGAATCGGTTTCTGCCCGAGTCGCGGCTGATGAGTTCGATTATTCTCGCACCCCCGGGCGACAATCAGCGTCCAGGTGGTCACGAGATCCGGCTGGACCCCGAACTGCTCGGCAACTTTGACAGTGTCCACCGTCACGGCCTGGAGCTAAAAGTGGGCATGCAGGGGGTCACCACGTCTGTTTTACGACCCGCAGGACGGGTTGAAATTGAGGGAGTCTGGATCGATGTGATCAGCGAAGGCCCCTATATCCAGGTCGGGGTACCGGTAGAAATTGCCCAGATTCAAGGGAATGAAATTGTGGTGCGTGAAGTAAGTCCCGATGAGGAAAATGCTTAGGCTGATGCGGTTTCTGGCTTGCGGGGGTGGTCTAGTGTATATGCTTTGCCGGTTGTCAGGGTATGCTGACGGTTTAAATTGATTCAGAAACGTTTTTATAAACCGTCTAGCGTATCCATTGAATAATCTATTCAAATTGCTACATTAAGTGCTTAAATACCCTGAAAGCTAGCGTAATAGCTTTGTTTTCTCTCGCCATTACCCGTCTCAGAAAGTCCAGACAAGGATCGTAGTGGCTGTCTTTGCATGGGGAAGTCCCCGATCTTCTCTGTTTGTCAAGTTGTTTGTTGTAAAGGTTTAAGTGAAAGAATGTCAGTCACTCAGGAACGAAGAGCAGAATTGATTCAAGAGTATCAGTCGAAACAAGGGGATACCGGATCTGCAGAAGTGCAGATTGCTGTGCTTACCGAACGGATTGTAAATTTAACCGAGCACCTCCGGTCCAACGTTAAAGATCACGCGAGTCGTCGTGGCCTGCTGCAGATGGTCAGCCGCCGCCGTGGTCTGCTGGATTATTTGCACAAAAAGAATGCAGAAAGCTATAGGGAAATTCTCGATCGGCTGAATATCCGAAAGTAATTTCGGTTGTTCGCTGATCTTTGTCGGTTTGTCGGAAAAGAATTAGGAAATTATTGTGAAAGTAGTTGTTGAATGTGAGGTTGGCGGACAGAAACTTAGTCTTACAACTGGTCAGTTAGCGAAGCAGGCCGCAGGGTCTGTTCTTATTCAATATGGTGAAACTGTCGTCTTTGTCGCAACGGCGACAGGCCCTGCAAGAGAGGGAACTGACTTTTTCCCTCTGACAGTTGATTATCGGGAACGGACTGCTGCTGCAGGCAAGTTCCCCGGTGGATTTTTGAAACGGGAAGGACGTCCTACCACCAAGGAAATCCTGACGGCACGCTTGACCGACCGTCCGATTCGTCCCCTGTTTCCCAAAGAATTTAAAGATGAACTGCAGGTCATGTCTAACGTCATGTCCTGTGATGGATTTAACGATCCTGACGTACTGTCAATCAACGCGGCCAGTGCTGCACTGTGCCTCTCTCCGGTTCCCTTCCAGGGACCAATCGCCGCCGTTCGCCTGGGACGCATCAATGGCGAACTGATTACCCTGCCGACTCGGGAGCAGATCGCTGAAAGCGACCTGGATCTGATCGTTGCCGGTTCAAGCAAATCGGTTCTGATGATCGAAGGTTTCGGAAGCCAGATTCCTGAAGACGAAATGTCTGCAGCAATCATGCACGCTCATTCCGAGCTGAAGAAGATCATTGATCTGCAGCTGGAACTGCGTGAAAAGGCCGGTATTGAGCCCTTCCAGTACGAAGCACCTCCGGAAAATCCCTTCATCGCGAAACTGGATGATCCCATCTACCAGAAACTGGCCGCTGCCATGCAGAGTACGGTCAAAGCAGAACGTCGTGAAGGCACGAAAGTCGTTCACAACGAACTGGTAGAAAAGTTCTTCCCCGAAGAAGCAACAGAAACCGCAGATGGCGCAACTCGCGCTCAGTTCGAAGAAGCCTTCCATGATCTGGAACAACGGGCTGTTCGCGAACTGGCAATGGCCGGTCGCCGTCTTGACGGTCGTACTCCCGATCAGCTGCGGGATGTTTCCTGCGAAACATCGACACTCCCTCGCGTGCACGGCTCTGCCGTCTTCACACGTGGCGAAACTCAGTCGATGGCAACCGTTACCCTGGGCACATCGCGTGACCAGCAGCGGGTCGACGGTCTGTTTGAAGAAGAACTGCAGCGGTTCATGCTGCACTACTACTTCCCGCCGTTCTCCGTCGGTGAATGTCGTCCGATTCGTGGACCAGGACGTCGTGAAATTGGTCACGGCTGTCTGGCAGAGCGTTCCGTTGCACCGGTACTGCCCAGCGAAGAAGACTTCCCTTACACCATCCGCGTGATCTCCGATATTCTGGAATCCAACGGTAGTAGCTCGATGGCCTCTGTCTGCTCGGCGACTCTCTCGCTGATGGACGCTGGTGTCCCGCTGCGTCAACCTGTTGCCGGGATCTCAATCGGTCTGGTGACTCAGGGAGACGACTTCAAAGTTCTGACTGACATCATCGGCGATGAAGACCACTTCTGCGATATGGACTTCAAAGTCGCCGGTACCCAGAAAGGGATCACCGGGATTCAGCTCGACCTGAAAAACGATGGTATTGGTGAAGACATTATCAAAGCAACTCTGGAAGCCGCCAAAAAGGCCCGTCTGGAACTGCTGCGAACCATGCTTACCGCCATTCGTCGTCCTCGGGCAGAAATCTCTGCCTACGCACCACGTCTGCACCAGACCAAGATCAATCCCGAAAAGATTGGTCTGCTCATCGGTCCGGGTGGTAAGACGATCCGTGCGATCCAGGAAGACACTGGAGCAACCATCGACATTCAGGACGACGGAACCGTTACCATCTCTGGTGGCAATGTAGAAATCGTTGAGAAAGCTCTGGCTCACATCGAAGCCCTGACCGAAGAAATACGTGTCGGACGGATTTACGATGGCGTGGTCAGTTCGATCAAAGAATTCGGTGCATTCATTGAGATTGCTCCTGGTAAAGATGGGCTCTGCCACATCAGCGAACTGTCGGATGGGTTCGTGAAATCGGTCAGTGACATCTGTAAAATGGGCGACCGTCTGCAGGTGAAGGTCATCGCCGTCGATGATCAGAACCGCGTCAAACTCTCCCGCAAAGCCGTTCTGGCTGAACAGGCTGCTGCGGAAGGAAATGGCGACGCTGCTGCAGCGGAAGAAGAGTAAGGGCCATCGATCACCTGAATTGACCGGGGTTCAAAGCAAACCACACACCAGCGAGTGTGTTCAACTGCTGAAAACCCCGTCATTGCAGGTCTGACAGACAATGGCTCAGTCACTCTTTTTGATCTGAGATAAATATAAAACGATGAAGGAGCTCGATTTGAGATGACTTCATCGTTTTATTTTTGAAACAGCAGTTTCTGATACAAGAGTGGCGCAGCAGACCATCGTGCTCCACTATTTTGTCCGTCCGGTTGGGAAGTAACCATGCAGAGACCATCCGCAGTCAACGAGAGCCCGCTGAGTGTTGCAGAACGGGAAAAGCTGGAAGCCCAGTATTCCGAAATCGCAACTCTGGCCGGCGGCCTGGCGCATGAAATCAAAAACCCGCTCTCCACGATGAGCATGAACCTCGAACTGCTCACTGAAGATCTGGAGACACTGGATGTCCCTTCCCGACATCGCATGCTGAAAAAAGTCGAAAGCGTGCAGCGGGAATGCAAGCATCTGCAGGAGATCCTGGATGCCTTCCTGCAGTTTGCCCGGGTAGGCAAACTGGCACTGACTACTGCCAACCTGAATTCCCTGGTCAGCGACTTCATCGACTTCTTCCGCCCTCAGGCCAATGAAGCCGGCATCGAAATCAGCCCGCACTTCGACGCGGACCTGCCTGCGGTCCAGATCGATCCCGCTCTGTTTCGGCAGGTGTTGATGAACCTGGCGCTGAACGTGGTTCAGGCAATGCCCGATGGCGGTCTGATCGAATTACAGACTTCACATCGGGATGGCACCGTCTACCTCGATATCATCGATAACGGTAAAGGCATCGATGAAAAGGTTAAGTCGCGGATGTTCGACGCCTTCTTTTCCACGAAAGCGGGAGGCAGTGGCCTGGGACTGCCCACGGTCAAAAAGATCGTCGACGCCCATCACGGCACGATTGAATGTGACAGTGAACCCGGTCGCGGGACGCGGTTTACCATTTCCTTCCCCGTTTGCTGAAGAATGGTTCCCTGCACAATTTCATTACATTTTCGACTTGAATAAGATGTATTCTGTCCGTCCGGCTGTGCTCTTTCCTGCAGGAAAACATGGCGACGGCGGTCAGCCCCTGATAACAATATTATAGGTTCGTAACTGATAGAAGGCAGAAAGTCTGCTCGATGAGCGCGAAAGACGCCCCGGAAACTGATCTTGAATCAATCGTGATTCGTGTCCTGATCATTGATGACGATGAAGCACATGCCCAGGCGGTGGCAGAAAGCCTGGAGCGGGTCGGCTGCGAGTGTAAAATCGCTACCTCAGGGGAGCAGGGCGCCAAGCTGATTGAACGCGAGACTGCAGACATCGTGATCACCGATCTGCGCATGGATGGTGTCGATGGTCTCTCGATCCTTCGCACTGCCAAGGAAGAACTTCCCGACGCCGAAGTCATCGTGTTGACCGGGCACGGTTCGATCAACTCTGCCGTGACTGCGATGCAGCTCGGGGCCTATACCTATCTCACCAAGCCACTGGATATCAGCGAACTCCGCAACGCGGTCGAAAAGGCGTCCACACGCGTCCGTCTCATGCGACGCAATGCAGAACTCCATCGCCGCCTGGATGAAAAATTCGGCTTCGAAGGCGTGATCGGCAACACGCCCCAGATGCATAAGATTGTCGAAAAGCTGAAGAATGTCGCTTCCACGAACAGCACCGTGCTGATTGAAGGCGAGAGCGGCACCGGGAAAGAACTCGTTGCCCGGGCCATTCACCAGAACAGTGAGCGAAAGAGCAAGCCTTTCGTCCCCCTTAACATCTCGGCACTGCCGGACAGTATTCTGGAGAGTGAACTCTTCGGACACGAGCAGGGAGCCTTTACCGGTGCCGTCGGAAAGCGGATTGGTAAGTTCGAGCATGCCAACGGGGGAACCCTCTTTCTGGATGAAGTCGGCGAAATGCCGATGCAGACCCAGATCAAACTGCTCCGCGTTCTCGAAGACCGTAAGATCGCCCGCCTGGGAACCAATGAAGAGATCAGTCTCAACGTTCGCCTGGTGGCTGCAACGAATGCGGATCTGCTCGAAATGGTGAAGACGGGAACCTTCCGACAGGATCTGTACTACCGGCTGTCAGTGGTAAAAATCGAACTGCCCCCACTGCGGGAACGGCGGGGGGACATACCGCTGCTGACTGATCATTTCCTGAAAGAGCTTTCCGCCCAATACGACAAGCCTTACGAAGGGGTTTCGCGGGCTGCCCGTCGCGCACTGATGTCATACGACTGGCCTGGCAATATCCGTCAGCTCCGCAATGCCGCCGAGCGAATGCTGGTGCTGGACACCGATGGCATTCTGGATCTGGACGACCTGCCTGAAGAGATCGTACCTGTCGCGGGACCGGATGGAGACAGCAGCTATACCTCGGATCGTTCCGGGGCTGATTTTCTCATTGGTCGTCCTTTCTCTGAGGTAGAACGCTACTACATTGAGCGGGCTCTCGATCTCGCGGACGGCAAGCGGGAAGAAGCAGCCAAGATGCTGGGCATCGGTGAGCGAACCCTCTACCGGAAGCTCAAAGAGTACCAAAAGCAGAAAGAAGAGCAGGGGGGCGTCTGACCCTCGTTGCCAGCCTCTCCTCAAGCCCTGTTTCGCTCTCGATTTGACGCAGTGAACAGACCTTGTTGCTGTCTTCCTATTCTGAAGTCCCTCAATTCTTCTCCATCTGTCTTTCGGGTGCCTTCTTGGGTGCTTGTTCTGTAAGTCATTATTCAGTAATGGTATAAGTGTTGTGGGTGTTTGCGCAAACTGCTACAGCCCAGCCCTGTTTCTGCCCAGATTCGGCGGAAAAATGAATAATTTTCTGCGACATCTTGACAAATATTGACGATCCGTCAAAATAATGACGCTATGAGTACACGAGAACGCAAACAACGTGAAATTCAGGAACGCGAGGCCAAAATCCTCGAATGCGCCCGTCCCATGTTCATTGAGGGGGGCTATAACGGTCTGAATATGGACCGCCTGACCAGCATGCTCGAGTACTCCAAGGGGACGATCTACAATCACTTCTCCTGTAAGGAAGAGATCATTATCACCCTCGCGATCCAGACGCTGGAAAAGCGACTGGCGATGTTCGAAAAGGCGTCCCTGTACCAGGGGACATCGCGCGAGCGTATTACCGCCATCGGAACCGCTGCTGAACTGTTTGTAAAACTCTACCCCGATCACTTCCGGGTTGAACAGACGATTCGCCTCGATTCCATCTGGGAAAAGACCTCAGAGGAACGTCGGAAGATTATGGCCAATTGTGAACATCGCTGCATGGGGGTTGTAGGAGGCATTGTTCGCGATGCCATTGCCCGGGATGAACTTGTCCTGGGCGATCACGCAACTCCCGAAGAAATCGTCTTCGGTCTCTGGTCGCTCTCCTTCGGGGGCTATTCGATCATCGCCACCAGTAATTCGCTGGATGAAATCGGAATTTCTGCACCCTTCGAAATGCTGCGTCGTAATTTCAATCGTTTTCTGGATGGAATCGATTGGCAGCCGCTCAGTTCTATCGTCGACTACGATGCGGTCTTTGATCGTGTCAGCGAGGAGGTGTTTGGAAATGAACTCCAGCAGATCTCTGTCTGAAACGCTTTTTTTTGTTCCAAAGTTGACGAATCGTCAATTCGTCTCACACCTGTTCAGGCGACTGAGACTCCCGTTGATACTCGCGCTGATGGTCTGTCTGACCGGCGGTTACTGGTTGTTTCACAAGCAGGCCTTCTCCACAGAAGTCACCGCGAAACAGCAGTCCCAGGAGCAGGGGATTCCCGTTGAAGTTGTAGAGCTGAAACCCGTCGGTTCATTTGCGCGGAAACGTACCTATACCGGAAAAGTTGAAGCTGCACGTACCAGCGAACTCTCACTGGAACGCAGCGGCAAGCTGATTGAGATCAATGTGGACGAAGGAGATCCAGTCAAAGCCGATATGATCCTGGCCCGGCTCGATACCCGTCACCTGAAGATTGTCCGTCAGAAGCTCCAGGCAGAGCGGGATGCCGCCCAGGCCAAGCTGGATGAACTCCTCGCCGGTCCCCGTCCCCAGACCATTGCCGCCGCGGAGGCCACCGTCAGACAGCTGATAGCCAAGCTGAAAAATCTGCAGGCAGATCATGCCCGCAACGAACAACTGCTGGAACGCAATGCGATCTCCAAGGCTGTGTATGAAGCTTCGCAGTACGATGTCCAGCAGCAGCAGGCGCAGCTCGATGCGGCGAAGAGTCAGCTCTCGGAATTAAAGGAAGGGACGCGCAAGGAGCAGCTGGATGCTCAGAAAGCGGTCGTCGCTAATCTGGATGCTCAGCTGGCCGACAACCAGATCGATCTGGAAGACACGGTACTCAAAGCACCATTCTCCGGACGCATCTCGAAACGCTATGCAGATGAAGGAACTGTGATTTCCCCCGAGACACCGCTACTGCGACTGGTAGAAGATCAACAGCTTGAAGCCCACATCGGGGTGCCGGTCGAAATGACACCCGGTCTGAAGCGTGGCGCCCGTCAGCAGGTACAACTCAATGGCAAAACATACCAGTCAACTCTGAAAGCGGTGCTGCCTGAACTCGATCCGGTGACCCGCACTCGTGAAGTCGTGCTGGCACTCGATAAACAGGCTGCCGAGCAGTTGATTCCCGGTCAGGTGATTCGTCTCGCGATGGAAGAGCCTGTGGAAATGCGGGGCTTCTGGCTGCCACTCAGTGCCCTGGCACGAGGGGAACGTGGCCTCTGGTCGGCGTATGCTGTCGTACCGGGGAAAGTGGAAGGGGAATTGATTCTGGAGAAACGGCAGATCGAAGTTCTGCATACGGAAGGCGACCGGGTCCTCGTCCGGGGGACATTGAAATCAGGAGACCGGATGGTCGTAGATGGAATTCATAAACTGGCGAATAACCAACGGGTGGTGATCAAATCCGATTCCTGATTTACGGAATCACTGATCCAGTTCAATAGCGCACGTTGAGCCGTAGCCTGCAACCTTTCAGGACAGAATGGGAAAATCAGAAATGCTGGAAGGCTTATTCTATCGTAACCGCCGCTTGCTGATTCTGTTGATGGCCCTGATTGCCGTTGCCGGACTGTCGAGCTTCTATATCCTGCCCCGTATGGAAGATCCTGTGCTCACCAAACGCTCGGCCCTGGTGCAGACCCGCTTCCCCGGTGCCGATGCCACTCGCGTCGAATCGTTGGTCTCTGAAAGAATCGAAGAAGAACTCCGTGAGATTGACGAAATCAAAGAACTGCGGTCCATCTCCCGCTCGGGAATGTCCACGATTACTATCGAACTCCGCGACGATGTCTACGAGGTAGACGAAGTCTGGTCACGGATTCGCGATAAAATCGATGATGCCCGTGTCGAGTTCCCCTCGGGAGCGAAAGAGCCCGACTTCGAAGAGATGGACGTCAAAGCTTATGCCCTGATCGTGGCGCTGGTTTGGGATAATCCAAACCCGGTTAACTACGCCGTGCTCCGTCGGTCGGCGAAACAGCTGGAAGACCGCCTGCGGGCCGTTTCCGGCACCGAAGACATCGATACCTTTGGTGATCCCGATGAAGAGATCCTGGTCGAGATTCAACCAGACCGGGTGGCGACGCTTGGGTTGAGTGTTGAGCAAATCGCCCGGCAGGTGGAAGCCTCGGACGCTAAGCTCACAGCAGGCTTGCTACGGGGACAGAAAAGCGATCTGCTGATCGATGTCGATTCCGAACTCGATTCTCTGGCGCGAATCGCCCGGACTCCGGTGCAGTTCGGCTCGGAAGGACATTCGGTTCAACTGGGAGATATCGCCACGATTCACAAAGGGGTAGCACAGCCCTTGAGCAGCCTGGTGGTCGCTGATGGGAAACCCGCGGTGACCCTGGGGATGTTCGTTCGGGACAGCATGCGCATCGATCACTGGAGTCAGGAGGCGAAAAACGTCATTCGCGAGTTTGAACAGTCACTTGCCGATGATGTGCAGGTGCAGATGCTGTTCGACCAGAATCGCTACGTTGAGGCCCGTTTGAGTGGACTGATTTGGAACCTGCTGTTTGGCGGACTGGCTGTAATTGTGGTGATCGTCTTCATGATGGGCTGGCGGAATGCACTGGTGATTGGCACCGCATTGCCTCTGTCAGCCTTCATGGTTCTCGCAGGGCTGCGGATGCTTGATATTCCCATTCATCAGATGTCGGTGACCGGGCTGATTATCGCACTGGGGCTGCTGATCGACAACGCGATTGTGGTGGTCGATGAAGTCCGTTCCAAGCTGCATGCCCGTATGGCTCCCGAGGATGCCGTGATCTCAACGGTCCGGCATCTGGCGGTTCCCCTGCTGGGATCAACCCTGACCACGGCCCTGGCATTTGCGCCAATCGCACTCATGCCCGGACCAGCGGGAGAATTTGTAGGCTCAATCGCGATCAGCGTGATTCTGGCAATCTGCAGTTCGTTCTTCCTCGCGATGACGGTCATCCCCGCGATCGCAGCCCTGTTTGCTGATCCTGAAGAAGATCCGGAGACCGGTCACTGGTGGCAGGTGGGCTTCAGTCATGCAGGCCTGCGGAACGCCTATTCCAAATCACTCGATTTTCTGTTTTCCAAACCGTTACTTGGCGTGGGGCTGGGCTGCATCCTGCCGATCAGTGGCTTCATCGTGGCCGGTTCTTTGCCCGAACAGTTCTTTCCTCCTGCCGACCGAGATCAGATCAACATTGAGCTGGAACTCAGCGCGCATGCTTCCCTCGCAGAAACTCGGGAGACCATCGCGGCCATCCGTGAGGTCGTGCTCGAACATCCCCAGGTCAGAGGGATCGAATGGTTTCTGGGTGAGAGTGCCCCTCAGTTCTATTACAACATCATCGCCAAGCGGGAGAACAGTTCCAATTTCGCCCAGGCACTGGTGCAGCTCAACTCAGCACATGGCGGACGACAGCTGATTCACGAACTGCAGCAGGAACTGGATCGAAAAGTACCGCATTCGCGGGTTCTCGTTCGTCAACTCGAGCAGGGCCCCCCCTTTGATGCGCCGATTGAAGTCCGGCTGTTCGGCCCCGATCTGCATCAACTCAGCCAGAGTGGCGATGAACTTCGCACCATTCTCAGCAAAACTCCTGATGTCCTGCATCACAAAGCGGAACTGGCCGACCCGCTTCCCAAACTCACACTCAAGATCGATGAAGAGCAGGCACGGCTCGCGGGACTGGACCATGCTGAGATTTCCCGGCAACTCAATGCGGCCCTCGAAGGGACATTAGGCGGCAGCATTCTGGAAGAGACCGAAGAGCTGCCCGTGCGAATTCGCGTGCCCCACGACCGCCGGGGTTCGCTTGAGAATATCGCATCACTACAGCTGATCTCCAGTAAGAAAACCCCTGACGGCCAGGCACAGTATGTTCCCCTGACTGCGATTGCCGACGTCAGAATGTCATCTGAGATCGCAGCAATTTCTCATTTCAACGGCGAACGCATGAACGAAGTGCAGGCATATATCAAAGCCGGCGTGCTCCCCGCAAAAGTGCTGGCTGATTTTCAGAAACGACTGCAGCAGGCCGGCTATGAGCTCCCGCCCGGCTATCGCCTGGAATGGGGTGGGGAGGCTTCCAAGCGGGATGACGCCGTAGGGAACCTGATGGCTAACGTCGGCGTGTTGATGGTGTTGATGGTTGCCACACTGGTGCTCTCGTTTTCCTCGTTTCGAGTTGCAGGACTGGTGGGGGCCGTGGGGATTCTCTCGATCGGTCTGGGACTGGGAATGCTCTGGCTGTTTGGCTTCCCCTTCGGTTTCATGGCGATCGTCGGCTCGATGGGGCTGGCGGGGGTCGCGATTAACGATGCCATCGTGGTGCTCGCGGAGCTCCGGGCGAATCCACGGGCCAACAAAGGGGATCGGGTTGTCGTCCGCGATGTCGTTCTGCGTTCAACACGGCACGTCGTCGCGACCTCACTGACGACGGTCGCCGGATTCATTCCCCTGGTGCTGGCGGGAGGTGGCTTCTGGCCTCCTCTGGCGATTACGATCGCAGGGGGCGTCGGTGGGGCGACCTTACTGGCACTCTATTTCATTCCCTCGGCTTACATACTGGTGATGTGTCGCAACTGTCCCTTACGGGCAGGCGCAGAGGATCCGGTTCCCGAAGGAGAGGGCTCGACACTCCTCTCGAAGCTCAAAGACCGCTTACCCGCTTTACGATAAATCGTTCAGAGTTTTCGTGCATCCCGGTGTGAGATTGATTACGATCAAGGCTGGTAAAGCCTTTCTTTAATCAACTGAAATCCCGGGAGAGATGATGCGTCACCGCCTGCTTTTTGCCCTGATCGTTCTGACATCCTGGTTCAGTGCCAGCATTTCTAAATCAGCAGAACCGGCAGCAGAACCGGAAATCGTCAAACAGGTCGTTGCCGTCAAGAACGTTTGCGCCTGGCCTAATCTCACGCTGCTCCCCGATGGAACGATCGTTGTGGTATTCCACAATCAACCCAGTCATGGACAGCAGGAAGGGGACATTGACTGCTGGGCCAGCTCCAATGGCATTGCTTGGGAGAAACGGAGTACCATTACCCGGCACAAACCGGGGACGGTGCGGATGAATCACGCTGCGGGAGTCGCCCACAACGGCGATCTGGTTGTTCTCTGTTCCGGCTGGACCAATCACAAACAACCAGAGCGACCCAAACAGGCCCCGTTTCGCGATGACATTATGCTCAACTGGGTATTGCGTTCCCGGGATGGGGGACGTACCTGGGAACAGCGGGATGCCTTTCCAGCTGCCGAGCCCGGCTGGTCGGAATACATTCCCTTTGGCGATATCTGGGCGGGCAGTGATGGTGCCTTACACGTCTCCTGCTATCAGGGCAAGTTCAAAGATCCCACCCAGTCCACGCGCACCAGTGGCTGGCGTTCCTGGCATTTTCGCAGTGAAGACGACGGCTGGACCTGGCAGCCGGTTTCCATCATCGGCGACCGACACAATGAGACCGACCTGTTTCGGTTGGGAGATAACAAGTGGCTGGCCGCAGCCCGTGTGGACAAGATGGAGTTGATTCGCAGCGACGATAATGGAGCTACCTGGCAGAAACCGCTGCCTGTGACTGAACGCAACGAAATCAACGGGCACCTGCTGCGGCTGAAGGACGGGCGATTATTGCTCAGTTACGGGGTGCGGGTAAACGGTAATCGTGGTGTCTGTGCCAAACTCAGCAGTGATGACGGTCAGACCTGGAGCAGTCCCCTGCGACTGGCCCATACTGCCGATGGTGGGGACTGTGGCTATCCCTCCAGCGTTCAGAAAGCGAACGGCGACATTGTGACCGCCTGGTATTCGAACAATTCGCCCCTGCATCAAGGTTATCACCTGGGAGTGACGGTCTGGAAAGCACCGGCGGGACAGGTGAAGTAATCAGGATCATGGATAGTGAATATAACCAGTTTCTCTAAAAGCCAATAAAAAAGCCGCCTGCTGAAATCCGTTCGAGGAAACAGCAGACGGCGAATACGTCTCAACAGTAGTTCGAAGAAGGTTACTTCTTCAGACTCACGCGCACCAGTTCCTTATCGTTGCGGGCGAACAGCGATTGATTTGCAAACGCAGGATGGCTCCAGACGACGGGACGCCCGAAGGCTTCATTCGTCGGCTCCAGCACGTGGAAGCGGCTGATTTCCTTGTATCCGCTGGGAGACAGGTCCGCGAGCACCAGGTCTCCCTTCTCGGTAAACAGGAAGAAATGATCGTCGTGTTTGACGATAAAGGCCGTCGCGTGACGGTCTCGACGACCAGCCTGAGTTACTTCCTTGGAGGCCCACAGGCGTTTGCCGTCTTTGAGGTTAACCGCGATAAAGTCTCCCGACTGAATGTCACTGCCGTAGATTGTGTCTCCCACAATGAACGGTGTGCTGTTGCAGCAGAACAGTGCTTCGCGGGTCTTACCTTTCCAGGCAATTTCCGGCTTGGCTTTTCCCTTCAGTTCGATCCAGGCCGCTTCGTCGCCGATTCCGGAGACATACAGAAAATCTTCCTGTTTCCGGGGAACCGTCACCGACATGTTGTACTGCGGCTTGAGAGGGAGTGACCAGTAGACCTGACCCGTTTCAGGATTGAGTGAATTCAGAGACTTCGGATGCCAGATCAATAATTGTTTGACACCTTCATGAGTGATCATGGTCGGCGGGCAGTAACCGATGTCATCGTTGTCCAGGGCACGCCAGAGTTCTTTGCCAGTGTTTTTATCAAATGCCACTGCAACTGAACCCGGACCACCAACCAGGCAGTAAACCACATCACCATCAACAAGCGGGCTGGCTGCATGTCCCCAGAACGGTGTTTTGGACTGGTATTCCTTTTTGAAATCTTTGCTCCAGACTACCTTTCCGGTTGCGGTGTCCAGACAGGTGAAATTCCCTTCTGCTCCGAGAGCATAGACTTTGCCGTCTGCTACGGTGGGAGTACAACGGGGGCCGGCTGCATAGGAAATATCGTAGGGGCAACTGTAGGCGTATTCCCAGATTGTTTTGCCATTCTCAGCAGAAACGCAGAGCACGCGTTCCTGACCTTCAATCTTGGAAGTGCCCCCCGGGTTATTGACCACTTCGCCTGAATCTTTGACATAGTCCAGCACGTAGACTTTGTCGTCAACGACAGCTGGGCCACTATAGCCCAGGCCGACAGGCACACGCCATTCGACTTTCAGGCCTGATTGCGGAAACGAGTCGACGATATCCTCAGCTTCCCAGATACTGGAGCGGTCCGATCCCAGCCATTGAGACCAGTCTTCCGCGGAAGTGAGCGCGGTGCTGAATAGGACGATGGCGGCACAGGAGAAAAATCGCAAAAGCATGTGTGAGTGTTCCTTATTGCTGGCGGCAGCTGTTGAGAGACTTTTGTGTAGACACAATGTCCCACCGTGTTGAAATTCCATGTCCCGATTATACCTGTCAGCGCGTTGCAGATCATCCTGATAGGCATTTCAGTCTGAATTCCAGCAGACTCGGGTGAGATAGACAGTTTAGAAATCAGAGACCTCGGTTTCTGATCGAGACTTTGACTCTGTGGAATTCAGCAGAGAGATGCAAGCATAAGGCGAGATATTCCAGCGGGTTATGCAGTGTAGGAATCTGTTCAATGGCAGGATTTTCTATTGCTGACTCCTCTGTTAAAAATCAGGGATAGTGAACATTATCTGCGGGCCTAAGTAGTTGGCAGGCGTGGCATTAACCACATATTAATAAATCATTAATAAACAAGGCTGTAACGAAGGTTAAGTAAGTTGTTGTAAATTAATGTTTTACGAAGAATTCATTGTAAATATTTTGATTATTCGAAATTATTTGTTTAAATAAAAACACTACTGTTCAACTAATAGTGTTCTATTGGAGGTAGTGTACTTGATCGGTAAGGGATTGCCTGATGTTAGACCCTTTCAGCTTTCATTTCTTATTTCAAAATTTCAACAGCTTTTCTTAGCACACCAGATGTGGTGTGGCTCTATTTTTCCTTTTTCTATTCCTTGGTGCGGGAGGCGTTATGTTGATGACAAACAAGCGGAAATACCAAAAGGGCTTTACTCTGATTGAGCTACTGGTTGTGATCGCGATTATTGCAATCTTGATTGCCCTGTTACTGCCGGCGGTGCAGTCAGCGCGTGAAGCGGCACGACGCAGTACCTGTAAAAACAATCTGAAACAGATTGGACTGGCGCTGCACAATTATCATGAGACACATGGGGTTTTTCCTCCGGGATCCATTGTCACTCTGACCAATGGGGGAAGTGGTAACACGGTCCGCTGGCGGGATTGGATGGAGGCCGGCAGCATGTCTCCCGTGAGCTATCACGGTACGAGCTGGATGTTGCAGATCCTGCCCTTTGTCGATCAGGCTAATGTCTACAACCAGTGGAACTTCAACACCAACGTGATGGGCAACCGTGCGGTCGCAGAAACCGACATCCCGATCTTTTACTGTCCGACCCGCCGCAGCAAGGTTCGCAAAGTCGATCAGAAACTGCAACTGGATGAAACGCCCGGTTCCACCACGATCACCAACCCCTTCCAGAAAGGGGGGAACGACTACGGCGGGTGTAAAGGTGCCGGAAACGGCTTCGGTGACGGTTTCAACGGCACTGGTCATGAATCACTGGGAGTCGGTGCAAGCAGTGAATGGATGGGGACATTCTCGGGCGGACACCTGGGCATTTTCTATCCCAACAGCGATACCCAGATACGCGACGTGAAGGACGGAACTACGAATACCCTGATGACAGGTGAAATGCAGCGTCTGCGCGGAAACGACGCTTCGCTGAGTCTGGACGGCTGGGCCGCAGGGGGAGTCGCGAATATCTTCGACACCGATACGGCAGGCAGCAGCTCAGAAAACGGCAGTGGAAATAACCGCGGTATTAATGGCGGCCAGTACGAGGCGCCTGGCAGCGACCATGTAGGGGGCGCTCATTTCGGCATGGCCGATGGCTCCGTCCGGTTTATCAGTGAGAACATTGATAACACCACCTTTAACCGGATTGGCACCGCCGACGGGAATAAAGTTGCAGGTGAGTTCTAAACTATAGCTGACGAAAATGGTCTAACCTGACGGGGGTAGGCACAGCATTCTTTAGAGACGCTGTGTCTGCCTGCAGTCTCAATAATTCAGCCTGAAAAGGATCGCGAAATATGCAGAAACTGAAATTAATCTCGTCGGCCGGTTTATGTCTGGGAATCATGCTGTTGTGCACCGCCTGCGGTGGCAGTGATACGCCGGACCTGGGGAATGTAACAGGGACCATTACCATGGATGGGGCACCGCTGGCGGATGCTTATGTCACGTTCATGCCGGATACCGTCCGGGCTTCATCGGGGAAAACCGACAGCGCCGGCAAATATGAGCTGGTCTATATTCGTGATGAAAAAGGGGCGGCCCTGGGGGACCATAAGGTCGTTGTCAGCAAGCTGGTCAATGAAAAAGAGACGATCCCTGCGAATTACAGCGACGAAACGGAACTGACTGCCCAGGTGAAATCCGGAGAGAATGAAATTAATTTTGATCTCTCTTCTAATTGATTGGCGAGGAGGCTTCCACTCAACAGCAATCATCGAACGACTCAAATATTCTTTTTAGATAAAGCAATTGCATTCTGCTCATATTCATTTCTTTTTTATCTAAAGGGCCCTGTAATGCGCTATCGAAGATCGGGCTTTACGCTCATCGAACTGCTGGTGGTCATCGCGATCATTGCTATCTTAATCTCACTTCTACTGCCTGCTGTCCAGCAGGCGCGTGAGGCCGCTCGCCGCAGTACCTGTAAAAATAACATGAAGCAGCTGGCGCTCGCGCTCCATAATTATCACGAAACACATGGACTGTTTCCGCCGGGAGCAATCGCCACAACGACGACCTCCAGTGCTTACAATGTCTGGGGGGATGCGGGCAAAACTCCGGGAACCGGTTTACATGGGACGAGCTGGATGGTCCAGATTCTCCCTTATGTAGATCAGGCCCCGCTCTACAATAAATGGAACTTCAACACCAATGTGATCGGGAATCGCAGTCTGGCAGAGAATGACATTCCTTTGTTCTATTGTCCCACGCGTCGCAGTAAGGTTCGCAAGGTTGATGACAGAATCATGCTTGGTGAAAATCCGGTAGCGGGGTCGACGTTGCCCTCCAACCGGTTTGTCAAAGGAGGCTCTGATTACGGAACCTGCATCGGCGGTGGAAATGGCTGGGCCGATGGTGATTACTTTCACCTGACGCACCGTACCGATTCACTGATCGGCACTTTCGGGGGAGGCAGCGGTGCCTTTCTGGGAATGTTCTCCGTGAACAGCGATACCGCGATTCGCGACGTCGACGATGGTACTTCTAATACCATCATGACCGGAGAGTTGCAGAAGCTGCACAGTTCCAGTGCTCCCAAATCGAGCCAGGACTGCTGGGCCGCTGGTGGTGTGGCCACCATGTTCGATACCGGGATTTCCGGAGGAACTGCAGGCGGCTTCAACAATGGTTTCTACCAGTCAGCCGGTTCCGACCATGAAGGGGGCGCCCATTTCGGTTTCGCGGATGGCTCTGTCCATTTTCTCAGCGAAAACATGAGCTCCCGCGTCTACCTGGAACTTGGAACCGCAGACGGTCAGGAATCGACGAACTTTAGTCCTTGAGTTGACGGAGGATTATACCAACTAACTCTTGGCAATCAGAAATGCAGTGTCATTCGGAACGACTCAATGTGTCAGACGAGTTCGCGGATGGGAGCCTGCTGATCGATCAGGTACTGAGGACGTCCGTTGTTATCTTCGATTGTCGTGGATGCGACATCGATGCCCAGATTGTGATACAGCGTCGCAAAGACTTCCTGCATATGCACGGGGCGATCAACGGCTTCTTCACCCAGTCGGTTAGTCGAACCGATCACCTGGCCTGTCTGCATGCCTCCACCGGCCATCAGCGCGGCGTGCACGCGGGGCCAGTGATCACGGCCGGCGTTTTTGTTGATCTTAGGCGTACGTCCAAATTCGCCCCAGACTAAAACGGTCACATCTTTATCCATGCCCCGATCATGCAGATCCTGAACCAGGGCTGCGACTCCCTGGTCGAGCAGGGGAACGACCTTGCGGGCATGACCAAAGTTATTTCCATGCCAGTCGAAATGAGCGAAGCTGCAGGTGACGCAGCGTGCGCCTGCTTCCACTGCCCGGCGGGCCAGCAGAAAGCGGGACATGATTGCCTGGTATCCCATATCCAGTTTGTAGCTGAGTACCTTGGGGTCATCTTTTCCATAACGGGCGCGAACTTTGGGATCTTCGCGTTCCAGATCCAGTGCTTCAACCAGGCGCGAGGAAGAGAGTACATCCAGTGCCTGCTGCGTATAGCCATCGTAGGTGCCGTCGGTCAGACCGGTTTCCGAGGTCCTGCGAAAACGGTCCAGGTCTTCCAGCAGTCGCGTTCGTTCGGACAGTCGTCCTTTGTTGATGGAATTCAGCGTCATGTTCTCCATCACGCGTCCATCGGGACGGAATGGAGCGTGCGTCAGTCCCAGATAGCCGGGACCTTTGATGTTCCAGGGATCATGGGCCATCGTATGTGACAAATCAATATAGGGAGGGACCGTGGGATGTACGGGGCCTGCCACCCGGGAGAGAGCCGATCCCAGAGAGGGCCAGCCTCCCTGTGGCTGAGAGCTGCGGAAATGATGACCGGTGCAGCACTCGAACGAATCGTGGCGACCTTCTGCGCCAACCAGCGAGCGGATGATCGAAAACTTATCCATCATACCGGCGACACGCGGCATCAGTTCGCTGATCTGTATCCCGGGGACGTTGGTGTCAATCGGTTTGAATTCGCCGCGGACTTCATCCGGTGCGTCTGGCTTCAGGTCAAACATATCCTGATGCGGTGGACCACCGGCGAGGAAGATCATGATGACGGCTTTGTGTGAAGAACGCTTCCCCGACTGTTCCTGTGCTTTCAGAATCTGGGGCAGGGACATTCCCCCCATTGCCAGGCCACCAATCTGCATGAAAGAGCGGCGGGGCATGCGGTCACATAAACGAATTGACTGATCTTCTAGCCTGAGCATCAATGCTCCCTTTCAGTGAATCCAAACCATCTACTAACTAACGCTTTCACCTGTAACAGGTTACCTCTCATATAAGCGTAAACCAATGCAAGACGTTTGAATAGAAGAATCGGCTGAAAACAAAAGAAAATTAAGAAATTCGCTGGTTCGCACCCCTATTCTAATGGAGAAGCGGGATGAGACCTTAAAAATAACCTTTTGTTACATCAATACCTGCGCGGTCAGCGACCTTAAAAGCGTTTTTTGAAGTCGATTCGGCCCTCTTCGACATCACCACAGAGGGAGAGGCGGTAGTTCCGATCATTCTCGATCAATGTGATTCCGCCGGCAATATTGCCATGACTGCTGATCCAGCCCTTCCCTTCCAGCGCATTCAGATAACGGGTGACCCGGTTGGGAGAGGGAATGGCGAATTCAGAAGCGATTTGCTGGACCGAGGGAGAGATTCCGGTCCGGTCAATTTCACGAGTTATATAGTCCAGAATATTCTGCTCACGATCGGTGAGATACTGGTTCATTGATTTCTCCTTGCGCATCACATGCGCAGCTGAGGGCGCAGAAAGAGCCCACAATCATCCTTGAGAATCAGACCCGGATTCCTATACAGGTCTTGAAGAAGAAAAACGCAATGATTCTTAAAAGTGACTTCCTTCAGCGAGTCACACGCGGCCACCACCAAGTGAATGGGGAGGGAATCAACACGGGCAAAGCATATAAGGCTTATCGTCGATCGTCAATCAAAATTTGAGGCAAGTTCGGTTTATTCATCGTCCATCAGCCGAATCTGCTGGTATTCAGGGACGAAAATTTTTTGACCTCAGAGATGGTGCTCCAGGATACGAAAACATAAATACAAACGTTGATGATTTTGTTGCAATTGGACTTTAACTGCCTGTTACATTGAATTATATTGATGTGATATAAGGTACACCGGAATATCAGCTTGCGCTTGTCGAGTCAATCTCTTGGATTCAGGAGAGTTACCATGCCTGCCCACAGTCCCACCCGCCATCCTCTGATCTCTCGTCGGACCGCACTCGAAGTCGGTTCGGTGAGTCTGCTGGGGATGGGAATCAATCACCTGGATGCACTCCGGGCACAAGCAGCCGGCGGAACGAAACACAGTACTGCGAAGTCCTGTATCTTCATCTTCCTCTCCGGCGGTCTCTCACAGCACGAGAGCTTTGATATGAAGCCGAATGCCAGCGCGGAGATCCGCGGTGAGTTCGATCCAATCGCGACCCGCACACCGGGCGTGCAGATTTCAGAACATCTGCCGATGCTCGCCCAGCGCAGTCACCTCTGGTCCGTCTGTCGTACGTTGTCGCATGGGACGAACGAACATTCGATGGGGCACCATATCATGCTCACCGGACGTTCGGATATCCCCACCGGATTCAATCCCGGGCGTCCCATGACTACCGATCATCCTTCGATTGCCGCCATCGCCGGCGATGTACTCCGTTCGCGAACCAATCTGCCCCCGGCCATCGTCCTGCCGGATAAAATTGTTCATCGTACCGGTCGCGTTATTCCCGGTCAGTTCGCCGGCCGCATGGGGTCCAATCGTGATCCCTGGATCATCGAAGCTTCTCCGTTCCACGCGCAGTCCTACGGCGCTTTTCCCGATTACGCATTCGACCATCAGCAGCGAGGCGGAACAGACAAGCGGGTCTTCAAAACTCCGCACCTCAAACTCTCGCAGGGGATGACGCACAGCCGGATGAGTAATCGCATTCAACTGCTGAAGGAACTCGGCGCTCAGCGGCAGATGCTGGACAATGCAGGGCAGGTCGAAAGTTTCGACCGTTACCGCACCGCAGCGATCTCTCTGTTGAACGATGACAAAGTGCATTATGCGATGGATGTCACCAGTGCAGACGATAAGATTCAGGAACGTTACGGCAAAAACTCGTTTGGCTGGTCTCTACTCATGGCGCGACGCCTGGTCGAGACGGGCGTGAATCTGGTGCAGGTCAATCTGGGGAATAACGAATCCTGGGATACGCACGGAAATATCTTCCCGCATCTCAAGGATAAACTTCTGCCTCCCACCGACCGTGCCGTTTCCGCACTGCTGGATGATCTGCACGAAAGTGGACAGCTTAAAGACACCCTGGTTGTCATGTGCAGTGAATTCGGTCGCACCCCTAAGATTTCTCAACTGGCCAAAGTCTATGCCAATCCGGGCCGGGATCACTGGGGGGCGACCCAGTCTATTCTGCTGGCCGGAGGGGGAGTCAAAGGGGGCCGCGTTGTCGGAAAGACCGATAAGATTGGAGGTTTCCCCATCGATCAGCCGCAGAAACCGGAAAACTTCGCAGCGACCATCTACAAGGCACTGGGGCTGCCCCAGACCGCTTTCTGGCAGGACGATGTCGACCGTCCGCACTACATCTACGAAGGCGAACCCATTCCGGGGCTCACCTGATACGTTCAGAGAACAGGCAGGTTAAACGCTTCGCAGGGCCGGAACAATCTCGGTTCTTGAAGCATACCAGGCCGGGACAACCCCCGCGCCCATTCCCGTGACCAGTGCGAGCAGCAGGCCGATGCCCGCCAGCCGAAATGAGGGAATGAACGCGACGGTCACTGCCTCCGCTCCCACCGAAAGGCTGCTGAGTTTGAGAGTGATCAAAGCGATCCCGACTCCCAGAATCCCGCCTGCCAAACTCAAAAGCGTACTTTCCGCCAGCACCACGCCGAAGACCTTACTGCCCGAAAAACCGAGTGTCCGCAGTACCGCATGTTCTTGGATCCGATCTTCGACCGACATCAGCGTTGTCGTTGCCACCAGTGCTAGCACCAGTCCTACACAAGCCAGTCCCAGGTAGTGTGCCATCTCGATTAACTGTGACAGATCCCCCAGGCTCTTCGCCTGAAATACCCCTTTGGAGCGGGTGTTGGTTTCCACAGGCCCGGCCCGGTAGAGGTCATCGATGCGGGTACTGACCGCTTCCAGATCCGCGTCTGGTTGCAGGAGCACTTCCAGTTGTGTCACGGTCCCCACCAGGTTCGCGCCCTGTCGCCGCTGCAGGAATTCCAGGTGACTGTAGATGTAATTCTCTTCAGCCGGGTTGTCCGAGCGATAGATGCCTGCCACATTTACGGAGAGATCGCCGATAGAAAATTTATCTCCCACTTCAATTCCCCGTCGCGCCGCGACCGCCTGACCCACGATTGCGGCATCCTGGTGTGACTCGAACTCGTTCCAGTCTCCCTGGATGAATTCAAAGTCCCGTGCGGTGCGCAGTTTGTGCGGGGGAACGCCATAAAAAACGACCACGTCCAGACTGGCCCGACAGTTGTTGGTAAAGACCTGAATCGGAATGACGTCTTTGACTCCGTTAAATTTACGAATCTGCTGATCATAATCCTGTGGCAGGTGACTCGTGGCGGGGCAGAATTTATTGGCCTGGAATACGATCAATGAGCCATTTGCTTCCTGCCGTGATCTGAGATCGCGCATGCCTTCCTGGATGGACTGGATGAAGCAGAACACGAACAGAGCCACCGCGGAGCCAGCCACCGTCAGCATGGTCCGGGAACGATGCCCCCACAATGATTTCACGATATAGCCCAATAGTTTCATGGGGTCTCCTCGATACTCACGGCTGATCCGGCCAGCGCCGTCTCTGTCTCGTTGTTTCGCTGTACCAGTTTGCCATGATCCAGATAGAACTGTCGGTCCGCGATGGTCGCTGCTTCCGCATCGTGAGTAACCATCAGCATGGTGATATCCAGTTCCCGGTTCAGACGTTTGAGCAGATTCAGAATCTGCTCTGAGGACTCGGGATCCAGGTCCCCCGTTGGTTCGTCAGCTACGACAATCAGGGGATGCTTGACGATCGCCCGGGCAATCCCGACCCGCTGTTCCTGCCCACCTGACATCTGTCGCGGATAATGATCGGACCGGTCCAGCAGGTCGACGGCTTCCAGTGCAACTTCCACCCGTTTGCGTCGCTCGTTCCGCGAGAGCGGGAGCAGCAGCAGCGGGAGTTCGACATTTTCGTAAGCGGTCAAAACGGGAACCAGGTTATGCGTCTGGAAAATGTAACCCAGGTGGGCGGCTCTCCAGTGAGCCAGACGGCTTCGCGATAATGACGTAATCTCAACACCATCCACGCTAATCGTACCCGAGTCGGGGCGATCGATGCTGGCAATCAGGTTCAGCAGCGTCGATTTCCCGGTGCCGCTCGATCCCATCAGTGAAAGGAATTCACCCTGTTCAATGTTGAGCGAGACCTGGTCCAGCGGGGTGATGGTCTCGCCCCCCTTGTGATACTGTTTGGTCAGATTGTGGATATCAACCAGTGGCATTTTCAGTTTCCTTCATGATTGGTTTCGCCGGTGATAGTAATTCGCTCGTGTGGCTGCAAATCCGATGTCGGGGAGGCAATCAGTCGACTCGATACATTCAGCCCCTGTGTGACCTCCAGTAGAGGGCCATTTGCATGCGGGCTGGTTTCAATGACCTGCTGGCGTGCGATCTGGCGACTTTGATCTGCAATCCAGACACAGGACTGACCGGCGGCGTTCTGTTGTACCATGTTCCGGGGGACGTAAATTCGGGATTCCCGGTCCTGGTCTTTCTCTGTCTGCTCATGTTCCGGAGCGAGGAAGGTCACATCCACCAGCATCTCCGGCTTGAGCAGCGGCGTCGGTTCATCAATTTTGACTTTGACCTGCAGCGTATTTTTCTGAATATCCGCTTCCGAACTGATAAACAGGACGCTACCACGCACTGGTTCGCTGAGTGCCGGGTTGTCGATCTGAACCGGTTGATTCAACGCAACCTTGGGAATGTCTTCAAAACGCACATCGACACGAATCTGCAGCCATTCCGGACGATACATAGTGACGACCGTACTGCCATCGAATTTCGTCATCTGGGTCAGCATGTTTCCGACACTGGACCCCGGATGCGCTACAAGCTGATACACGCGTCCCGCGACTGGGGCGCGGATCGTCATTCGCTCCAAAGCAAGTCGCGCCTGGTCGACGGCCACCTGGGACTGTTCCAGACGTGCGGCTGCTGCAGCCACCTGCGCCTGGGCTTCATCCCGGGCTTTCTGTTCCGCTGTCAACAGTTTCAACTCAGTCTGTAGTGCCTGGCACCGCGCCTGCAGGGCCTTCTGTTCTGAGACCAGAGACTCCTTACGGCCCATTAACTCTTCATACGCCGCAGTCGTCGACTCAACCTCGGTTTTCGATTCGTCAATACTTCGCTGTGTGACTGCGCCGCGGGCTGATTTCTTGCGCTCAAAATCCAGCCGCGCGAATTCCAGATCTGCTTTGGCTCTACGGGTCATGAAAGGCAGATTCTTTAGCTGGGTCTGAATCTTAGCCAGTTCCGCCTGCGCTGAACTGAGTACCGCTTCCAGATGCACGGGCTGTGACAGACGCACCTCAGCCGCTTTCAACGTGGCGCGGGCCTGCTGCAGTTCTGCTTCTCGCAGCTTTTCGGTGGCAATCGTGTTCTTCAAGGCCAGCTCGGCGTCTACTTTTACCAGCCGCGCGATCGGTTCTCCCTGTTTGACTTTCTGATCCTCGACAACCAGTAACTCTTCCACCACACCGGGAGCCAGTGCAGCGACACGAATGGGGGTCGGCCGCGGTTCCACCCAGCCAGCCGCCTGGAACAGTGGCGTGCCGGCGCTGCGGACCTGGGCCTGCGAGACGATCACCGGCATCACCGTGATCGGTTGAGGAGGAAAGATCAAATCTCGCGAGGCATAGGCAATCAGCGCGGCAAATCCGATCAGCAGGGTGCCGGGCAGCAGATAACGCGTGATTAACCGGAATCGCGTGTGCCCCCGCAATTGAGAGGGAGCACTGCGATCCAGGGCCAGTTGGGATAAATCAACCTGAGACATGATTTACTTCCGTACAAAAACCTGGTTAGCGAAGACGGTCAGATTACCGGAGTCGTCACGTTTGGCTTTCCCTTTGACGACAACCGTCTGCAGTTCTTTCAGATTCAACAGCTTGCGGGCATCTTCCTTGATCAGCGTGCCGTCTGCATCGACGACTTTGACCAGGGCGGTCGCACCGGGTAGCTTGTCGGTTTCACAACAGTAGTCCCAGGGTTTCTCACAGCCATCGCCGGGAATATCACTGCAGGCCTTTAGTGAATTATCTACGATGGAAAACGCGGCCCGGCCGTCAATCCAGGGATTTTCACTTCCGCCAATCCGTCCTACCACGATAACCTCTTCTTCATCCTTAGATGACTCGCGAGCTGCAATCACTTCTTTCGCGCCTGCTGGCTCACTGGTCAGAATGATTTCCGAGGCAGCGGCCGTCGGTTTTGTCGCAGACTCGGCTGCGGAGTTCGCATCAGCAGATGCATTTGGTTCGGTAGAAGACTGGCCACAGCCCACTGCAGTAAGACAGACGGCGGAGAGGAACAGGCTGGATAACATCAAACGTTTCATTGAATTCAATCCTTTAAAAATGAGTATTCAACAGGTTAAAAGCATTACTAAACAGATTTGAGACCATCGACGATCGGCAGTCGCAGTGCCCGCAGGGCCGGTGGGATCGCACCCAGCAGGCCCAGCAGAATTCCAACTCCCGAACCGATCAATAGTGAGACCGTATCGATCTGCAGCGAGAATGCGCCCATTGTAAAACGGACGGCAACCCCGTTAATCAGTAATACCGCGATCAAAGCTGCAATCAGACTGGCAGCCGTGGAGAGCAGAATGCCCTCCTGGATCAGGCTGATCACAATCGCCCGGCGGACAAAGCCGAGTGTCTGCAACATAGATAGTTCACTGGTCCGGCCGACAACCGCACCGTACAACGTATTCAAACCGGCGAACACCCCGGCGCCGGAGACCAGAAACACAATCAGCCAGGCCAGCATCCGAATCGGACCATAATCTTTTTTCAGACCCTGGTAGTAGGAGACTTCGCGAACTGACTGTAATTCGAGATCAAGGCGTTCTTTGCAGAACAGGTCCAGATCAGGGTAAACATCGGGGGAATCCAGCGTGACCGCAACCAGACTCAGGTCCTGGCGTTTCATTGCCTGCTGCAGTTCGTCGAGGCGACACCAGATCTCTGATTCAAACGCAGAGCCGCCGGCAGAGAAGGTACCGCTGATTTTCCAGCTGCGCCCCTCCAGTTCGATTGCCTGGCCGGTCGCCAGCTGTTCGGGGGAGAGTCCCAGCTTGGTAGCGACCAGCTGGCCAATCAGGACTTCACCCGGTTCGGGCCAGCGCCCCGATTCCAGTTCGACTTTGCGACGGACCAGGAGTATCGCCGGCGTCACACCGCGCACCAGACCCATCGCAGTTCGTTCCTGTTCGGGGAGCGTGATCTGTGTTCCCAGGTACAATTCGGGAGACGCGTATTTCCGGCCGTGAAATTCTTTAATGCCACCCACACTGGCGGCAACAAGTTCGCTGGTCCGCATTGGAATGGATGAGTATTCCAGATTCTCCCCCATGCCCAGCGAAAACAGAATAGCCACATCCGGATCACCGCTGGCGGACAGGCTGTGTTCCAGTCCCCGGATGAAGCCGACTACGATAAACACCAGTACGATCACGGTCGTCAGGCCGGTCAGCGTGAGCAGGGTGCGCAGGGGGCGACGGAACAGATTCCGCACGCCATATTCCCAGGGGATTAATGAAAAACGGAGCATGAATGATTCTTTTGAAGTATCTGCAGAGTGGCACACCGAATCGAGTCAGTGCGCAGCAGGACACACGAGAAGCAAGTGGAATTAACGCAGGCAGTGCTGATTCAGGAGCAGATCAGCAGAGAAACGACATCTGCGCACAGCGCAGCGCACGACCGGCAGGCGGAGGCGGCGCAGAAGAAACCGGTTGGGGAACCGCGTGAATGTCGGAGAGAAGTGATTCTGTCTCTGAGAGGACAGGCGTGATCCAGAGGGGAGTCAGCAATGTCAGATCCAGTTGATCGGCTTTATCATGGATCGCTCCGAAACAGAAGCACTGACAACATTCATCAGAGGCATGCGCTGGTGAGAGTGGTGTTTCTGAAGTCGGCGGCTGACAGTGACTGCAGCAGCCAGTGCTGACGGCGTCTGTAGATTCTGCGCCGGCTGGCATGCAGTTTAACGGGCAGGCCAGAATCATCAGGGAGCACAGAAATGAAAACAGTTTCTCAATCACAAATAACCTTCTTAATACTAGTTCCTTCTCATCCTAGTCGTTCCCCAGTCTCAAGACAACATCATTTCGCCTGCCGCATCTGAAATTCGGGGAAGCGTTCTTTGTCGCGCTCGCGGACTCGTATCCAGTGGTCGGTAAAGGAGAGGTTGTCGTGAACTTCCACTGCCGGCATATGACATTGCAGACACTGACTTTGCATCGACTCTTTAGAGCACACCGGTGCATGATCCTTGAGATCGCTGTGACAGTTCAGGCAGATCTGGCGGTAATAATCCGGATCGCGGCTGGCCTGCTGATGCGGATTGTGACAGGTGGTACAGTCAAAGCGGGCCGTTTTGCCGTCCGCCAGTTTGACGTCGGTCTGTTTCAGGAAGCAGGGGCTCTGAGACATTCCCACGGGGGCAAAACGATAGAGCAGATCATTCGCAGGATGAATTTCATCCGCCTCCAGTTGATCGAAGCGGCGATGGCACTCTCCACAGCGATTGATCGACTCCAGAGGTGTCAATGAACTCCACTTGGTCAATTTGAGATCTTTATCGCCTCGTTCGACGGCTTTAATGTGTTCTTCGCCATTCAAGTGACAGCGGACACATGAGACCCCCGGGATGATCGCATCAGATTTGATTTTACCTGGCGAATCACCCAGCCAGGCCGCGTGACAGCCAAAGCAGTTCTGCGTTTTAGCATGGTCGCTGACTTCCCCCAGCGCATTGATGCCAGTCTGTTCATGGACCAGTTCCTGCAGACCGAGTGTGATTCCCAGTTTGCCGGAGGGATACCAGGAGACGATGTGCTGCAGCAGTTCTGACTCTCCCTTTTCATTCGGAAACAGCGATACCGGTGTCATCGCATGCATGCCGGAACCGAAGACCCAGTCGATTCGGACAGGTGCCGGATAACTGTCGCAGTCGACCCACAGCGCATCATCTTCTTTGAAGAACCGGTAAGTATGCCCGTTCTCTTTGAGGGTGACTTCCCGGTCAACAAATTTTTCAAGTACGCCTGGATCGGTGGCTTTGCGGAGGGTCCGCAGATGAGGGGCGCCTTCGAACTGCTGACAGAATTTGTCGTGACACTCACAGCAGGAACGCGATGGGACCGGCTGATGCACCGAACGGACATGCGGAACGAACTCCGTTTTCTGCTGTGATCCGTACAGAAACAGGCCGGCACCTGACAGGCAGGCCAGTAACAGGATCGACAGGGGGATGAGAAACGGGTACTTCTGGATCATTGCAGGGCATCTAACATGTTCTGACTGGGGACGACCAGTCGGTCCTGGGGATGCTGTTCAATTAACTGACGAAAAGTTGACGCGGCATTCGCGGGATCGCCGGATTCCAACTGAATCTGCGCTTTCGCATACAGGCTCTCACTGTCATCTGCAGTCAAAGCGGCGATCGCTTCGGAACAGTCGCCATGAATGTATTCGTTGATTGCCCGCGCGAGAGTTTCTGATACTTTTTCGGGCGGACTGTGGTCACCTTTGATTCCCGGACCTGCCTGGGTAAGAGGGAATGCATCTGTCGGACTGGTCTGCTGATAGGCCTGCAGGCGCAACTGGCTGGGAGCACCCGTGTCGAGCTGTTCCTGGTAAGCCAGTTCCTTCTGACAGAGTTCGAACTCCCGTCTGACTTCAGGAGAGTCGTAGTGCTGCAGCAGTGGATGCAGCACACGCAATGCGGCTGTATAAAGTTGCATCGCGCGAAAGGTTCGCGCCTGCAGCAGCGCCGGTTTCAGATTGGGAGAGCCGGTCAGCATACCCCACCAGTCAGCACAGTCTGGTGTGCCACTCGGATCGGGCAGGGAATAGGTCCACTGCTGGCGATTCAGAAACTCTTTGACGGGGAGCAGCTTGATGATCTGCGGTGTACTGAGTAATTCACCCGACCAGCCATAGGGAATGACTGCCGCGTCGACTGACATCGGCTGCCAGCGACTGTCAAACAAGGCACGAATCGTTCGCGTCTGACCGTTAGGAACCAGCAGCAGCTGACAGTTCCGATCTTTGAGGCGGACCCACCAGCCCCCCCAGCCGCCATTCATGCGTGGCTTCTGCAACATCCAGCCGTCAGACAGCTCCGCGTTCAGGGAGAGTTCGTCGAATAAGCGTCCCTGTTTCAGCGCCTGTCTGTGTGTGAGGTAGGGACGAACTTTATGATCCGCCTTGATCCAGCACAACATGCCTGCAGAAGTGATATCCATGCAGTGGGCCGTTCCCTCATATTCGAGTGGTCCGATCGCCTGGTTCAGCAGCGTGATATCCAGCTCGGGAGCGAGGCCCCAGCCCAGTCGCTGTGACTGACCGGGGAGCGTTCCGGCTGCCGCTTTCCCGCTGAGCAGAAGCAACCCGAGTCCCAGTAGCAGGCGTCCCAGAGCAGGCGAGAGCAGATCTTTGGTTTTGAGCAGTTGGATTGGATAGGGATGTGCTACCAGGCTGCGTCCCAGCAGCAGGGCGATGCCAATCGCGCAAGGGGGAACGGCATCTGAATTCAGCCAGGCCGGAACAGCGAAGATCAGGAATGCAAAACTTTCCAGCCAGCCGGTGGAGTAAAAAATGAGGTAACACACGGTGACCAGAGTGAGAATTCCCAGCCCGGCTGTTTCGACTGTCAGTCCCTGTGCGAACGTCGGCTGCCAGACCGTTGTGGCCAGCAGGTCTCGGGCATAGAACAGACCGGGGAGGAGCTGAGTCAGTGAATCGGAGAGCGTAAACCAGCCACGTGGGGTGAGCATCAGCGCAAATGCGGATGCGGCAACAAGCAGACCAGACTGCTTGCGGGTGACTGTGGGCTCGGTCTGGATGCCGGTCAGCCAGGGGACGATTGCGACCACAGCGATTCCTAACAGGCAGAGTGGTGCGAGATTGGCCCACACCACCAGGGAGATGAGCACGAGGACCGCATTCTGTTTCGTCGGGGACTGGCTCCAGCGGACCGTGGCGATCCAGGTCAGAAAGAGAAGCCAGCAGTCCCAGAGTCGGGGCGTTGGTTGCCAGGCAGCATTCGCAGCCAGCAGCGTGACCAGAGCCAGCGCAAAAGCGGCCCATTGCAGTTGAGGCTCAAACCGTCGCATGAGGAGATAGAGTAACAGAAAGACGCTGCAGAACTTGAGCAGCATCAGTCCCGAAAAGCCGGCGATCAGCCAGCTCATAAAGAAAGGGAACCCGCCCAGCCAGTCTGCTTCCGCTGTCGGATTGCCTGCCGCCAGGATTGGCCCCGGAACTGCCAGCTCGGCCAACACTGTCTGTCCCCGGCTCAACTGCCACCAGACGTCCGGCGCAGCAATTGGCGTCAGTACGAAACTGGCGGTGACGATCAGCAGAAACAGGCGGCGCAGTCTCCGATCTGTTGTCGACAGGTCAGGTTCAGTCATGGGTTGAGCCACTGGAACGGAAATGTGATAAAGTCAATTACATCAGACGATTAGGACGTGAACTCCCTTTGATTATATAGTCCCGCGCGGGCTGTGAATATGCAGGAACCCCCCATCGGGCGGAGATTCCGTAATTCGAGCGGTCTGTCTCTTCTCATACGCGTCAGATCGTCGATTCGCGATAAAAAACGAATCATTCCCAATAGAAAAGCCCGATCGCAGGTACGACCGGGCTTTCGAAAATGGCAGATAGTGCGTTTCAGACAGGTTTATTTTGCCAGCTGACTGACTTCACCTGCATTGAGGGCCCGATCGAAGACCGCGATTTCATCCAGGCGGCCTTCCCAGTTAGAGTCATTATCTGTCCGTCCGCCGAAGAACAGCTGTTCCAGCAGCACGCCGGATGCCCCCGGTTTCGATTCGAGTTCGATTTCCGGTTTGCCATTCAGGTAGACGGTCAACTTGTCACCATCGCGAACGAGAGCCACATGATTCCACGTCCAGCGTTCGACGGCGGTTTTACCAGCGTGCAGTTTGCGGTCCGTACCGTTCATATAGACCAGCTTGCCGGGATGCTGTTTGCCACCCAGTCCGAGGTGATCGCCATAGGCGGCCAGACCGTGGTTTGGTCCCTGTGAGAACATCCAGCCGCTGATGTCGCGGGCGTCGAGAGGAATTCCGTTCCAGATCCAGAGCGAGACAGTAAACTGATCGCCCAGGTCATTCACGCGGGTCTGCAGACGGTTGCCGGCGAAGTGAACGGCCCGGTTGGTTTCAGTTCCCGTGCAGAACGATTTCGACCGGGCTCCTTCGAGGAAGTAAGCGATGGCCGGTTCGTAAATGCCGTCCCGCTGATTGCCGGAGAGATCGCGGGCCCGGGGACCATTGAACTCGTCCAGTCGCCAGTAAGCTGACGGCTTGAAGCCCAGAATCGTTTCCACAGCAGGACCACGGCTCTGTTCATAAAAGCGGCGGGGCTGATTGGAAACTTTCTCAAGCAGTTCAATATCCGATTCCACGATACGGGGTTCGGCCAGGACTTCGAGGCCTGCGGAACGGGCGGCCCAGGTATTGTATCCGCCGAGCAGATGCTGCTCGGGAGGCGGAATGTAACCGTCGCCCCCGTTAGCCAGTTCAATGACCATGGTCTGTGGCAGCGGACTTTGTGCTTTGACTTTCAGCCCGGAAAGGGCATAGGTTTCATTGGGGGTGGTCGCGATCGCGATGTCGCCGATGCGGAGTGCCTGCGTGACGACCTCGGTTGACTGGCTTTCGTGCAGCATGATCTGTTCGCGAGCGTAGATCTCTTCTTGTGTTTCGGGCAACTTATCGCCCATTTTCTCGACGATCCGCTGAGACCATTCGAGCAGCTGTTTGTCGGGAACCCGATAGTTCAACTGCATCCGGTTCTCGGCCATTTCAACGTCGGCGTCTTTGCGATACGTGATGTTTTTATAGATGCCCATGGTCAGTTTAACGAGCTCACTGGAGTATTCATTGATGTCATCGGTGAATGACCACTGATCCTGCGGCTTGGTGTAGTCGCGGCGGTAAATGTCACCGCTGCAGCCGTGCGACATGATCGCTACAAACTCGGGGGCATCCTTGGGCAGTTTTTTACCGATTTCTTCCTGCAGACCATTACAGTAGAGACCAAAGTAGTCGGCACTCAGTGAAGGGGCACCAAAGTAGTGCATGGAAAAGTTGGCCAGTAAAGCGATCGGACGACCGTCTTTCGACTGAAACGAGATCAGGGACAGATCAGGATCTTCGGGACCGGATTCGCCGATGACATCATCCCAGTTCCGACCTGCATGCATGGTGGCCCGTACGGTCGGGTTGCCGAAAGGATCGTTGCTGATGCGATCGGGACGCTTGATCCAGCGACGCAGGGCAGTGAACTTGGCGGCGTTCCCGACACCCCAGCCAATCTGAGCCGGTTCCAGTTTTGCTTCGGCTGCAACGATGGCATCGACCAGCTTACCGCGGAGGAAAGGCGTGTATTCCGGATCGGCACTGGTTCCCAGGCAGCCCATGCTGGAAGGGACCGAGTGTGCGTGGGTGGCGGAGATCAACATATGGTCGGCCGGGATCCTGGTTTTCTGTGCGGCCAGTTTTTTGACTTCATCCAGAAAGGGACGCGTCATCATGCAACTGTCAACGACGACGATTGCCAGGCGGTCTTCGCCATCGGCGACGACGATCGCCCGGGCATTGACTTTGGTATATACCTTATCGACGCTGCGGCTCTTCATGCTGCCATTAACGAGGACGGGGAGTTTCACCGGGGTAACATCCATGATGGTGGCGCCGACCTGCAGTTCCGCGTAGGAACGTTCCGGGATCAGCAAAGCAAGGCAGGCGAGCAGGAGGGGGGCGAGAGTCGGTTTCATGTGAGGATCCTTTGTAATGACAGCCAACTGCGGGTTTGAAGTTTCATCACCTTAGACTTCGAGTATATCCGCTGGATTTACAGAACGAAATGGAGATACTTAGAGTTCTTAATTAAAATGGCAGGTTAAAAAAACAGCCTGCAACAGTGCATTAAGGGCTGTTGCAGGCTGGTGTTGGTCTGAAGCTGCTTACTTACTCTTCAACTCAAAGTTGGCTTTGTTCTCACCCGGTTCATTGACCTGGGCGATCAGACCACTGGTGGTGCGCTTCGTGTATTTCGCGGGAATCTTTACGGTCGATTTTTCCTGCGGCTTTTCCGCGAGGGCCATCGCGTTTTCTTCTTCGACGACAGGCGGACTGATGGTGACTTCATATGCAGAGCCGACATCTGCCTGGGGAAAAGAGACCGAATAATTTCCGTTCTCATCCAGATTGGCGTACGCACTTTCGCCGGATTTGGACGAGGTGAACTGGATGCTGGCCTGTTGCAACGGCGCTCCATCGAGGGTCACGGATCCTGAGATCTCTACTGCAGGCCGGACATTCGGATCTCCCGAACAACCCTGAGCCAGCAGCACAGAAACCAGCAGGCAACTGAAAAGTGATAGACGATACATTATGAAAATCCTGAATCAAATGTGACGCAGGTGACTGGAATCACATACGTCACTCAAGTCTATGGGATAAGGAAATAGAACCAGAGGTCGTGGCTTACCACTCGCCGATGGTCTGGCCGTCATCGCGGACACACAGTTTCTGGATCAGTAACAGGTCTGCGTTGTCGCTCAGGAAACGGGTTGCTCCGTCGCAGAGCAGCACATGCACGCCGCCGGTGTGGTAGGAAGTTAAGGGGGTGTTCCAGTCCCATTGTGCATTGGCTTCCGCACCCGTCGATTTCGGATTGGGACTGTGGAAGACCGACGTCACTCCGGTACCGAAACGATGCTGCCCGGCTCCGCTGGCAATCCACTGACTGACGGTACCTGCATAGCTGGTGCCTGCCCAGCCTGATGTGTAATCAGACCGCTTCAGAACCGGATTGCTGGCTGAGATCCGCGACTGTTCGGCGATGATGATCGTATTCGATGAACCATCGGTCACGTCCCGCATGCCTTTGCACTCGTTGATCAGCAGACAGCCTGTGTTAGTGGCAAAGCTGTTATACTGAGTTTCGTAAGAGACGTTCGTGCGCGCTGCGGGGTCAGGGTAAGCACCCATGATGCCGACATACTGATGCGACTGGGAACCCTGCTGTGGTTCGCCATTGGCATAGCTGATGGCCGGGTCTGAACTGGAAGGGCACATGTAAATGGAAGTGATGACTTTGTCTTTGAAGAGCAGTGTGTCACCATTGTAAGAGCCGCCTCCGCCTTCCCAGAAATCAACGTCGCTGGTCGGGCTGTTCTTGGCGAGTTCGTAAATATTTGCCTGGTCCATGTAAGGCAGCAGGGCGAAACGCCAGTTGTGGGGGCCATCATTGGGGGCACGGGACCCGATGGGGAACTTGAGATAGACGTCGTGATAATTGTGGAGCGCCAGACCCATTTGTTTCAGGTTGTTTTTGCACTGACTGCGGCGGGCAGCTTCGCGGGCCTGTTGCACAGCGGGCAGGAGCAGGGCGATCAGAATCGCGATAATTGCAATCACAACCAGCAGCTCGATGAGCGTAAAACCAGATTTGCGCGTGACGCGCGGTGGGTAATTCAACATTGCTAACCTTTTGGAAATATAACTGGGAAGGAATAAAAGGTGGGACAGCAGAGGCATGCTCCGAGGAATTGCATTTTAAATCGCAAGGGGGAGACTGCACAAGTAAATTATGTTAAGAAATTGAAAACTGCGTACATCTTACCTTGATGTAAGAACTTGTAGAGGAACTTCTTAGGCAATATGAGGATTTTATGACCCCGACGTGCGGAGATCTTCTGAGTCTGTATAGCAGGAGCGGAGGAAATGCGGATTACAGACGACGAGAAATACCAGGTCGTCTTCACCAATATTGGTGATTCTCTGATCAGTGTCAGGTGGGATTCTCACAACATCACCCGGGTAGACTTCCGTGGGTTCGTAGTCGCCCACTTCGACCAGTCCGGTACCAGAAAGCATGATGTAGCGCTCGAAGGTCCCCTTGAGGCGATGGAACCGGGTTCGCTTGCCAGGCTCGACGCGGGCCCGGGCCAGGGAGACTTCAGGATCCACATTCGGGCTGGACATCTCCAGGATATAGCACCCTTCCTCAAAGTAGTATTCGTCTTGTTCCTGGGGGCGGGTGATGTGGTCCATGCGCGTATCCTTTCATGTGCATTGATTGTAGTCAGCAAATTGCCTGAATCCGAATCATAAAGACCAGTCCTGTCGAATGAAAGTACCGGGGCCGATTTCCAACAGGTTGTAAAGAGACTGATTAAAAAAAGTGAGCACCAGCCTGGGGAGACTGGTGCTCACTCGAGTTCGTTGATTATCGCTCTGCGGACGAGATCAGGTCAGTTCAGAAATGATGCCGTCGCCGCAGAAGTCGGGTTTACCGAAGGTCTCGATATGATGTCCCATGCCGTGGGCCAGCGACATCAGCAGACGGTTATGGGGAATGTTCTTGAACTGCAGCGAACGTCCCATTTTGAAATCGAGTCCCTTACCGACGAGCACCAGCGGCACATCATTCAACGTATGGGAGTTCCCTTTACCCAGTTCGTTGGTCCAGACGACCGTGGTGTTGTCGAGCAGGGTTCCTTCGCCGTTCGGCTCGGGAGTCGAGTCGAGTTTCTCAACCAGGTAAGCGAGCTGTTCACAGAACCATTTGTTGATCTTCGTCAGCTTTTCCTGTGAATCTTCGTCGCTGTCCGGTTTATGGGACAGTGAGTGGTGACCATCGTCGATCCCCAGCCACTTCATCCGTGCCTGACCGACTGAATTCGTATACTGCAGCGTAGCTACGCGTGCCATATCGTTGGCCAGACTGTTGACCATCAGGTCGATCTGCATTTTACTGGTGACCGGCATGTGGTCGTTATCGTTCTTGATACCCACTTCCTGAACCGGAACTTTGACAGCCAGTTTCTGTTCTGCGCTGGCTTTGAGTTCCTGTTCCATCTGGCGGACGTAGCTTTCGTGCTCTTCGAGCAACTGCTTGTCGGAGCTGCTCAGTTGCGAACGAACTTTCTTCAGGTCTTCGCGGACGTCGTCTAGAATGCTGGCCAGGCTCTTACGATCTTTCATCTGACCGTAGATCTTTTCGAACATCAGGTAGGGATCGTCAATCGGCGCGACCGGTTTGTTGGGACCTGCATAAACCATACGGGTCCAGGGGTCGGCACGATGTGGTACGTTCACGCCAAATTCCAGCGAACCGAAACGGGTGCGGGTCTCTTTATTGCTCTGCAGGAACCGTTTGAGTTCCTGGTCGATCGACAGTCCGCTGGCCCAGCCGGCTGGAGTGTGCGATCCCCCCTGGATGTTACCGGGGAGCAATTCGATTCCGGTCAACAGACAGCTCATGCCACGCATGTGGCTGTCGCCGTCTCCCCGGACGCGGTCTGCGACCCCTTTAATCACCAGCATCTGGTCCTGGTATTTCTTCAGGGGCTGCATGATTTCCTTGAGCTCGAACTTATCGCCGGTCTCATCGGGCCAGTAAGTTTTGGGCACGATACCATTGGGGCTGAACATCACGATCATACGCTTTTTGCGAATGCCGGCATCGGCGGCAAAACCGAGGCTGGGTAGATGCGAAACCAGCGGCAGGACTGCAGAGGAGAGTCCGAGTTTTTTGAGGAACTGGCGGCGGGATTGATATTTCATTAGTAGGCTCTTTCTCAGGATTGAGGCTGGTGCAGGGCAGCAACCTTCATGATTTCTACGAGCAGTTGTTGAATATTATATCCGGATTTTTCGAATCGGCTGGTCAAATCGTCACGGATTTTTTCGCCATAGGCATTAATCGGCTGTTTGACGGCCTGATGGAACAGCTGGTCTACAAAGGCGGCATGGGCGTTCTGATCCTGCGAGATATACTCTGCCAGATCGCGGGCACCATTAAACTTGACGGTATCACCTGTGATTGAAACCAGCTCTGCAGAGGCGTTAATGTCTTTTTTGACTTCCTGTTTTCTGTATCGACCAATGGCATCAAAGTGCTCCAGACTGAATCCGAGCGGGTTAATGATGCTATGGCACGACATACAGGCGGACGGTTTCGTGATCTGGGCGACCTTTTCGCGGGTCGTCATTCCCGCATGAAAATCGCCGTCTTTGAATTCTGTTGCCTGTGGTGGCGGCTTCAGGGAACGCCCCAGCAGACGACGTGTGACGAATACGCCACGGTGTATCGGTGAGCTCAAGTTGTGATAAGCGAAGTTCGCCATCAGGTACGGGTGCGTCAGGACGCCGGCCCGTTTGTCTTTATCGAGAGCAACCTTCTGGAACGATTCTCCTTCCGGCATCTCAACCTGGTACACTTTGGCCAGTCGCGAATTCATGTAAACGTAATCGGCCAGCAGCAACTGACGATAGTCGGACGATCCATTCCAGACGACATCGTCGATGAACATATCCAGCGAAGTCCGCAGGTCGGCGACCACGTGATCGTCGAATTCGGGGAACAGGGCTTTGTCTTTCGCCAGCTCTTCTTTTTCATCCAGCTGTAACCAGTGGTGGAAAAAGTATCGCAGTTTGGCCTGGGCCCGGGGATCATTCAGCATGCGTTCGGCCTGCTGGGCGATCTGTTCCGGCTTGTTGAGGCGTCCCGCTTTAGCGGCATCGTACAGTTGGCGATCCGGCATTGAATCCCACAAACCGTACGAGAGACGGGATGCGATTGTGAAATCGTCGGGCTTAGCGAATTCACGGTCGGTATACAGGAAGCGGGGGGACTTCAGAATCAACAGGACGGATCGCTTGGCAGCCAGTTCTGTTTTCAGCTCAGGCTGAAAGTGCTGATCTACGAAAAACGTTTTCTGTTCTGCTGTCAGAGGCCGGCGAAACGCCAGTTCGGCAAAGCGATGACAGAATTTCTGGACTTTATCCCGGCGGTCTTTGGCCTCGGGTTTGGTTCCGGCCAGACGATCCAGGTGCTTGATCACTCCCGTCATGATTTCGAGAGCCGCAGACGTCGTTGCGTCATCCCAGGACTTGGAAACCGCTACCCCGCGTTCGTACCCGGAGACACTGTCATCTGGTGGGAACTCAGTCGAAACAATGAAGGTTCCCGGTACCTGTTGCGGGACAAGGTGCCTCTGCGGAATCACTTCCTGGGCCTTGTGTGGTGGTTTCCACTCCAGGCTGATGGAAGAAGACTTATCTTTGTACTTGAAGACGTGCAGGCGGAGCGTATAGGGGCGGCCACCCAGCAGGCGGATCGTCGCTTTATGTTCCTTGGCCCGTCCCTGAGAGCTGACCCATTCATCAATGATTGGTTCCTGCTCATTGACCCAGAGCCGTGCCCCGTTCTCGGTTTTGATGATGAATTCGTAGTCGCCGGTCTCTTCCACGTAGACCGAACCCTCCCATTTCATGGAGAACTCTTCGGCGTTCTTGATTTTCTCGTGGGGGGCTTTGTCTCCAAACTGGAAACTGACAACGGGATCGATGCGTTTTTCAACCCGTTTGTCCCCTTTGAAATTCCGGGTAGAAAAATACTCGGCCCGCAGACCGTTCTCTTTATTAGTGACACGCGCATTTCCGAGGAAATGCGACATCAGGTCGGCAGTGGTATAGAGGTACTGGCGGACCGTCATGTGCGAGAGCTGAATCCGGGAGGCCTGGCTCTGGTCCTGCTCATCCGGGGAAAAGAAGCGGTCAAACACATATTGAGCGACCTGCTTCGCATCTTCACCCTCACAGAGCTCGGGATCTTCTTCCGGCATGGTCTCTTCAATGAGCATGGTCAGTTCAGCCAGACTCTTTTGCCCCTGAAACGGATTGGCTTTTTCCGTGACACCTTGGCCATTCTTTGCATGGCATTCGATGCACAACTTTTGATAAATCTGCGCGCCGGTCACCGTTTTCTTGTCGGCGGCATCAGCAGAACTCAAGAGCATACCACAGATCAGCAACGTGATTGCGGATACGGAAAAGCGTCGGTATTGAGGGATGATCGTCATACCAGGCATCACATATTAAGGCAGGAAAAGCAGGAGGGAGTTCGCATTTTCAAAGGTGGCGAAAACACGTACCGGTAACCTACATCATCGGTTAGTGGATTACCTTATCCTTATTATATTCGCTCCCCAGGCATTCGTCAAGGATTGGGAATTGCTCCAAACCGTTTGAATTACTGAGGTTAGTTAAGGAAGAGGTCTGTTTTCCCGCTGAAATCGCCACGAGAGACGTTCTGGCTGTCTCCCGTGGTCAGTCTGATCGTATCCTATAGAAACTCATTCAAAGCAGATGTTCATTTCAGGACTGGAGCCGTCTGTGCTTTGGTGGTGACTCCGGGCGGAAGTTCCATGATCTGAATGTTGCGAAACTGGATTTCGGCTCCCTCGGATTCCAGGCAGAGGTAGCCTTTTTTGATCGAGGCGTTGCGAACGCCGTTCACGAATTTGCCGTTTACAGACAGCTTGACGGTTCCGTCCACGCAGACCACGTCGTACACATTCCATTGCCCTTTGCCTTTGCAGCGGTTTTCAATTGACTTGCTACGGTTCCCTCGGGGATTGTCGGGAGTGGTGATCAGACCATTGGCGCCGAACAGTTCGCCGTGTACGTAGGCGATGGGGGGCAGGGTGCCGTCTTTCATTTTGTGTTGATTGACCCAGTCGAGTTCGAGCATCTGGATTTCCATCCCTTTGGGCAGGCGTCGACCTTCGGGAACAGTCCCTTCACTCCAGGCGAAGACCCCCGAATTGCCGCCGGCTTCCATGTGTCGCCATTCGATATGCAGGAGAAAATTCTCGTACTGTTTATCGGTTCGCATCACGCCAATGGGATGTCCCGTGCAGACGAGCATGCCGTCTTTGACATACCAGGTATCTTTGTCAGTATTCACATTCACCCAGCCTGTCAGATCTTTTCCGTTGAACAGCGGCTTATATTGAGGCAGGTCTGCTGCCTGAATCACGTTGGTCAGTAAGCACAAAGCCAGGATTGATCCAAAGAGGGTAGCACGTTGTTTCTGCATGATGAGGTCTCCTGTGGGGAACCGCTGATTTCAGGTAGGCGTATGTGAGTCGAGGGCACATTTCAGATTTGATCATACCGGTCGCCGAATCGCGATACAAGCAGATTGCGTCCGCGGCAACTGTCTGAGTCATCTTACGAACCTCACGCCAGTTCGGAAAGACGCTCACCCTCGTCGAGCAGGTATTGAGGGCGCCCATGCGGATCGTTAATCGTGATGGCGTGGGGATCGATGCCCAGGTTGTGATACAGCGTGTTGAAGATGTCCTTGTAAGACACTGGACGATCTGTGACAGCGCTGGCAGTGCGATCGGTTGCGCCAATGACCTGGCCGGTACGCATGCCACCCCCGGCGAGAATTGCCGGCCCGACGCGCGGCCAGTGATCGCGGCCACCGTTTTTGGAGTTGATCCGCGGTGTTCGACCAAACTCACCCCAGGCAATAATCGTGACATCGTCCAGCATGCCTCTTTCTATCAGGTCTGATACCAGGGTGGCGAGGCCATGGTCGACGATTGGGAGTAGCTGACGCATGCGGGAGAAATTACTGGAATGTGTGTCGAAATCACTGATCGAGATGCTCACGCATCGGACGCCGGCTTCAATCATCCGCCGGGCGAGTAGAAATTTGCGTGTCGCACCCGGACCCTCACTGGTATAAAACTTTTGATTCCTGGCTGACGCACCCAGACTGTACTTTTCCAAAATGGCCGGGTCTTCCTGTTCCAGGTCCAGCGCATCCGCCAGTCGTCCCGAAGTCAGAATACTGACGGCCTGTTGTGAAAAACGATCCATGGCGTCCATCATTCCACTCGCATCCACTTTGCGACGGATGGTATCCAGTTCGGAGAGCAACGTTGTCCGGTTTTCCAGACGCTCCAGCGAGAGACTGGGATTAAGTTTGAGACTGACCTGATGCTCTTCACCCAGCCGTTTGAGCTCGTTCTGCATCCCTTTTTCCAACTGTCGTTCGAACAGGTCTGAGATATCGGGACGAAAAGGCTGATACGAGGGGCCGAGGAATCCGGGGCGTGCGCTGTTTCTTACCTGGCCGCGTCCCTGCATGAGATCGACGAACAGTGGTGCTCGGTCGCGGGGGGAACCTTTGAGGTTTGAGACGACAGATCCCAGCGCGGGACGTCCGCCGACGGACTGCATGTCTTTTTTGCGGAATCCGGACTGGCATTGGAAGGCATCGTGTGCCCCGGCTGAACCGACCAGAGAACGCACGAACGCAAACTGATCCGCCTGAGCTGCCATCCGGGGTAGCAGTTCAGAGAGCTGAATCCCCGGCACGCTGGTAGAGATTGGCTGAAATTCGCCTCGGATTTCAACGGGGGCTTCAGGTTTCAGATCGATGGTATCCATGTGCGGAGGACCGCCGTCCAGATGCACATTGATGATCGCTTTGCGAGAGTGCTGAATCCCCGCCTGTGCTTCCAGTCGCAGTAAGTCTGAGAGTGTCAGTCCTGTCAGACCGAGTGTGCCGAGTTTCAGAAAATCGCGGCGTGTAGTCTGTGAATGTTGCTGACTCTGTGCGCTCAGAAATTTCAGCATGAATATCCCTTTTCCCTCGAGAGGTCATTCATCGACGCGAAATCGCTTCCCTGTGGTTCATGACGCGCCTGGTACAAATCAAAGTATGTTTATACCAGATAAGGTGGGAAGGACTCAAGCAGGATTCTCAAACGGGAGAACATTCCAACAATTAGAGAAAGTTGGAGAAATCTCCGAATGTGGGATTCGGGCGAGCTGAAATACACCTGAGCGAAATCAGGCGGCGCTTGATGCGCATCAAAGCAGGCTTCACTCTGCGTCAAACCACGTGTCCAATCAGGCCAGCGACAATTATCCGTCACTGGATGTCCTGTGCAATGTGGTTTTAAAAACTGAAGGGAATCTGCCCTTTATTGTATATCGCAGAAAGGGGCAAAACGTTAACAACGAATTTCAAAAATAATCAAATTCGTTAGAAACAAAACTTTTTATAGTAATGAACCAAACTTGTTTCTGATCTTCATCAATTCTTAATAGATTTCTCTACAATATAAAATATTGCCGTTGATGAATTACTCGATAACATTTCCAGCAAGAAGATCTTACAGTTTTCCACGATGGAATTCTGGATTCTTAAGATAAGAAAACTTACTGCAGAAAGAAAAGACGCACTTGCACGATGGATGCGACACAAACGACCTCACTCCAAACTGAAACTGCGCGAAGCCGTGCTGAGCTGGCTCGAAACTGGGTTAAAGTTCAACCTTCTCTGATGGCTTTCGTTGTAGCATCGACTCCCCAGTTTAGTGATGCAGAAGATCTGCTGCAGGAAGTCGCAGCAGAAATAGCAATTCGTTACGACGAGTATGATAACACGCGGCCCTTTCTTCCCTGGGCTTTGTGGATTGCCAAAATAAAAATTGCCGACTTCTATCGCGGCAAGCGTAAAGACCGGGTGCTGTTCATGGGGGAAGCAATGGACGCACTGGCAGACGCCTGTTCCCGGGTACAACAGCTGATGACCGAAGAACGGGATCTGTTGGAGTACTGCCTGGATCAGCTGACAGAACGTTCGCGGCGACTGCTGGGCCTGCGGTATGCCGAAGATTTAAAACCGAAACAGATTGCCGGAGAACTGGGCACCTCAACCGGTTCCGTGCGTGTGACTCTTTCCCGCATTCGTACGACGTTAATGGAATGTGTTCAAAAGCGGGCGGCCGGTGAAGCGAATGTCGGATCTTAGCGAATACAAACAGAGTACGGCGCTCGAAAATATCGACGCCTATCTGGATGGAGAAGAGCTTTCTGAAGAAGAAGCTCACAAGCTCGAGCAGTGGATCAAGACCGACAGTGAAAATGCTGATCAGGCCTTCCGCCGCGTGTTTCTGCACTCCTATCTGCGTCAGCGTTTCCAGACACGAGCCATCGGCGAACGACAGGCACGGGAACTGGAATCTCGTAAGCAGGAACCGCTGATCCTGCCATCTGAGTCGGAAATTGAAATCAAGCCCGAACCTCAGCCGCAAACGAAGACCGCCCCCCTGAAACCTCGGCGGCATCCGCTGCTGACCTGGCGCTGGTTTCTGCTGATTGGGATTGGACTCGTGTCGACGTTCAATCTGGCTGTGCTGTTCATCAAGGACTTCCAGATCCCTTACGACGAAGAGAAGGCCTTCGAGCAGCCCATCAATTTCGATTCCGATTACATGAAGAAGACCTTCCTGATGGCGCGGGTGGCGGCGCAGCCTTTCCTCTACGAAGGCTTCGATTATTCGAAAAAAGAACTGTTGGACAAAGAGGCCGAAGGCGTTGACGGGCTCAATGGTGGTGTCGGTTGGGCAGGGCCCTGGATCGATGAAGGTCCCGTTTATGCTTCGATCGTACACGATACGAAAAAGAAAAACCTGGGCAGGAACGACATGCGACTGTTCGGCACCCTCGGTTTTTCTGACCAGTACGGGAATATGCTGCTCACTAAAGGGGGGCAGTATCGGACCGGCCAGGTTTCGCAGTCCGTCTCGGTGCGACACATCGATCTGCAGCAGGTGCCGCATGCACTCTCTGATGACAAAGGCTTTGGCGCAGATGGTGAAATCCTCTGGTTCAGTTTCATGGCCCAGTCGTACGATAATGAAGGCGACGGACGTTATGCCTACATCGACCTGGGTAACGAAGAGTCGAGCCTGCGGATCGGAAAGCTGTCCTCTGCCATTCGTGGTAACTGGGCTGCCGCCGGACAGGTCAATGGCACCGAAATCAATACCGCTTCCAGTGAAGTACTTTCGGGACAGGCTGTTCTGATTGTGGGTCGAATTCTGTTTCGTCCCGGCGCGGAAGAGGTTGACCTGTGGTTGAACCCCGTGCTCAATAAGATTCCTGAACTGGACGAAGTCGATCTACGGCTGATGGCCCCCGATCTCCGCATCGAACGGGTCAAGATCGTCAGTCGCTATTCGACGGACTTCGACGAGATCCGCGTCGGCGTTTCTTTTGTCGATGTGATTCCAGCCAGTGAGCATGACGACAACGAATAAGTCCTGTCGTGTCTCGGATCAGAGTTGTGACTGCCTGCGGGGAACCGTAGAATAAATCTGTAATCATTCAGATTGACTGCGCAACTTAGTCCTCATGCCATGGGTGTCCATCGATGAAATTCCCCCGCACGTTACAACTGCTCTGTCTTTTATTTCTGCTGGCACACAGTTCTCCAGCTTCTGCAGCCGAGCAGAAGATGAATGTGCTGTTTATCATCTCCGACGACCTGACTGCGACGGCACTCTCCTGTTATGGGAATCAGGTCTGCCAGACACCGAACATCGACCGCATCGCTGCCAAAGGAACACGCTTCACCCACGCGTACTGTCAGGCAACCTACTGCGGCCCCTCGCGGGCGTCCTTCATGTCCGGCTATTATCCCCATGCGACCAAAGCCTTCGGGTATGTCAGTCCTCGGTCCTACATTGGCGAGAAACCAACCTGGGCACAGCTCTTCAAGAACAACGGCTACTACTCCGCGCGTGTCAGCAAGATTTATCACATGGGAGTCCCCGGAGACATTGAAAAGGGAAACGACGGCACCGACGATCCGGCTTCCTGGACCGAACGTTTTAACAGCCAGGGGCCCGAGTGGGCTGCTCCCGGAGATGGAGAGACACTTGAGAATAATCCGGACGGCAAAAAGCCAGCCGTAGGAGGCAATACTTTCGTGGTAGTGGAAGCGGACGGGGATGACCTCGTGCATTCCGACGGAAAGACCGCCCGCAAGGCTGTCGAACTGATTCAGCAGCACAAAGACGAACCGTTTTTCCTTGGTATCGGCTTTGTGCGTCCACACGTCCCCTTTGTCGCGCCCCGGACTTACTTCCCGCCGTATAAGCCTTACAGCAAACATGTCCTGCCAGAGAAGGTTCCCGGCGACTGGGATGACATTCCAAAGCTGGGGATCAATTATAAAACCAGCAAAGGCATGCAGATGGATATCCGGCGTCAGAAAAAGGCGGTTGGCGGCTACCTCGCCTCAGTCGCGTACATGGATCGTCAGGTGGGGAAAGTCCTCGATGCCCTGGAGCAGGCAGGGATTGCTGACCGGACCATTGTGATCTTCACCAGCGATCACGGTTACCATCTGGGAGAACACGATTTCTGGGCGAAGGTCAGCCTGCATGAGGAGTCTGCTGCCGTACCGCTGATTATCAGTGTCCCCGGTAAATCACCCGCCGTCTGTAATTCACTCGCCGAACTGCTCGACCTCTATCCTACGATCAGCAGCTTATGTGGCCTGCAGGTACCTGCAGGCATTCAGGGCAAAAATCTGGCTCCGCTTCTGGATGACCCCACACTGAGTGTCCGCGAAGCTGCCTTCAGTGTTGATCCACGCAATAAAGGCAATCGCGGCTTTCTGCTCCGCGATGATCGCTGGGCTTATATTCAATACCGGGAAGACGCTTCGGGAGGCATCGAACTGTTCGATATGGAAAACGATCCCAAACAGTACACGAACCTGGCCGAAAAACCGGGTTATGAAAAAGTTGTGGCCCAATTCAAACAGCGGATGGCTGAGAAGCTCAAGGCAATCCGCACGAATGATCTGGGGCACAGCTACGATTGAACCGGCTGGACAGCGTCCTCACTCGATGGGGATCTGATGCGTCTCTCCTGAAGCAGAGGCCTGATAGGCTGCGTATATCGTTCTCAGTACCTGCAGACTGTCGTGGCTATCGAGTGGCGGCGGTTCCTTGTCGAGCACAGAGCGGATCGCCGAATGCACGAACGGTGTGTAACCGCGTGGCTGAACCGATTCCTCAAATTTATGAATCGTTCCCGGCTTGTCCGAGTTGAGATGCCACTGCAGGTAACGGCCCGTAGAATAATCCATTTCCAGCCAGCCCTTAGAACCCCAGATCTTGATCAGCGACTGTTTCCCACGATTCGTGTAATAGCCCGACGACAACGTGCCCAGAAAACCTTTATGGAACTTCAGGCTTAACGCCACCGAGTCTTCGACATCGATCGGCTGACCTCCGATGTTGGTGACAAACCCGTTCACGGCACTGATTCTGGTGTCGGTCAGGTACATCCCCAGGTCGAGCCAGTGAATTCCCAGCCAGATCAGATGCCCCCCACCAGCCCGATCTTTCTGGGCGAACCAGCCTTGATGATAACTTTTGCTCGTGAGTCGCGTCTGGTCGGCAATGTAGTTGAGTTCAATCGCATAGATCTTGCCGAACACTCCTTTGCGAATCATGCGGCGGGCCGCTTTGACTTCCGGATTACTTCGATTCGCAAGCGCGAGCATCAGGTTGAGATGCTTGCTGTCCGCTTTCTGAACCAGCGCTTCGAACTGATCGATGCTCGTGCAGGCCGGCTTTTCTGCGAACACGTGGCAGCCATGTTCCAGCGCCATGTCGATCGCCGCAGGGGCCTTGATGGCTTCCAGGGTGACCAGCGCCATGTCCGGTTTCTCTTTTTCAAATAGCTGGCTGGGGTTGTCATACACACGCGTGAGTTTGTCTCCCAGCTTCTCTTTCGCCAGGGCCGTGTGTTTGTGGCCTTCGTCGGAGAGGACGATTTCCTTGATGTCCTCTGAGGAAGCCAGTGCTGGAAAATATGCGCCCAGGTGAGGCGACGTCTCACTGATGATGAGCGCGACTGTTGCTTTATCTGCCATGTGTCTGCTTTCTACTGATGTGCGTTGCTGTGATCTCTACTGCATCATACCTGCGGCAGTTCGTAGCCGTCACGATAAGTTCTCGTCAAATACTGATTGGCGTCTTTGTCTTCCGGGAAGGTTTCCGTTTTTGGGTCGAAGACCAGTCGGCGTCCGGTGCGGTACGCGATGTTCCCCAGGTGGCTGAGCATCGCTGAATAGTGACCTTCCTCAATCTCTGCCAACAGTTCCTGCGACTTGCGGCTTTTAACACAGTCGAGGAAGTTCTGGTAATGAGCTCCCGTGTCCTGCCATTTCTGTTCGAAAGCCGGGCCGCGTTCATGCTTGTAGAAAATTCGATACCCGGAACGGTCAACCATCATGAACCCTTTGTCGCCGTAGATAATGTTGTCGTTATCATGGCGATGGGCCTGCATCCGGTAGGGAGTGAAGTCGCGCTGCTCGTAGACGTAGAGCAGATCGTCGTACTCCCAGGTAACCACCATAGTGTCGGGAGTTTCCTGGGCATCTCCTTTGGAACCCAGCTTTGCACCACTGCAGGAAACCGCATTCGGTGCCTTGAGATTCAAGGCCCAGCGACCGATGTCGATCTGATGCACTCCGTCATTACCGATATCCCCTGTGCCGAAATCCCAGTTCCAGTGCCATGAGGTGTGAAAACAGTTGCGATTGAAGGGCCGCTTCTGGGCCGGCCCCAGCCACAAATCATAATTGACACCTTCAGGAACCGCTTCATCGGGACGTGGCGGATATAGGGCCCGACGTTGATTGTTAATCGCCTTGACCATCATCACCTTACCAATGGCACCGTCCTGGATTTGCTTCCAGGCTTTCTGATAGACGGGAGTCGCCCGAAGATTCGTTCCGTGCTGCACCACACGCTTATATTTACGAGCGGCATTGACCAGTTGGCGACCTTCGTGAATGTTGTGCGAACAAGGCTTTTCAACATACACGTCTTTGCCAGCCTGGCAGGCCATGATCGCCGCGGGAGTGTGCCAGTGGTCGGGAGTGGCAATCACGATGGCATCGATCTCCTCTCCGTCCAGCAGGCTGCGAAAGTCTTCCACCTGACGCGGTCGCTTTGCGCCGGCTTTTTCAGCCTGCTCTGCCATCTGGCCGCTCCGACTCTGATCGGGATCACAGACCGCGACCAGATTGCTCTCGGGGAGTTTCGCAAACCAGCTTCCCAACCCACGTCCGCGACCGCCACATCCCACCAGGGCAACATTCACCTTTTCATTCGCGGAGACCGCAGCCTGACTCAGAGAGGCCAGGCTCATTGAAGCCAGGGATGCACCCATAAATGTGCGACGATTGACGTGAGTCATAACGAATCTCCTCAGACGGGGTGTTGATTTCGAGTACGGACGCAAATCGCAGGTCTTCATCCTACCACGCAGGAGAATGATGTATCAAGCGGGGTTGATGTAAAAGGGGCTGTCTGGTGTTAATACTCATCGTAGTATTTCGGGGAGAGATAAATCTCGCTTTTCCAGGGAGACTCGGTTGTAGTCTGCAGTGTGTATTTTCGATCGGGGGGTAACAAATCCAGGGCCCGGTGGAAGGCGTTCATCACGCATGCTTCAGACCGAAAGATTTGATTCAATTCCTGTTCCGCTTTGAGATACGGGTCCTCTTCATCGTCGTCATCTTCATCATCCAGATCACTTTCATAGCAGATGGTGTCTGTGAGTGTATCGATCAGGTGAGACGCTTCTGAATGTTCATGGACAATCACCAGTCGATCAAGAGTCTCTTCCCACTCCTTGCCCGACATGTTCGTGTTGTTGAGATAGTCTTTCCGAATCTGGTCGGTAATGAAATTGTCAATCTGCTGCTTCCAGGGGCGTTTGGCCAGTTCAATCTCTTCTTCGCTCGGTTCAGGTTCACCGTTCCTGGCAGAGATGCGAATGACTTCCTCGGTGGTCACGCCTCCCCGTTCCATTCGCCAGTCCATTTCCCTGGCCCAGAAGGATTCAAAATTATCTTCGAATTTCTGGCCCGTCAGATCGACAGTCGTCTCTCCCTGCAACTCTTCTAAGAGACGCGCATGCATCTCCCGGACCTGATCTGGTTCTGAGAGGTCCAGATGATCCAGACGAATCAGCCTTGAAAACTGGGGGTGATCCAGACCTTTATCCTCAGCATTCGAGACCGTGATGTGAGTGCCGTCGGATAAATCGGCAACCAAGTCCAGACAAAGGCGATCCATCTGTTTGATTTCATATAATGCCGCAAGCGAAGAAGACTGACTGTTTCTGAAACCCTGGATCTCAATCTGCAAGGGGGCATACGCTTCAAACAGCCCATCCGGTTCATAACCCAACTCTGCCAGCGTCTCGGAAATCAAATCTGCCTTGTCGCTGTCAGACCAGTCTGCCTCCTGCAGAGGTTCCAGATCAATCCGTAACGGCGGTGCCATGCCGCCCATTTGAGCCATCGCACTCGCGAATTCTTCCGCAAATCGGGCAGCGAAACTGCGAAATTTCCATTTCAGCCAGAACCAGACCAGCAGGATCAGCAGCACAAACCCTAACACAACCCCCAACGCCACATACACGATCATCATCATGGGATTTCCGATCTGCCGGGGAGTACTGTGAACAGTTCCCTCACCGGCTGCGAATAATGAACTATATCAGCTGTGCCTCTCGAATACGGATCTGTTCACCAAGTTAGCAAACCGGAATTCGGGTGCAAGTAAATTTCGATTTCCGTCTCTCGTTTTCCTTGAGTTAAATTATTTCTTCATCAACCGGTTCGGCTTCTTCCACAGAATCTTCGAAACGTAAACACTGTTATCAGCGCCGTACTTGTTGTCGACGGGCATGACATAATCGGGGCCGAAGCGTTGCATCCATTCGGTGACAATCACCCAGGTCTCATTTTCATTCACATCCACCACACCGAAGTTACCCAGGCGGGCGCCCCGCTCGGGAACCAGGATACACTCAGAGTCGCGAATGACGGCCATCTTCTCCGGATTGACGCGTCCGATGAACAACGGAGCCCGATGTCGTATCACATGGTCGTTGTTCGCGCCGCGTCGCGTATAGACCAGGTACAGACCACCAGAGTGCGTCACCCAGTGCGCCTGCGTGTTGTAACTGCCCAGGTCAGTACCATCTTCAAACGTCCATTTCCGCGGCGGTTCGAAATGCAGTCCGTCCTTGCTGCGGGTGACATAAGCGGCGTCATCATTGCGGAGCGTCAGGTAAAACCAGTCTCCAAATTTTGTAATCGAAGGTTCTGCATAGCCCCGTTTGACATCAATCGAGAGCTCGTTTCCGTGTTCAATGTATTGCAGTGTCTTACCATCAAAGCGACAGCGGAGCACCATCACATCCGAACGCTTCTTCTCAGGACGTTTGTAATAGACCGGCAGCAGGATATCCCCATTGGGGAGATCATATCGCTGAACCGAACCGGCACCGCTGCTGGCAAACTCAGGGCCCTCCGGAAGTTTGAGGGACTGCCAGTCCGACCAGACATTCTTGACAGGATCATAAGTCGCATATGAAGACACGCGGATATTTTTCTTGTGATCAATGCGGTTATTGTAATAACGAACTGTATGACCGATGCCCAGCAGCGTCTTTGATTTGGCATGCCACTGCGGCCAGAAGTCAGAAACGACGACCTCGCCTCCATCGGCCAGATCGTGTCGCCCCAGGTTCCTCTGTTCGAACGGACCCTCCCAGGTTTGACCCAGATTTTCGGTTCGCATGGAATTCAACGCGTAGAAGACATCGCTTCCAGTCAACAGCAGCTTCTGCATCGTCATGACAACGATCGGAAGTTTATGCGGGTTCCCCGGTGCGTCAACGGGAATCGCACCCGCTCGCGCATGTACCCAGCAGGTCTTCCCATCATACCCTTTGGTGGCTCTGCTCAGTTGAATCTGAAAGTCCGGCGAATCCTGCTCGGGAAGTTTCGGATCTCCCGCTTGAATCGTTGAGACAGAGCAGCAGAGCATCAGCAGCCAGAGAGCAGGGGAGAAGATTCGCATGGTGTTATCCTGGTTTGAAAGAGTGTGGCAGAACCTGATCATCAGTGATGGTCGTTTCATGATAACCGGCGGGCTGTCAGACAGCAAACTTCAGATTCTGCAGACTTTACTTGCGGTCTGCCTCAGACGGTTTACAATGAATGACTGATTTCTTGCCCGTCGGTTCAGCTGAATCGATTCCGTCTCTCCGACATTCATACCCGAAGAAAGCATCCTGATGTCTCGAACTCTGCTGGTCTGTCTGACGCTGTTGTTATGTCCGTCTGCGATCCTCTCCGCCGCTGATCTGCCCCAGTTCCAAGCCAGCGACTGGCCCTGGTGGCGTGGTCTGCACCGCAATGGTGTCGCCAGCGCCAGCCAGAATCCGCCGGTGAAATGGAGCGCCACGGAAAACGTAATCTGGAAATCAACCGTCCCCGGCAGAGGCTATGGGTCACCTACCGTCTATAACAACCAGGTCTTCCTCGCCTCGGCTGATACCGAACAGGAAACGCAGTTCGTGCTCTGCTACGATCGCCAGACAGGCAAACAACTCTGGAAGACGGACGTCTTCAAAGGGGGGCTCAGCACCAAGGGGAACAAGAAATCAACACATGCCTCCTCGACCGTCGCCTGTGACGGCGAGCGGGTCTTCATTAACTTCATCAACAATGGCGCCGCTTACACCACGGCACTCTCCCTGGATGGCAAACAGCTCTGGCAGACGAAGATTACCGATTATATCATTCACCAGGGCTACGGTTCCTCTCCTGCGATTTACGGACCGCTGGTAATCGTCTCTGCCGACAACAAAGGCGGCGGTGCGATCGCCGGCCTGAACCGTACCGATGGTAAAATCGTCTGGAAAAATGAACGCCCCAAAACGCCGAATTATCCGTCGCCGATCATCCTGAACGTCGCCGGTAAAGAGCAGTTACTCATGACCGGCTGCAACCTGGTCACCGGCATGAATCCACTGACCGGGAAGATCCTCTGGGAAATCGACGGGGCGACCACCGAATGTGTCACCTCAACTGTTTCCAATGGCGAACTCATTCTCACCAGCGGCGGTTATCCCAAAAATCACATGTCCGCCGTCAAAGCCGATGGCTCCGGCGAAGTCGTCTGGGAGAACAGCACTCGTGTCTACGTTCCCTCCATGCTCGTGAAAGACGAATATATCTATTCCGTGACCGACAACGGCGTCGCGATCTGCTGGGATATCAAAACCGGCAAAGAACGCTGGAAAGGCCGTCTGGGCGGAACATTCAGTTCTTCACCCGTTCTGGTCGGCACGCGAATCTATGTTACGAACGAAGCCGGCGAGACCTATATCTTTCGTGCCAACCCCGATAAGTTCGTCATGATCTCCGAAAACAAACTCGGCACTGAAGTCTTCGCGACCCCCACCATCGTCGACAGTCGCATCTTCATGCGGGTGACTGAAGAAATCGACGGCAAACGACAGGAAATGCTCTACTGCCTCGGCAGAAAGTAAGCAAATCACGATCCCCGTCACCGGTGCTGAGTGACGGGGATACCGTGTTACGTTAGTCGGCTGTCTCCTCGTAAAACCAGGCCAGTGGAATCGAACGGAAGCGGGACGAAATCTTGCGGTCGGGATCGCTGACGTAATAACCCATAATCGCCCGTCCCTGGTAAAAGATCAGGCTGATGTAGGAATAGCCGTGGTCGGTTTCTGTCTCCAGATTCCGTTTGATTTTCCATGAATGCCCCTCATTATCGCTGATAGCAACAGTCAGCGGCGATCGCGTTCCTCCGTGACTCTTGGCATTCGGATCGTAGTTGTCGTTCCAGATCAACATCAAATCGCCTGTGGAAGGTACCCGTCGCAGTGTCGCCGGCGCTTCAGGAGCACGAACGCCCCACGAAGCAGGAGTGCTCCAGGTATTACCGCCGTCACCAGACACGCTCGAGCCGATATGCCCGAACTGCGTGCGGAAGATCATCAGCACCCTGCCGTCCTTTAGCTCAAATACTTCCGGCTCCATCGCTCCGCGACGGGCGTAATCAACTTTCCCCTTCGACTGTCGCCAGCTCTTCCCCTGGTCATCTGAGATGAAACAGGTGCAGACGAAATGATTCTCTTTATGTACGTCGGCTGTCGAAGCGACCGGAGCCAGCCAGCGTCCAGTGGAGAGAATCGTAATCCGGTCGTTATTCATCACGTGATATCCGGGGGGAGTCGTAATCTCGGTCGGCGGGCCGAACGTCTTCCCGTTGTCATTCGAAATCTTAAGGTACGCCTTTAAATCCGACAGCGTATTCTTTTTCAGGTAGAACAGACCAATCGGTCGCTGTTCATGCTCGGGGCCCGCCAGGTAACGCAGCGTGGCCGACATGACGTTCTTCTTCCCTGTATTTTCCTGCAGGACGCGTGGTTTGCTCCAGGTGCGTCCCCCGTCGGTCGACTTTTTCGCAATGATCCGGGCAGTCGCGAAATCGGAACCGCTGCCGATAAACTGTGTCGTCGCGAAGAGCAGCGAACCATCGTTTAAAGGCAGGATCGATCCTTCACTGTAGCGGGGGTACTCTTTCGAAGCTTCATACACGTCGGTGACGATTATCTCGTCTTTCGGTGGCTCAACCTTTGCCAGCACGATCAGTGCCTGGGCTGCCCGCACGCGTGCATCCAGAGTCTCATCATCCAGCTGTTTAATCAACTTGTCTTTGAGATTGCTCGCACCCGCTTCGCCCGCGAAGATGGCCGAGTACGTCTTCACCGCGGCATCCTCACTGGAGAGGTTCCGCTTGACCGCTGCCAGCCCTTCGGCATCACCCAGCATCGCCAGGGCACATTCGAAATAGCAGCGGGTAAACGCATCGTCGGTCCGCTTCAGGTTGGCTTTGAGAGCCGGGATATCCTGCTTGTCTCCCACCCGGGCAATGATCCAGGCGGCGATACTCGCCAGCTTGACATCGGGATCTTCCAGATATTTGCGAACGACCTGGAAACCCTCAGGATTCCCCCAGCGACAGAGCAGGGCGGCGGCCATCATCGCTTTCTTCGGATCCTCGGATTTCATCGCCTCCCGAATCAGCGTCCCATCACCCAGTTCGTTGACTTTGTAAAGCGACTCGCAGGCATGCACGTGTCCGTAAGGATTCTTACCGGCCAGGATCTGAAACATGATGGCCGCTTTTGAACGGTCTCCCGCCCGCACCAGTTCCCGGGCCAGACCGCAGCGATGCTGGTCGTCTTTGTCGGTCTTCAGCTTCGGCTCCACAATCTTGCGGACTTCCGCTCCCTTGCCGGCGAGAGTCAGCGCCTCGGCAGCGTGCATCGAAGGCCAGAACTCATCACTCTGAATCGCTTCACGCAGTACGGCCAGGCATTTCTTTTCCGTTTCCGGACTGAGCTTGATTTTCGGTTGCGGAGAACCGGCGTCCGCCAGCGCGAAGGAACTGAGAGTGAAAACAAGCGTCAACAGCAGGAGGGTACGTTTAATCATGGTGTGATTTCTATTTCGAGGAGAGAGATAACATGCGCTTACTGTAAGTAGGAGTTTTTGATTAACAGACTATCCAAGGTGTTTCAGTTTACTGATCCGGCCAGTGGCCACCCATTCTGCAACGAAGATGTTGCCGTCCTGATCAAAACAGGCATCATGTGGATGCACGAAGCGACCCGCCTGCCATTTCTCGGGAGTCTCCCGCATTCGTGGCTTGGCACTCTTCATCGCTTTGGCCCAGTCCGGATCCTGTCCCAGGTGTGCGATGACTTTATTCTTGCCATCCAGCAGCGTAATACGGGACGCCAGGTCGGGTACCAGCAGCAGATCATTGTAGGTATCGAGATTCGCAGGCAGAATGAAGCCGGTCATCGTTTCCAGGTGTTTGCCATCCAGCGTGAACCATTGCAGACGTGCGTTCGCCCGATCCGCGACGACCACGGAAGCCTCGCGGCCCGGCCGATCATCTATCCACAGGCCGTGGGGCAGATTGAACTTACCGTCCTCTTTTCCCTGTCCCCCAAATGCGGACAGCCATTTATCGTCTTTACTGAAGCGATGAATCTGGTACGCCCCGTATCCATCGGCCAGGAAGAAGCCCCCATCCGGATGGAACGCAAAATTCGTCGGCAGAAATCGGTCCCGGCCCCAGACCTTCTCGGGACGCGTTGCTTCCCCGGAAGCATAAAACCCCGACACCATCGGTGCGTATTTCTGCCAGACCGTTTCCCCCTTGAGATCGAGCTTGGCAAAGGTTTTCAGATGCTGATACCCGGTCACGTACAGAAACTGTTCATTCCCTTCCTGGCGGACTTCCAGTCCATGCCCGCCCCCCTGGAACTGGTTACCGAACGCACGCACGAATTTCCCTTTGGGGTCAAACACGAAGATGGAAGGATGATCTTTCTGGTCCGCCCGTCCTTCATGGATCACGTAGACGAAGCCATCCCTGTCGATGGCGACGTTATGTGTGGTCTGCCAGGTGAATTTCGAAGGGAGCCTGGCCCAGTCGTGGGTCACCTCATATTGGTAATCGCCCGTACCAAGTACGATCCGCGAATCCGTTTTGGAATCGGCGTGAATTGCAGGGGCTCCGAACAAAGCAGCCGTCGTACCGGCTGCGGTGGTTTTAAGAAAGTCGCGACGTGTCTGATTTGAAGCTGGCATTTACAGGTTCCCGTGCTGCGCTGGAAAGAAAGGAATTCGGCAATGGGGTTTATTAAATGTACCCGGTGGTAGAACCCAGATCAATTCGGAACCCGCCGGTTCCCGCATTTCTTGCGAAGGCTTTCCGGCACGCTGAATCTCTGGTTGAGTCTGCTTCCGCGGCTCCTTACAATAAGTCCTGAATCCGATCGATTTATCTCCTTTAATAGAAGACTTGCCTCCATGGTCCATCCGCGCTCCCTTCGTTATCTCACCGTCTGTCTGTCGCTGCTGGCACTCTTGTTTTCTGCCGGCGCAGTCGAGGCCGCCAAACGACCGAATATCATTCTGATCATGTGCGACGACATGGGCTTTTCGGATATCGGCTGTTACGGAGGCGAAGTCGATACGCCTCATCTGAACCAGCTCGCCCGGGAAGGCATGCGGTTCACACAGTTTTATAACAACGCCAAATGCACCACGACCCGCGCCTCGATTCTGACCGGCCTCTATCCTCGCTTCGGTAAAGGGGGACACCTCAGGCAGAACATGGTCACGCTGGGCGAAGCGATGAAAGTCGCCGGCTACCAGACCGGCCTGAGCGGCAAATGGCACCTGATGAAGACCAAAGGTTACGCCAAGAGCAAAGTCACGGGAGGCTGGCTCGACCGCTACGACAAAACGACGCATCCCTATTTCCGTGGCTTCGACTCGTATTACGGCGTGCTTGATGGCTGTTGTAATTTTTTCGACCCGACCATCTCCGACCCGCCGTATAAAAAAGCGGGGATCCGCAGTTTCGGTCAGGATGACAAAGCGGTCACCGAATTCAAAGACGGCTATTACACCACCGATGCCTTCACCGACCACACCCTGGGCATGATTCGCAACTATAGTCAGAATGAGCAACCGTTCTTTATTCACCTCTGTTACACCGCGCCCCACTACCCTCTGCACGCCAAACCAGAAGACATCCGAAAGTACGTCGGAAAATTCAAAATGGGCTGGAACCAGCTGCGTAAGAACCGCTGGGAACGTCTGCAGGAACTCGGCATTGCCGGCGAGAACTGGTCGCTTTCCGAGGGTGACAGTCGCAGCTATGACTGGGAGACTGCGAACCAGGATTTCGAAGATCTGCGGATGGCCGTCTATGCCGCGATGATCGACTGCATGGATCAGAACATCGGCCGCATCAAGGAGACACTGAAGGAAACCGGACAACTCGACAATACACTGATCGTGTTCCTTTCCGATAACGGCGGCTGCAGTGAAGAACCGGGAGGACGCGATCCCAACGTCCGACATCCCGGCCCGAAAGACGATTACGTAGCCGTCGGTCCCGCCTGGGGCTGGGCTCAGAATTCCCCCTTCCGCAGATATAAGTCCTGGGTTCACGAAGGGGGCATCTCCACTCCCTGTATCGCCTGGTGGCCCGGCAAAGTCCCCGCGAACAGCATCAATCGCAGCCCCGCGCATATCATCGATCTTCTGCCCACCTTTCTGGAAGTCGCTCAGACCGAGTACCCCGAGTCTTACCAGGGACACGAACTGCTTCCCCTGGAAGGCACCAGTATGCTCAGCCTGCTCGCAGGGGAGCAGAAAACACTGCACGATTCGCTGGCCTGGTACTGGTCCGGCAACCGCGCACTCAGACAGGGACCCTGGAAGCTGGTCTGGGACAAAGGCGTCAAGCAATGGGAACTCTACGACATCAGTGCCGACCGCTGCGAAACCAACAACCTCGCGGATCAGCACCCCGAACGCGTCCAGCAGATGGCACAAGACTGGTTCACCTGGGCCAACAAAGTGGAGTTGAACATCAAGGCAAAATAGTTGAGCTGGCAATCCGGAATGATGGGAGATCATATTACAATCACTCTCCTGAGCGGAATGGCAATAGCCACCGGTACTTGAGCAAGACTTCGCTGGCGTGAACAGGAACAGCACCCATCCCACGCCCCACCGGGATTACCGCAGGCAACTGGAGGTCTCAGACCAAACAGACAATCCACATTCAACTCTTCCATCCCTTCCATCAAACACCACCTCCATTGGGTAACCCCGAATGTAATTCGGGGCGAGCAACGCGAGCAGGAAACTGACAGAGCAACAATCCGAACTGCCTCAGAAAACTCTCAACCCCATAATGAACTTCCCCCACCAACAACTGAATAAACTCACCTTGATCGGCTCCTGCCTCCCCGTATCCTGTTCCCAATCTGGCTCGCGCGCGAGACGGGAAAGCGACACCAGGCAACAAAACGCACCAGTGCCCCACATCCACCTGAAAAACCATCGATTTTCACCTCCTGTTCACGGAAACATCCCGCACCTGTTACCTGAATCCACTTTTGACTCAGGGCACAGCAGGACAGAAACCGGCCATACCAGGACAAATTCCCGGACACAGCAGGACAAAATCCGGCCACATTGGGACAAAATTCTGTCTTGACTCCCCGACGCCGTTCAGCAAAATCAAAGCCATCAATCATAATCGCAGGCACCATATCCATAACGAATTCCTCGACTCATTGGAAATGTATTAAATCTGTAGGGGAGGACCCATGTGTCCTCCCGAAAATATTCTGGCGCAGCAAATAAAATACGATCGAGTCTCCGTTGCTCATGACCGTTTATAGCCGTCCAAAATCCAGAAAATCATACAGATCGGCGCACCCAGAGCCAGGGCAAGAATAACCAGCGCATATTCCCTCACCAGTAAAAGAAAATCACCGGGTGGCCTCGAATGAAATTCGAGGTTGTCAAAGACAACAAGAGGTCTCAAAGCAAGCGTGCGCTGGACGAGCGACAAACCTCAACTGTTAAACTCAAATCCATTCAACTGCGATCACCAACTTCAAGGCAGATCATCATAAGTCAGCGTCGCCAAACCGATCTGCTGTGCATGTGCCAGAATCGCCTCCAGAACCCGTGGTTGCAGATGATGCCCGGGCCCCTTGTCACTGATGTTGTGCGCATAAAAGACAACAATCTCCCCCCGCTGTTTAGCATGATCCATCGCGTCTTTGATCTCCACCAGGTAATCGGGCCGCTTCTCCGTCCCCGCGTAATCGATGCCCGTACCGATCAGACAACCGCGGTCGGCAATCTGATCAACCGGCACATATATCGCTTTCAGATCCCGCATCCGCTGTCCCGCAGGTAACCCGGTCCCGCCCCGCAAATGACGAAACGTTTTCAGCAGGGCCTGATCAATCTCGGCATTCCGCGAACTACTGGGATAAGCAAAGCAGGTCGGCGGAAAGCCGGCGTCGGTCATCCGTTTCACCGCCGGTTCAATTTCATCGTCGAGATAACGCGCCATGCCATGCTCACGCACATAGTCGACCGCCTTGCGATGCCTGGCCCCGTGACAGCCAATCGTATGTCCGGCCGCTTTGAGCTGTTTCAACGCATCAATCTGCTGCGGCGTCAATGTATGAAAGTGATCGACAAAGAAGGTCACCCGCGCATTGTACTTCTGAAATAACGGAATCTGTTTGACCCACTGATTCATATTCCGGTCGTCAAACGTCAGAATCACTCCTGCCTTAGGGAGTACCTTGGGGACTGTCTTCGTTTCTAATGCAGAACCATTCTCCGCCGCCGGTGAAATCGACCCAAACAGCAGCAGGCAGAGCAGGGGAAGGAGAATTCGCATATGAGGGCTCGTTGTAAATGTATGTGAATAAAACAGTTATCCATCTTAAAGGCTGCTGGCCCCTCTTTCGAGGATCAAATTGTTCATTTTTTCAGTAATTTCATCGAACTGGATTTGAAATCGCATCGCTCATGCGACACCTTACACCTCCGCTGTGGATGCAGCACGGAAGACGGAAACCAGAAGCCAGAATCAATCGGGAGTGGAGCAGAATGTCGAGCACAATCAGCGAAGTCGCAGGCTTTCAATTAAAAGAAAACTATCTCTCAGAAGCGGAAGAGGCAGCGTTGATCACCTGGATCGATCAGCAGCCCTGGGATACCACGCTCCGGAGGCGGGTCCAGCATTACGGTTATCGCTACGATTATACCGCCCGAGATATCGACGCAGCCCTCTTTCTGGGAGCACTTCCCGGTCCCTTGGGCGAACTCGCAAAACGCCTGACCGATGAAGGATATCTGAAAACAGAGCCCGACCAACTGATCATCAATGAATACGAACCTGGCCAGGGAATCGCCGCGCACGTAGACTGCGTTCCCTGCTTCGGCCCACAGATTGCCAGCATCAGCCTGGGTTCGCATGTCGGCATGGATTTCATCAGCCTCGCCGACCAGACAAAGATCAGCCAGACATTGACGGCTCGCAGCCTGCTCGTTTTCAGCGATACCGCCCGCTATAAATGGAAGCACGGCATCGCCGCTCGCAAATCAGATCTGATCGACGGTAAACGCGTCCCCCGCGCACGTCGCATCTCGCTGACGTTCCGTCTGGTCAAGAAAGACTGATTTCAACATCTCAAACAGATACTGAAATGGAGACACCCGTTATTACTTGGCTGTCTTCTGCTCAAGCATCTCGGGAGAAACCTTGATCACTCCCAGGTCATTCTCACCCGGCTTAATCTGGATCTTGATCCGCCCATTCTGCCAGTCTTCCCGGGCTGCCAGATGTCCGGCCTGCTCGTGCCAGACGCGAAACTCCCAGTCCCCGACGGGCAGATTCTTAATCTGGAATGTCCCGGTTTCATCGGAGATAGACACGTACGGATGGTCTAGAACCAGCAGGTAACCGGTTTCAAAGGGGTGAATATCACATTTGATTTGGATGGGAAGTAGTTCCGGGTATTCAAACGGAATGGTTTCTTTACGCCCCGGACCAATGGCAGCTATATCCGGACGTTGATTTTTGAGTGGAAATAATTGCGTTACGTGCACGCGGGGTGATTGATTGGAGATTACCAGCTTCTGATGTGGTTGCCACAGGGCGGCAGCATGCGGTTCGAAACGCTGGTTTCGATGTGCAATCACCACCAGATTCGGCAGTTTTCGAAAGTCAGGGTGAATCCGTTCCGGTTTGAAATTCCGTTCCTTTAAATACACAAAGATATTCTTGATGCCTCCCTGCGGTCCGACGACCAGTGACGGAGGCTTGGGGGACGGAGTCTTTTGTTGTTTCACAGGGGGGCCGGAATAGACAAACTTGCCTGATAGACTTCCCCATTCAGCTGCCTGCACTGACTGCCCCTGTTGAGCAACCAGCCCCAGGATCAGCAGGCACCAGATGAAATCTCGGAGAGCACGCAGCATGGTTCGGAACTTTCTCTGAGGGAACATGGCTTCCCGGAAGACAACAACTGTCAATCCGCTTCCATGTTAACGGATCGATACACTGCTGGGAAACACAATTCTGATTTGCATCGGCGGTCCCACAGGTTACACTGGCGGATAGCAACATTTCTATTAATCAGTCGAACGAATCTTAATCGCGTACGAGCTCAACGCATGCAGGATATCACACACATCTTACAGGCCCTGGAAGCAGGAGACCTGGCAGCCACAGATCAATTGCTGCCTGTCGTCTATGCTGAACTCCAGCGACTGGCACGACAGAAGCTCGCGCACGAAGCACCCGGACAGACCTTAACCGCAACCGCGCTGGTCCATGAAGCCTACCTGCGTCTGGTCGGACAGTCCGCGGAACAGGAGTGGGATCACCGGGGCCATTTCTTCGCAGCAGCGGCTGAGTCGATGCGGCGGATATTAATCGAAAATGCGCGACGCAAAAAACGCCTCAAGCACGGCGGCGACCACGAGCGTGTCGATCTCCCTGAAATCTCAGCTCCGGCCCTCGAACAACCCGATGATCTGCTGGCCCTCGATGAAGCGCTGACGCTCTTCGCCGAAGAGGACCCGCAGAAGGCAGAGCTCGTGAAGCTCCGCTATTTCGCCGGTCTCAGCGAACAGGAAGCGGCGGATGTGCTGGGCATCTCCCGGGCTACCGCGGCCCGGCACTGGGCTTATTCGCGTGCCTGGCTCTATCACCAGATGCGGGGCGATACTGATCAACTCGTTTAACTACAGCAGCTTAGGGCAATCTAAGTCGGCCCGCTTTCATTAAATCTGCAGAAAATCGCGTTTTATTGACCGTGAGGATGAGGCGCCAGGCACCGTGCTGTCGCATTGATTGATAGAAGGGAACTGGCGTGGTTCCCGGGACAAAACGTTTAACAGAAAACAGTCTCATGTCTGATCCTGCTGCTGACAATCCGGAACCGGAACCCACGCGCGAGAATGTGAACCCGCAGTCGGTTGAGGGCCTCTTCCTGGCGGCACTCGAAAAGAAGACCCCGGCAGAACGTGCCCAGTTTCTGGATGAAACCTGCGGCGCAGATCTCGAACAACGTCGTCGCGTGGAAGCATTGCTCCTGGCCTACGACGATGCGGGCAGCTTCCTGGAGAAGTCCCCTGTCGGTTCCGGCACAGCAGAGCCTTTGTCACTCGATTTTCTTACCCCTTCCGACGACCCGAACCTGTTAGGGACCCTGGGAGACTACCAGGTTCAGGAAGTCATCGGGCAGGGGGGGATGGGCATCGTCTTTCGGGCCCTGGATCCCAAACTCAATCGGATCGTCGCCATCAAGGTGATGTCCCCCCTCCTGGCCGTTAATCCCAATGCCCGCAAACGCTTCCTCAGAGAAGCGCAGGCCGCCGCTGCAGTTAGTCATCCGCACATCGTCACTATTCATGCCGTCGACGAAGCGACGCTCCCTTACCTGGTGATGGAATACGTGGTCGGGCAGTCGCTCCAGGAAAAACTGGACAAAGTCGGCTCGCTCAAAGTCACCGAAATACTCCGCATTGGCAATCAGATCGCCGAGGGGCTCGCCGCCGCTCACAAACAGGGATTGATTCACCGCGATATCAAACCCGCAAACATACTTCTGGAAAATGGGGTGGAACGGGTCAAGATTACCGATTTCGGTCTGGCCCGCGCCGTCGATGATGTCACGATCACGAGAACGGGCGAAGTCTCAGGCACGCCGCAGTACATGTCCCCCGAGCAGGCCTCGGGCGACCGCGTCGATCAACGCAGCGATCTCTTCAGCCTGGGCGCGGTCATGTATGCCATGTGTACCGGTCGCTCTCCCTTCCGGGCCAGTAACCTGGCCGCCGTCGTCCGTCGCGTCTGTGATGACACACCCCGACCGATTCAGGAAGTCAACGAAGACATCCCCGAGTGGTTGATCGAAATCATCGAATGCCTGCTGGAAAAGCAGCCCGAACATCGCATTCAGACCGCAGCCGAAATCGCCGAACTGCTGGGCACCCATCTCGCCCGCCTGCAGCATCCAGGATACACACCCGAGGCCCGCCCGCCCCGCGCAACACGACCCGCGCCACGAGAAAAGATCGAAGACCCTCAGGCACCACAGTCCGTGGAAACAGTCGCGGACCTGGAACCTGAGCTCAGGCATAAGACTCCCGGCAATCTGGTCGGGGGGATGCTGCTGGCAGTCGGTGTCGGAATCTTCCTGGCCTTTTCGCTGATGAGAACCGGTTCGCAACTTGAGGAAGTCCATTTGCTGGACAAAGTCGTCAAAGTCTCCGGCACGCTGGTGGCGATCATGGTGTTCTCCACTATCATCTATCTGGTGCGGGGAACCGAAGGAAGGCGGCTTCCGGCGACGACCTGGTTTCTCTGTCTCGCCTCGCTGAATCTGACGCTCTTCCTGTCATTCGTGCTCACCCTGATGGTCCGCACGAAGGTCCCCTTGCTGAACGTGGAACCCGATATGTACCAGGTTCTGCTGGCTTCGCTGATCGCGCTGATCGGTGTCAGTGGATTCGCCGTCTATCAACTCTGGCGTTTTTACCAGTCACTGGAGCCCGGCCAGTTCAATGCGATGCAGCAACGCGATGCCTGGCTGTTTACCATCATGGGGATCGGAATCTGGGTGCTGCTGGTGCTCTGGAACTGGGCTGAGGCGACGGGATTCATTCCTGCAATGATGTCGATCTCCAAGGACTGGCAGATGGTTCCGGTAATTGTACTCGCTGTGCTGGGAGGACTCTGCCTCAGCGTCGGTTTCTGGCTTGATCAGAACCTCAAAAAACGACTGGGACTTTCGGCAGAGGATGCGTTGGAAATCCCCGAAACGGTCATGACCTCGCAGGGAAAACGGGGATCGCAGTTCGACCGGATTGTGGTCGGCGTCGGTGCCGTCCTGCTGGTCCTGCCCCTGCTGATCTGGCTCTTTGGCATCTCTACCGGACTGCATTTTACCTACAGTGTATCGGAGATGGTCCTGGTCTCATCCCTGTTTTTTGTGCCCGTCGGGCTACTGGTCATGATCTGTGGGGCACAGAATCTGGTCGAACCGGACTCGCGTGCGGAAAAAGTGCTGGATGGTCTGTTTCTGCTGGCCTGTCTGTTTGCCGGTCCGGTTGGAATTCTACTCTACATTGCCCGCTATCTGAAACGGCGCGATGCACGTGCGGCAGGAACAACTGAGCAACAGCCTGCCCCCGACGGTGACCCGTTTGTCCAGGAGCAACGGCGCTCCAATAAGCGGGTCATCATCGGCGTGCTGGTCGGCAGCCTCCTGCTGTTAAGCTCGATTCTGGTGGTACAGATCTGGCGACACCTGAATCCGACCGAACAGGGCTTTATCTTGAACTGGGGGCTGAATCTGCTCGTGGTCTCGGTGATGCTCATCGCTGCTTACTTTATTCGTCGTAAAGGAGCTGCCGCAGCGAAAAGGAATCCGTGGGTCTTCATGGAATGGGTGACGATCCTGGTGGCCTGCCTGATGCTGCTCAGCCTCTTTCTGCCGACACTGAGGAATCCGGCTAATGAGAAGGTCATTCTAGAATACAGTGGGACAACTCCCATCAGCAATGTAGTTGTAGAAGCCGACCGCTATTATCAGGTTCAATCCTGGCCTTATGAACTGATTGTGGAACCGGGCGTGCAATATATTAAAGTCAGTTTCACCGCCTCGGGACAACTCGTCAAATTCAAGAAAAAGATCGACAAACAGCCGGGAGAACCCTTACTGGTTGACCTGACAAGTCAGATTCTCGCGATGACGCGCAATTTACAGAAACCGACACCAGCAGCACCAGAGCCCCGCGGCCCGGGAGCCATTCTCATCAGCGGGCAGACACCGTTTCTTCGCGCCGGTATCTTTACCATATATTCATCGGACGCGGCAGGTATGGGGATGGGCGGTATGGAGATGGGCGGTGGGGATATGTCGGGCATGGGCATGTCTGGTGAGTTCAGATCTCCAGGGCCTCTCGGCTTTGCCGAACGGTTCTTCACCCTGGAGCCCATGACACATGAAGTGCCCGCAGGCAAATATACGATCCGGGTCGCTAGCACGCTGGCGGGCTGGGAAGGGGAATACAGTACACCCCAGTACGATCTTAAAGAAGTCGAAGTCAAACCGGGCGAAATCGTCTCGGTCACAATCAAGCCGGATTACAGGAAACTGGCCGAAAACCACCCCGACTGGTCCCGAGGAGGGCTCTTCAAGTTTCACTGGGCGAAAACGAACCGCTACAGTCTCAAGATCTATACGCTCTCTCTACCCCAGGCCCTGGTCGTGCAGCAACTGTTACAGGCCTACGCAGACGGGAAACCGGATGTCGCTGAGTCGGCTCTGCTGAAGGTCGCCGCGGAGAACAATAAGTCGGAACCGCCTAAGACGCTGGCAGCGATCTTCAACAACGGACAGCACCCCGCCTGGAATTCGCTGATCATTCCCGGCAAGACCACAGGGACCTGGCGGCTGATAGAACAGCAGTTGAACCAGCCTGTTCAGTCGATGGGCGGTGGTGGCTTGGGTGGAGGATTCGGTAGCAGAGTCACAAACCCGTTCGGCGGAGGCACATTCGAAAACAATCGCACCCAGTCTCAACAGCAGGCGTTTCCCGGACATAAATCGGGAACTCAGTCCTCACTCTTTCAACAACCAGTCCAGGCGCCAAAGCCACGTGCCGCGCGAACTCCGTACAAAACGGTCGTCCTCTTTGGCAAAGACCCGGGTATGAGTATCGATCTGGCCCCACTCAAGGCCGATTCCGGCACGCGGATTATGAAACGCGTGCAACGCGGCGCGAGTACCTTCGAAGTAACGCCAGGTGAGTACGCTGTCACGGTCAGCACGCAACTCGTCGGCTGGGCCACCAATGGACGGTCTGCACGCTATGTTGACTCAGAGGTGAATGTGAACACTGATCAATCGGTCGAGAAAACGCTGCACTACGACTTCAAAAAGCTGGCCGCGAATCATCGTGACTGGGCCGCTGACGAGCACTTCTACTTCCACTGGCCGAATCCCAAGCAGGGCGTCGGTATGGAATTCGATTTTTCAGCGCAGCAGGCAAAAGTAGTCCAGGAACTGTTACAAGCATTCGCAGACGGCAAGCCCGATGTTCCGGAAACAACTCTCCTTAAGATCTTCGGAAATGTCATCGAGTTGGATAAGCCGTCCAGCAGCCAGTTAAAGTCACTGGAAGATATTTTCTCCGATATCAAGCAGCCTGACTGGAAACAGCTGATCGTTCCGGGCCAGTCAGAGAAAACCTGGCGGCTCGTTGACCCCGAATTTCAGCAGCGACAACAGGCAAAGTCACAAACGACTGAAAAAAGCAGCGAGCCTGTGGGAGGGGGAGTGAAATGAAAGATCTGCTCACAACCGTCTCGTCGATCTTCGTGATTCTGTTCAGCCTGTCGGTGCTGTTTCTGGCGGAACCCACCGATGCCAGAACCGCCCTTCCTACAGAGCAGCGAAACGAGATATCAGATCGCCCTCCTGGAAAATCCTCCCTGCTGTTCACGCGCGTGCAAGGGGCCAAAATTAAAAACGGCGTGTTGATCTTTATGACGCTCGAAGAGGATGGCTTAGAAGATCATTACTTTCCCTTGCGGGGTAAAAATGTGGTGCTCAGTCAGACACCGGACAAACAACTCCCCGTCAGTTCCATCCAGTTCACAGAAGAAAGCGAGAACTGTCTGCGGATCAATATTTGTCCGTCGATTCAGATCAACCTGCTCGAAGAACTCACAGCCCTCTAGTCGGCTGTCGACAGCTCCGTTTACTTAAACGGCATCAGTTCCGTTTCGTCCTGAATGTCGAGGAAAAAATCATCGGTATCCTCGAGGGAGAGCCCCGGGTCGAATTCGAAATTGAGTTCCCAGTCGGGCAGCAGGCGGGTACCGGGAGCGAGTGTGTCCTGCATCACTCCGTCTTCTGAGTGTGCGTAACCCAGTAGATGCCCCAGTTCGTGGAAGAGTACAGTCTGCAGATCGAAACGGCCGTCCGCGTCACTGCCCGGCAACGCGATAAGGCTCAGATCGCTGTCATGCACGAAGTTAAAATCGGCAGCAGGACTCCCCTCCAGATACCAGCCGTACCCCGCTGCATTCACATCGATATAAATCGTCCCGCCTGCGACCCGGCCCAGCGCATCCCCTTCCAGATCGACTACTTGCACAGTCGTGGCTTCCAGCATGACATTCTGCTCTTCAGAAAGACTGCTACTCACCTGATCGACAATCCGAGAGAAGGACTTGGTCGCGACTGTTTGTGACAGTGGAGTCGCCGTCTGCTGCGGTGCACTCGACGTATCAGCCACCAGAAACTGATTCCAGGCATCCGGGAAGTTGGAGGGGTAGGTAACAACGGATCCATTGGCTTTCGACTTCCCATAATTGGAAGCAAACAGCAGCAGATCCCGGAAGTTGACCCGATCATCCTGATTCAAGTCAGCAAACCAGGCATAGTCCGAATCAGACTGACTGGGAATCGAATTATACACGCTGGCAAACAGCAATAAATCCCGGTAGTTGATGACATCATCATCGTTGAGATCGTAGGGATTAGCGTAGATCTTTGTATGAGAGACTGCTCCTGGTTTAGTCAGATCTATCGTCTCGTTAAAGAGGGTCACTTGAGGGTTGCCAAAAGAAAAATTCAGACTAGAAGGACCAATACTCCTGCTGGATAAGTCTAAATCGATACGGTCGGATTCCCGTGACTCAAATTTGACTCTCGCAAACAAGATATAGTCTTCACTTCCGACAAAGTCCTCAGATGTCTCTGCATGAAAATTTCTGATGACACCAAATTGGTCATCGATTGTACTGGTTTGGTTTTCGCTGAAACTATCGCCAAATTCAACTTCGCTGACAGACGTCCAATCGGTAACACTCCAATATCTTCTGTAATAAAAGTCAAAGTCGACAGATTGGATAGCATTGCTCTTCGTATTATTTAAACTGACCCAGATTTCAACCCAGAACGACGACCATTCGTTGAGTACAATTTGGTTTGCGGGAAGCGAACTCGAAAAGTCACCCGGCTGAGGAATAGAGGGAGAATCTACAACGCGTACATGTAACTCTGCGGAAGATATCGTTTGATAATGATAAACATGACTTATCTCTGGACTATTATAATGCAGGGCAGCGATGAATAACTGGTTCTGGAGGATTGCTACGGCAGAGTGACCAAAGCCTCGATGATAAGTATCGGATTGGGTTGATTGAGGCAGTATGGTTTCTTTAACATTCTCCCATCCATCCGAACCATCATAAATATAGACGGCTCCATTGGAGATACTGGTACCGGGAATAGACGTATCTCCATTTACAACCAGGAGATGTCCATTTAAATCGATGTCCTTTCCGAAGTAATATGTACGGGGATCTGTTGCAGGAGAGATGATGGTTTCAAGGGGATCATCCCAGCCTTCTGATCCATCAAAGATATAAATCGCACCAGAATTACGGTCACCTACAGTTGCTGCAGAAGCAATCACAGTCTCATTCTCTACAGCAACAGAGGATCCAAACCTGCTACCTAATTTGAGATCCGAAGCCGTTAATTTGACTTGTGAAGCAGAACCCCATCCATTATTTCCCTTTTGGAAGAGGTAGGCGGCACCTCGATCCTGATTGTATTCAGCCCCGGCAACAATCAGATCACCGTCTATATCGACGTCGACTCCAAAATGATCAAAAAATTCACCATCTGATGCGAATAGTACTGATTCAGTGGGTGGTAAGGTGGACCAGTCACTCCCATATTTTTCGTAGACATAGACGACTCCTACCGTCGAGATGTCATTGACAAGCCCACTCGGATTACCAACCACGATTGTGTCGTTCTGGAAAGCAATTGAAGTCTCATTGAACAATGTGCGCCCCACAGTTTCAAGTAGGGGGGTTACTGTAGGGGGAATTGTCTTCCAGTCCGATCCATTCCGAGTATAGATATAGATTTCTGTTTCAAATGGAAATTCTGTGGGGGATGCCTCGATGATAATTGTTGTCCCCTCAATTTGAACCGAGGTTCCAAAGTCCCTGTTAGCTTCGGGGGCAGGGTCAATCAGAGAAGTTTCATACTCCCAGGTATCATCGTCATTGAAATCGGGAGTGCCACCATCATTTCTGGAATAGATGTAAACAACTCCTGTAGGGGCGAGATGCGAATCTGTCGCAGGTGCGCCGATTACCAGATAGTCATCACTGACGGCAATGGACTGGCCAAAATTGTCAAGACCATTATGGATAGTCGATGGCGCGTTGGGAATGATTTCATTTTTATTAATCCATTGATCATCGGGGCTCTGATCATAAGTGTAAACCAGCCCTGAATGACTTCCATCTGTGCTAAGATTCGACGCTCCAAAGACGACCGTATTGCCTGAAATAGCGACTCCTATTCCTTTCGGTCCAAGGGAAGATGATACATCCCCATCATGTGTCAGAACCGTTTCGTAGTTTGGATCGAATATCCATCCGGAACCCGATCTGGTAAAAATATGAGCCTTACCCGACCGAGTTTCAACAACCAATAGGTTGGAACTCAAAGCAGCGGTCCGCCCCAAAGGATCTGCTGTAGTGCCTGTTAACTTAAGCTCTACAGGTGCTTCAGTATTCCAGTCAGATCCATTTTTTGAAAATAAATATAACGATCCATTGTTGTTTAGGTCTTTGTCATACCCAAAGTATGACCCGACAATGACATCCGTCCCGTTAGTGTCAACAGAAAAGCCAAAGTTGTCTCTCGCCATACCATCAGAGGCTGTCAGTTTGGCTGTGGTAGGTGCCTCGCTTGTCCAGTTCTCACCGATTTTCGAATAAACGTAGGCTGAACCACTGTTGTACCCTTTATCATCATCGTATACGGAGCCAACAACTATCAGATCGCTGTGAATGGCAACTGAACTGCCATAGAAATCATCATACATGGGGTTATCTGGTAGCAGTATGCGTTGAGATGTAGAGGACCAGTCATTGCCTTCTTTCTCAAAAATATATACGGCTCCGCTACGGGTACCGCTGGTCGTATCAAATCGGGCACCTACTACGATCGTGTTTTCATAGATATCAACAGAAGTCCCGAAACGGGCCAGGGCATACAGTCCTGCAACCTGCAACCTTCTGACAACAGGGGGATCGGTTTTCCAGTCGTCACCGGAGCGAGTGAATATATAGATGGCCCCCGTACCATCATTCTGCGCACTAACGACGATGGTATTTCCATAGATGGCAATGGAACCAGCGAACCAGGATTCTGCCTCGGGAATGGGAGGTTGTAAGATCGTCTGAAAATCCCAGGTATCATCTGTCTGGTCGAGTGTTGTTCCCTGGTTGTTTCTCTGATAAACATAGGCTATCCCTGACTGAAGCCCATCCAGGCTGTTACCAGGGGCACTGACTACCAGAATATCACCATCTATTGCAACCGAATGCCCGAATCTATCGCCCGAATGATTCGCATAGGACGGATCAGCTGAAAAACGTTCCTGGAACACAAAGTCAGAGTCATCATTCGTAATGTAACCGGTTGTCTCCAGTGCCGCTGCCTGACCCTTAAAATAGCTTCCATCAGAAGGATTACTCAAGCGACCTATGACTGTTTCGGTATCCTCGTTCTGGAAGTCGCCATCGACATAAACATTGACATAACTGGTCTGAGTTGTAGCAGACGGGCTGGCTGCAAAAGTAACTGTTTTCGAAACAGACTGGTAATCTTCACCTGCTTCTGCTGTTCCATTAATCGTTTCAAAATCGACTGAGGTCTCAAAATTTAAATCACCGGCTGTACCACCGGAACGAGTAATAGTAAATCTTAATAGCTCATGGAAATGTAAATCCCCTTCAATGACCTTCTCGCTTGTAATACTGAATACCGAACCAGGCAATCCATCGTCATTAACGATCGTTCCTACCCCCGTATCGTTCAGGAAGGTAATATTCTCGGGCACTAAAGCGTTATGAATCTGTATCTGGCTGAGAACCAGTAAGAACTGTTCGTCTTGTTCGCTTATTTCGTCATCATGAATGTGGATTGAAACTCGAGTTGATACTTCACCTGCACGCAGGGTGATCTTTTTGTTTGACAGAAAAGTGTAATCATTGTTATCTGCTGTATCTGTGATCGTGTTGACTAGAAAGCTGATGTCGGTTCCTGCTGCTTCTGCAAGGGAGACTTCGAAACTGATTGTATGATTCTCGGGTGCAGTGGCATTATTGATACTGATTGAATTGCTATCGTCATTTAAGATCGTACCAGTGCCTGTGGTCTCAGAGATGGTAGTTCCACTACTGTTGTCGAAGAGGACTACGTGTAAAGTTTCATTTCCCTCCGTAAAACTGTCGCCACTTAACTGAACTGTTATTGTCTGTGTCTGTAAGGTCGCTTCGGTATCTGCAGAAAAATAGAGTATCCCGGATTGTTCCAGATAATCATTGTTAGCCAAAGTAGCTGATCCGTCTTCTGTCTGGAAGGAAATAGAAGCATCGCTGAAAAGATCCCCGGCAGTCGTTCCCGTTCGAGAGACCGTAAAGATCAATTCAGTTATACCTGAGCTTCCTTCTGCGGCTGACACATCATCTATGCTGAAAAAAGATGTGAGCAGCGTACGATCTTCCAACTCCTCAGTCACGCACAGGGGACGCGAAAACTGTGTGATAGCAGGGTGGTGTTTCGGAAGTCGCACGCGCCGTCGTTGTCGACGAGATACACGGAACAGATTTCGTTGTAACAGGTTGAACCAGTAAGAAGCAGACATATCAGATAACGTTACTTAAAATGATAAAGGTAGGATTTAAAAAGGTGTGAGTTCTGACTCGTCCTGAACGCCCAGGAAAAAATCATCAGTATCCTCCAGGGAGAGCCCCGGGTCGAATTCGAAGTTGAGTTCCCAGTCGGGCAGCAGGCGGATGCCGGGAGCGAGTGTGTCCTGCATCACTCCGTCTTCTGCGTGTTCGTAACCCAGCAGATGCCCCAGCTCGTGGAAGAGTACCGTCTGCAGATCAAAGCGGCCGTCCGCGTCACTGCCGGGCAACGCGATGAGACTCAGATCGCTGTCGTAAACGAAGTTAAAATCAGCAGCAGGGCTGCCTTCCAGATACCAGCCATAGCCCGCTGCATCCACATCAATATAGATTGAGCCGCCTGCGACCCGGCCCAGCGCGTCTCCTTCCAGATCGACCACTTGCACAGTCGTGGCTTCCAGCATGACATTCTGCTCTTCAGAGAGACTGCCACTCACCTGATCGACAATCCGAGAGAAGGAAGTCGTCGCGACTGTTTGTGACAATGGTGACGCCGTCTGCTGCGGTGCACTCGACGTATCAGCCATCAGCAGCTGATTCCAGGCATCCGGGAAGTTGGAGGGGTAGGTAACAACGGATCCATTGGCTTTCGACTTCCCATAATTGGAAGCAAACAGCAGCAGATCCCGGAAGTGCACCCGGTCATCCTGATTCAAGTCTGCAAACCAGGCATAGTCGGAATCAGACTGGCTGGGAGTCGAATTATACACACTCGCAAACAGAATCAGATCCCGGAAATTAATGGCGTCGTCGTTATTGAGGTCATACGGGTTGGCATAGATCTGGACAGCGGGGATCGCTTCTATCGGCGTGACAAAGGGGGCGGCATTGGACAGCTGAACTTCGACGGAATTCGCCTGCAGTTCCAAATCTTCAGCAGGCAATATCTTTTCACTCAGATCGAGATCAATCTGATCCTGCGCCTGGGGAGTGAAGCGAATCCGGGCAAACAGCGTCCGCCGGTTCACCTGCAGTCCAGCCGTTGATGTTTCCGCATGCAGGTCGGTGATCGTTCCTGCTGAATCATCAATATCACCAGTCTGGTTTGTAGAGAACCGAGGCCCGTATTCGATTTCCATCGCCGAGGCAACAGCCGAATTGTAAGACAGATCGACATCGACCGAAATGCTCCCCTGGCTGGTCTGATCGTTGGTCTGGACCCAGATTTCAATCCACCATGTGGCCCATTCACTGAGCCATGTTTCATGTTCGGGTAACTGGATGATCGAACCGTCCGGCTGTGTCGGCGTCGGAGAGGAGACCAGTCTCAGATTTACCTCCGCAGAGGCACTGTCATCATCGAGGATCGTAACTACGGCCCGGTCATCAGCCAGAATTACATTCCGTCCCGAAGCCTGCAGGCCTGACAGGATCACTGACAATGTTTCGTCAATTTCCAGCAGACCAGAATCGACAATCGGAATGCTGATTGTCTGGGTCTGTGTTCCCGATGTAAATGTCAGCGATCCCGATCTGTGAGCGTAATCCGACGGTGACTGGGCTGTCTGACTGGCGGTTGCATAGTTAATGACCACCGGTGCATCGACGGGGGCATCCAGCGAGACGGTAACCAGCACATTCGCGGCGGACTCATCCACCGAAATGTCGTCGATCGTGATATTTGACTGGTCGTCATCCGTTATTGTCACCTCTGCCTGGTTACGACTCAGCGCGATATTTGCACCGCCGGCCTGCAGATTCGTGAACTGAACCAGGAACGATTCTGTCAGTTCCACCAGATCCGTGTCGATCAGAGAGATGCTGACCGTCTGTGAGACTTCACCCGGCTGAAACGTGACCGTACCTGCTGTAGGCTGGTAGTCCGCATTCGCCAGGGCACTCTGGTCCAGCGTGTTGAAATCAAGAGAAACCGCCTCTTCGACTGGTTGGTCCAGTGTCAGTGAAACTAATGCGACTCCCGCCGATTCATCGACGGTCACATCACTCATCGTCAGGCTGGCTTCGTCATTGTCCTCAATGGTGACTTCGCCAGAATCATTGGCAAAAGTGAGTTGCGCCCCGTTCGCCTGAATATTCGAAAGCTGAACGTAGAAGGATTCTAGCCCTTCAACTATCTGGTCGTCGGTAATGGTGATCGTAAGACTCTTGGCCGTCTGTCCCTGAGTGAATGTCAGCCTGCCCGATTTGGCCAGATAGTCAGAATCGCTGACAGCGGATTGATCTACGGTGCTGTAATCGACAGAGATGTTCGCGTACACGGTATCCGTCAGGTAGATGTAGAGTCGGGCGATTCCTGCCGCTTCATCGACGGTGATATCGGTGATTGAAAACTGGGCCTGGTCATCATCAACGATGGAAACATCTGCCTGGGAACGGCCGATGATCACGACATCGCTCTGTATGTTGAGGCCAGACAAATTTACGTGAAAATCTTCGATTTCTTCTACCTTGTCATTATCAATCAGGGCAACCGTGATTGTTTTGCTCTGTTCCCCAGGAGCAAAGATCAGTGTTCCGGACTGACTCTGGTAGTCGAGTGAGTTTCGGGCCTTCCCATCGGACAGTGAATAGTTCACTCGAACTTCGAAGTTTACCGGTTGATCCAGCGTGACTACGACTTCAGCCGTCCCGTCTGCCTCATTGACGGTCAGGTCACTTACAATCAACTGTGCCTGTTCGTTATCCTGAATTGTAACCTCTCCCTGATGATCGCCTATCACAACATCTGCACTTCCGGCCTGAATGTTGGAGAGGTTCACCAGAAAGCGTTCATCGAGTTCGATCGGATCGGAATTGATAAGATCGATGGTAATACTCTGCGACTGCTCACCGGGCAGGAACGTCAGAGTGCCTGTTTGAGCCTGGTAGTCTTCGGGAGAGAGCGCCGAATCGTCTGCCGTTGCATAATCGATGGTGACCGTCGATGTGACGGGGTGACTCAATGAAACGGTCAAGACAGCAGTCCCATCGGCTTCACTTACAATGATGTCGTCGATCGTAAACTGAGCCTGGTCGTTATCCCGAATGGTGACCTCTGCCTGGGCATCAGCCAGGACCACATCAAATCCATTATTCTGTAGCTGGCTCAGATTGATCAGGAACTGCTCATCCGGTTCAACGAGATTTGTGTCGATCAGGGGGATGCTGATGATCCTGGTCTGCTGGCCGGCGGAAAAAGTGATCGTGCCGGACTGGCCTTCGTAATCTTCGCCTGCAACGGCTGTCTGGTCTGCTGTTTCAAAGTGAACACTGATCTCACCTGCAACGGGTTGATCCAGGGAAACGGTCACTTCCGCAGTCCCTTCTGCTTCATTGATGGAAATGTCGTCGACAGTCATTAGCGCCTGGTCATCGTCGGAGATCGTCACGACCGCCTGGGCGTCTGTCAGGCTGACATTCCAGCCATTGGTCTGCAGGTTGCTCAGATTGACGAGGAAAGACTCTTCCAGTTCCACCAGGTCAGAGTCAACAATCGGGATCGAGATCGTCTGAGTGAGTGCTCCGGGAGCAAATGTCAAAGTTCCCGTCTGTGAAGAATAATCATCGTCGGCCACTGCAGACTGATCAGCCGTCGCATAATCAATCGAGATTGTGTCACCCGCTGCCTGATCCAGTGACACGGTTAACAGAACTGAGCCCGCGTTCTCGTCGACAGTCACATCATCTACTGTCAGGCTGGCTTGATCATCATCATGAATGGTCACTTCCGCCTGGCTGTCCCCCAGAATGACGTTCGCGTTGCCCGACTGAAGATTTGACAGCGTGACCAGAAATGTTTCATCGATTTCCAGCAGATCAGAATCAACGATGTCGATTGTAATCGTCTGGGGAAGTTCGCCAGGCAGAAATGTTAATGTACCTGATGTCGACTGATAGTCATCCGGGGAAACAGCAGTCAGGTTCGAAGTCGTGAAATCAACGGTGACCGTGACAGGTAAGGGGGTGTCCAGGGTGACATTCAGGATCGCAGTCCCATCTGCTTCATTGACGTCGATATCCGCGATCGAAAAACGGGCCTGTTCGTCATCCTCGATGGTCACCTCAGCCTGAGCATCAGCCAGAACCACATTAAATCCATGATTCTGCAGATCGCTCAGTATGATACTGAAACTTTCGTCTAACTCCAGATCTTCGTTATTCACCAGTGGAATACTGATAAGCCTGGTCTGCTGACCGGCAGAGAAGGTGAGTGTTCCGGACTGGGATTCAAAATCTTCGGTATCCAGGGCTGACTGCCCGGCTGTTGTGTAGTCGACACTGATCTCACTTGCGACAGGCTTGTCCAGCGAAACGGTGACCTCTGCAGTCCCGTCGGCTTCATTGACGGTAATGTCATCAATGGTCACTAGCGCCTGGTCATCGTCGGTGATCGTCACTTCAGCCTGGCTGTCGGCAAGAATCACATCGCGACCGTTAGCCTGCAGGTTACTCAAATTCACGAAGAAGGATTTTTCCAGTTCCACCAGATCTGAATTCACAATCGGGATTGAGATGGTCCTGGTAAGTGTAAAAGGACTGAATGTCAAAGTACCGGTCTGAGGAGTGTAATCATCTCCGGCAATAGCAGACAGATCTGCTGTCGCATACTCTACCGAGATAGTGGTGTCGACTGTGTGATCCAGTGAAACGGTGAGTTCCACGGTGCCCGTATCTTCATCGACGGTAACATCATCAACCGTCATACTGGCCTGGTCGTCGTTAAGAATGGTGACCTGAGCCCGATCTCGGGCAAAAGTGACGTTTCCTCCCCCGGCCTGGATATTCGAGAGCAGTACCAGAAACTGTTCATCCCGCTCGACGAGGTCTGAATCAACGATAGAGAAGGTGATGGTTTGGGTCAGTTCACCAGGTGAAAAGCTCAGCGTGCCTGTATGGTCCAGATAGTCAGCGGGTTTTGTTGCTGTCTGATTGATGGGCCTGAAATCTACGGTGACCGTATTTGCAGATGCCTGGCTCAAAGTGACAATTAAATTAACTGTCCCCGCTGATTCGTCGACCGAGACGTCGTCGATGGAGATAGTCGCTTCGTCGTCATCCTCGATAGTCACCTCTGCCTGACCCTGACTGATGATGACATCAGAACCCTCGGCGACCAGGTCTGTGAGATTGACCAGAAATATTTCGTTACCTTCCACTATGGCATTATCAGTAATTGGAACCTGAATGGTTTTGCTCAATTCTCCAGCTTCGAATGTGATAGTGCCTGTAGTAGAAGCGTAATCAGCTGGAGAGTCTGCAGTTTGATCAGCGGTGGAATACATTACGCTGACCCGTCCGATTGCAGGCTTATCGAGTGAAACTGTGATGCTTACCGTGCCGGCAGATTCGTTGACAGTGGTGTTCTCAATCCCCAGTTCTGCATGGTCATCCTCTTCGATCCAGCCAAAGACGCTGTTGCTACCGAGAATGGTGCCGTCTGATGGTTTTGACAGTCTGACAACAAATTTTTCGTCACCTTCAAATATGTCGTCACCATAGACTGTGATCTCTATGGTCTGAGTCTGACGAATTGCATTCGAATCGGCTGTGAATGTGATTGTCCCTGATTGAAATTCATAATCGTGATCTGCAAGGGTGGCACTAAAGTCTACTGTTTCAAAGTCAATGGTCGACTCAAAGTCTAAATCACCAGAAGACTGGCCAACGCGTTCCACCTCGAAGGTGAAAATCGTCTCTCCCTGATCTCCCTCTTTCTGGCTGGTGGGAATGATATTGATCTGGGGAGCAAAAGTACGGAAGACATAGACCTTCCCGACATTGTTGCCGGCTTCATCATTCTGAGGGGCACCGACAATAATCTGGTCACCGGAAAAAGCGACTGCATGCCCAAAATAATCCTGCTCAGCTCCATCAAGAGCTGAAATAGTCTGGGACTCAACCCAGTCTCCACTGATTAACTGGTAGAGAAAAACAGCACCCGTATCGGTTGTCTGTCCATCGCTCAGCAGTGAGCCGATAGCAAGGGTTGTTCCTGAAATACGAATGGAAAATGCGGACCGGTCAAGTTGATTTGCCACAGGGGGAGTCAGCTTCTGCTGAAATTCCCAGGTGCCTGCATTGTTTATGAAGAGATAGACAGATCCTTTAAACTCATCATCTGCAGCTGAAACGGCGCCTAAGAAATTTCCGTCCACATGAATATCATAGCCAAACCAGTCATCATATTCGCCATCGGGAGGGCCTATGATTTGTTGTTCAGTCCAGGCTCCGTCCTGGTTATGAAAGATATAGATGGCACCGGTACCCGATGGGGAATCGTCTACAGCTGCCCGCAGACCGGTGATGTAGATGGCGTCGTTTTTGATCAGCACATCGTGCCCAAACGCATCCTGATCACTATGATTTGACGCGGTCAGCTTTTGGGTTTGTGTCCAGTCTGTGCCGGATCGATCAAAAACATAAGCGGCTCCGGTATGATCATCAAAGGCTGAGATGAAGTAGTTATGGTAACGCGCGCCAACGACGATCGTAGAATCTTCGATGGACACGGAAATACCAAACTGGTCGCCTTCCCTGCCATCTGTGGCTGTCAGCTTTTCTTCCAGGCTCCATACGTTGTCAACGAGTCTGTAGACATAAGCCGAACCACTGTCGTCCCCCTGGTCGTCGTCGAGGAGACTGCCAATCACGATCGTGTCCCCATCAATGGCAATGCTCGTCCCGAACTGGTCACCAGCTTCAGCATCAAACGCCGTCAAAGTGGAATGATAGTCCCACGTATCGTCTGACTCATTATCTGGCGTTCCCTGTCTGTTTCGAATGTAGACATAAGCAGCGCCGCCATCCGTCGTAGCAATGTCACTATGAATCGCCCCGACGACCATATAGTCACCACTGACTTCGATTGCATTACCGATATGGTCTTCATTTGACAGGGGGGCAGGCGGAATTAATGTGTCTGTTTCAATTCTCTCATCGAAATAAGGGCGTACAAAGCTGTGGACTATATTGTAATTAGAAATTGAAATAGCTTCATACAGTTCGGTCAGCAGCAGATTACCATCATCGTCCAACGCTACATTCGTTCCAAAACCACCAAAAGATACTTTCGGTATTGTTGCAGCTGTGATCATCGTTTCATTATTCGGATCCCAGCCAGCAGAGCCATCGTACAGATAGACTGAACCCGTTCCACTGGATGTATAGAGATAATTATCGAGCTCATTAGCGAAGCCAACTGCTAATTGATTATTTCTTAAAGAAATCGACGCGCCGTACATACGTTGTTTTGTGACATCTGAATCTTGAGGCGTGAATTTATACTCTTCAGGATTATCCCATCCATGTGTTCCATCAAAAATATAAACTGCCCCCGCATGGGTTCCTGCCTCATTTGCAAATGGGGCTCCTATCGCGACTGTATTGCCATCGATTGCTACGCTCGTCCCGAATCGATCTTGAACCTGTGTATCATGACCAATCAATTTTATTTCGGTTGCATTATCCCAGCCCAGACTGCCTTTGATATAAAGATACGCAATTCCTCGTCTAGCGGTGTCGTCAAAAGCTCCGATAACGATCTTGTCTCCATCAATATCCACAGCATAGCCGAAAGAATCGTCCACCTCCCCGTCAGAAGCAGTCAAAACAGATTCCGTCGGTATCTGATCTGCCCAGTTAGCCCCATTCCTGGTGTAGACATAGACAACGCCCTGGTAGCCTGGATAAGTAACTCCGTTGCGACTCCCGATGACAATGGTATCGTCTTGAATGGCAATCGATTGTTTTGTAAAGATGGGTCTGTGGTAAGGACTGGTTTGCCAGATGATGGAAGAGTTAACATGAGAGTAAAGTGCTGTCATCGAGGGAGGGATTGAAACCCAGTCTGAACCGTTCCTTTCGTATATATAGATTTCGCCCGTTCCATCGTCTAATCTTGCACTCACAATGATGGTCGTACCATCGATGGCGACACTTTGGCCAAAATCGATAATCCGCTCCTGATCTGGTGCTGCAAACGTTGTTTCCAGTTCCCAGGTGTCATCACTGGAAAAGAGGGGAGTCCCGCTGTCGTTCTTGCGATAAACATACACTGCTCCGGTAGGGGCAAGGTTTGAGTCAGTGCCCGCTGCACTGATAATCATATAATTACCGCTGACCGCGACGACATTTCCATATGCTTCATATTCATTTTGCTTGGTCAGTGCAGAGTCTGGCGAAAACTCAAATCCTGGCACCCAGGTCGAAGCTCCATTCTGGTAATAAGTAAAGATACCTCCGCTGCGATTTCCCAGAATATCAACCCAGGGGGCTCCTGTAATCAGATTACCGTTCGAATAGGCAATTCCCTCACCAAATCTGCCGATTGAAGTGTATTCTTCATCTGGAAGAACTAATACTGATTCTTCGAGTGTGTTCAGATCCCATATGTCACCAGTTTTAGAATAGATATAAACGGCGCCTTTCAGATATCCAGCTGTGTCATCTTCAAATGCGCCAACAAATAATTCATTCTCACTCAAAATGACCGTGTCGCCGAATTTGTCCCATTGAGCATAACCAGTCAGTTCTATTTCATTTGGCGCAGTCGATGTCCAGTCATCACCGTTTCGGGAGTACAGATACACAGAACCACTTAAGTTTCCATTGTCGTCTGTGTACTTTGCGCCAATTGCGACTTCTGTTCCGTTTGTGCTTACGGAATAACCAAACCAGTCAAATCCCTTTCCATCAGTAGAAGTGAGTTTGGCTTCGGTTGGTGGAATGGTACTCCAGTCATCACCATTTTTTGTATAGACGTAGGCAGAGCCTCTCGATGGATCAAGCTCGCTGTCCAGGTATGCACCAACAACAATCAGGTCTCCCGAAATCGATACCTCAAATCCGTATTGATCAGTGCTTGAGCTTACCGTGGGGCTCAAAAGACTGATTGTGGGTGCAGACCAGTCATTTTCTGAATTATCGAATACAAAGACAGCACCATTTCCCGCATCGTAATCAGGAGCTCCAACAACAATCGTATTATCATAGATCGATAAATAACGGCCAATTTCCGAGGAGTTGAAAGAGTCTGTCAGCCCATCGACCGTGAACGAATTGAGAATGGGAGCTGTCGATTTCCAGTCACTGCCGACCTTCGTGAAAATATAAATCTTGCTCCGCTCGTTCCCGGTTGCCCCGACAACAATGGTGTCGTTATTGATGGCGACGCTTGAGCCAAAATGAGCATACTCTCCAGGATCATCAGGGACCAGAACTGTTTCGTACTCCCAGGTGTCATCTGATTGGTCGAGGGGAGTATTTTGCTGGTTTTTTACATAGATGTAGACTGCCCCGGAATTATGCACTTCATTTGTCTCTCCGTAAGGGACACCGATGACCATGACATCGTCATCGACGGCAATAATTCTTCCCGCATATTCATTGGTATGATTGGCATGTAGGGGACCTGGGGTGTAGGCTTGCTGATAAATTAGATCTGTATCATCATTGATAATAATCCCTGTCGCCAACAGGGTATCTACATTCCCTTTCAATATGCTGCCATTGGTTGGATTACTTAACTGCCCAATGACTGTTTCAGAAAGTTCCTTTTTAGCATCACCCAGGATGGGAACTTCCACGCTGATGATCTGTTCTGTCTCAGTCGCTGATGCTGAAAAATTGACTGTAGTCCATCTGTCTGAATAATCTTCTCCAGCCGTAGCCGTTCCATCCAACGTCCTGAATTCGACGGTCGAATCAAAATTTAAATCACCCGCGGATTGCCCGGTTCTGACGACATCATAAATCAGAATTTGAGTGCCATCATTCCCTTCGATTACTTTTGATGAGTCAAGTCGAAAAGTAGAGCCGGGAAGTCCATCGTCATTCAAGATGGTTCCCTGACCTGTGTCGTCTGAAAAAGTTAAGTATGAGGGGAACTCATAACTGTTATTTTCCCGGGCACTCAGTTTGACAAAAAAAGTTTCATCAGTCTCTCGAGAGTCATCATCATGCACATATACGCTAATCTCAGTGGTTAATTCTCCTGCCTTGATGGTATAGGGCATGTTAGACTGAGTTGTAAAATCTCTATCGTATATGTTGCTGGCAGTTCCATTTTCAGTAGTTGCCAGGAACGTGATATCTGTGCCTGCTGCATGATCAAGGCTCACCTCAAAAACGAAGATGTCATTTTCCAGTGCTGTAACATCATTAATGCTGAGTGAGTTGCGATCATCGTTGTAGATCTTAGCTGTTCCAGTATCCCTCACTAATATTGCGTCTTGCGCTTCGGTTGTGAGGACCAGCTGGAAACTTTCATTTCCTTCTGTGATTGAATCATCATTCAGACGGACAAATATAGTTTTTGTTTGTTTTACTGTATTAGGGTTTGCAAAGAAGCGAATCGTCCCGGATGCGGAATTATAATCATTATCAGTAACTGTTGCTGTCCCATCCTGAGTTGAGTAGCTGATTATGAGTTCGCTGTTCAGGTCACCCAGATTTTCTCCCCTTCGGGTGATCGTAAATTGTACCATACCCAGACTGGTGTCTTCCCAGACACTCACATCATCAATACTGATCATCGAGGTCAGCAGCGTGCGGTCTTCCAACTCTTCAATTCCAATCGGACGTCGACTCAGCGCGGGCTGATACCGGTTCCGGTGACGAGAACGCTGATTTCGGGGACGACGTGAGCGTACAGTTCGGTATCGTGAAGTCAGGGACTTCAACCAGTTAGTCAACAGCATGCGAGGCAGGGCTTTCTGGCTATCTGTTGCGATCAAACGTACGTGGCCCGCACGTTGAGGCGTTGAGTTTAAGCGTAAGTGTTGGGTGAATCAGATAATGAGCGGGTTGATATACAGGATTGAATTATCTGTATGTGTGAATATATCAGTTTCGGAGAGACGTATCCATAACTTTCAGCTTCTCTACCTTAAAATTTCATGTCATTAAGAAATGACAGTAAAACTCTATATATAAATAGCTTATGGCAATGTTGTACCCACTCAGAAGATCGGCAGGCTCTGACCGTCCCGATGCTGGATTGCCAGACTGAGCGTTTGTGGCGAAATACTGGTCGGAATCGTTCGCAGTGCACCATCACCCATGATGCACAGGAATCCCCCATTGGTAGCTTGTCCCAGTGCGCTGATCGGATTGCCAGGATTGAAGGGCAGGTCGATTGGCTGTGTCCAGGGAACCGCTTTATCCGGGCCTGCTTTGACCGCCAGGATCACGTTGGAAACACCATCGGTGAAACTCCGCATGCGTAAACCCTGACCGCCGTTGAACGGGGTGTCCTTGCCTGAGAAGGTCATCACAGACGTGAAGCCCGGCTGCAGGGTATTTTCTGTCCGGTAGACATCCGGCATTTTGGTAATCAAGGCCTTGTTATGCGGACTGTCCCAGGGCTCATCCAGCTTGAACTGCTGATACAACTCCGTCTGCCCCAGAAACGGGAGCAGGTGCACCCGCCAGCTTAAATTCGGTTTACCGTCGGTCAGGTGCGCATCGGCGTAAGGGAATCGCGTGAAGGAATCGTGATAGTGATGAAAGGCCAGCCCGATCTTTTTCATGCTGTCTGCCTCTGACTCCCGGACCTGCTGCGAATTTCCCCCGTTCATTTGAGAGTTGATCATATCGTCCGCCTTGTCGGTGATACGCTTCATGATCTTGCCTCCCGGGGCGCCCCAGGTCAGCAGAAAATAACCTCCGCCCCCCAGCAGCAGAACCACGGCACCGATCGCGATCAGCGGCCCCGGTTTGACTTTGGAAGCCGTCTGCTTCTTTCGCTTGGATTTCGCCGGCGTCGAGGGGCTCTTCTTCCGCCGTCGTGTCGGTGGCGAATAATCCATTTCCTCTTCTTCCTCAAACGCTTCCAGAAAATCATCACCAGCGGGAACCGGGATTTTCATCACCGCTTCGCACGCTTTGCATTTGATTTTCTTACCGGCTTTATCGTCGCCGACTTTATATTTCTTACCGCACTGCCTGCATTCAAAACTGATGGTCATGGTCGTCTGGGTGTCTTATAAAAAACTACGTGGGTTGGGTGGTGATATAATACCGTTCGTCGTTGACAGTTATTCTTTCTGTCCCGGTTTGACTTCGATAGCATCCCAATCAATCCGCGTGAAGTCCTGCGGGCCGATCATCTCTTTCCATTGCGCGTCTTCCAGATCCTTTTTAACGAGTGATATGGATCCATCCCCTTTCAGAATCGCAACCTGTGAAGCAGTTTCTCCCAGTTCGGCATTTGGCTGCGCCGGGTTCAGACCACCCGGTTTCGTCCATTCGATAGCTTTGTCGGGGCCAGCTTCGACCACGATGATCGTGTTCGAAGTACCGTCTAGCGTGTCTCGCATACGGGCAGGCTGCCCCAGGGGGAACAGAGTGGTCATTTTCTCCTCTCCCTCACTATTTTTCTCCCGTTTCCCTTCAAATACCCGAAAGCGGGTTTTGTTTGAGTCGGCAGGTGTGTCCGGCGATTTAAAGACATCAGGCATGTTCTTCGCCAGCGGCGCATTATTTGGACTGTCCCAGGCTTCATCCAGCTTGAACTGATCATACAGCGGCTTCTGGTCCATGTAAGGCAGGAGGTGCACCCGCCAGCTGACTTTCAGCCGACCATTCTCGTCATAAAATTCAGGATGTTTCTCTTGGGGCGGCAGGAAATACTGTGTTTGATCGTGCAGGTTATGCAGTGCCAGACCAATCTGCTTGAGCTGATTTCCAACCGCCTTGTAACGTGCGGCAGTCATCGGTTCACCCGCTTTGGTCATCATCTCCGGGGCGATCTTTGGCTCTTCCGGTTGAGCGACCGTCTCTGCCGGTGCACCAGTCTCGGTGGCAGCTTCTTCCGTTGTGGGATTCTCAGCAGGCTGTTTCTGGCATCCGCTCGGAACTGTGACTGCTACCATCAGCAACGCCAGCAGCAGAATTCGATTCTGAATAGACATTCTCGTCTCCATGGTTCTGTCAGAGAGGTTCGCTTTAAAGTGAAAACAGGTGGAAAAATCAGTGCCTGTTTCCAATCTTATTCAGGTTTGTAGGGGAGCAGATCAACCGTGATCACATTACCGTCTGCCGGCTGAATCAGATTCGCCAGCGACTTCGCGGGGATGTTCACAGGAATTCCCATTGTCGAGCCATCCATCATCACAGCGGGGATCACAGGCGTGGTTAACGTACCGAGGGCTTTGACCGGGTCAGCAGGATCAAAGGGCAGGTCTTCCGGTTTCGTCCAGGGCACCGCTTTCTCCGCTGCAGCGATCACGAAGAAGATCGTATTGGAAGTCCCGTCAGTGATATCTCTGATACGTGGGCCCGGCCCCCCGGGAAACGGCGTCTTTTCTCCGGAAAAGGTCATCAAACGTGTTTCGCCTGGCTTACCTGCGGAACCAAACTGATAAATCGCCGGCATTTTTACTATTAAGGCTTTGTTGTGGGGGCTATCCCAGGGCTCATCCAGTTTGAACTGTTGATACAGTGCCTCCTGTCCCATGAAGGGCAGCAGATGCACGCGCCAACTCAAGTTGGGTTTACCGTCGACGAGATGTTCATCCGCGGGCGGAAACCGCCTGTATTTGTTGTCATAGTCGTAAAATGCCATGGTAATCTCGCGAAGCTGTTGCAGGACCTTGATCTGCCCTGGCTTCAGAGTGGTATGGACGATGACGAATTCTCGGTAGTCAACGACGGTAGCATCATCCGGACCAATCAAGGCTTTCCATTGCGAGTCATCGATATCCCGTTTGAAACAGAGAGTCGCGCCATCGGCCAGCAGTACCGGAATGCCACGACCAGCGGCTCCGAATTCTTCCTTCGGATGTTCCAAATTCAAACCACCGGGCCGAGTCCACTCTACAGCTTTGTCCGGGCCTGCTTCAACAACCATAACGGTATTCGAAGTCCCGTCTTTCACATTCCGCATGGATACAGGTTTACCGACAGGAAATAGGGTAGATGGCGTCTCTCTGCCTCTCGAGTTTTTTCCCCATCGTCCTTCAAAGACACGGAAGCGGGTCTTGTCTGAGCCGATCGGGGTATCGGGAGAGCGGTAAACCTCGGGCATCTTCTTTGCCAGCGGGGCATTGGCTGGACTATCCCAGGCTTCATCCAGTTTGAATTGATCGTATAGCGGTTTCTGACTCAGAAAGGGCAGAATGTGGACCCGCCAGCTGACTTTCAACTGACCATTCTCATCGTAATATTCAGGATGTTCTTCCTGTGATGGTAAGAAAGACCGGTTTTTATCATGTGAGTAATGCAGGGCCAGGCCAATGTCTTTCAAGTGCGCTTTCACCTGCTGATAACGTTCGACCGTCATCGGCTCCCCTGGTTTCGTCACCATTTTGGGATCGATGGTCTTTTCCTCCGCAGTGGCAGAATCTTTTGAGGGTGACTGTTCGGCAGACAAAGCTGAAGAGTCGTCTTTTTCCGCTGTGGAATCACCAGGCTGAGGCTTTTGACAACCTGCAGAAACCAGCAGCAGGAACAGGCAGAGAGAGAATGTGGACAGACAGCGGTTCCAGTTCCCCGGAACAGCAGGGAGTAAGCGAGTAGCAGACATGTAGGCAAACTTTCAGCTGAGTCAAATCGGATCAGACCCCGCGCGCATGGGGGGCTGATGAAGCGAAGTTTGTGCCTGCCTTCGTTCTGTGAGTGTGTGTCTTTCGACATCAGAGAGAAGTAATTTAAGTCTATCTTCCACTTTAGGTTCAGGCAAGTTAAATGCGGACAAAGAATCACACCAGCCAGCGATCCGACATGCTGCAGGCAGGAGGTGTGGTTGAGTTAAACAAATTCTGTACACACCCCGATCAGGATCCGATTTTGTCTCCCAAAGAATCGGCGATTTCAGATGCATTCTCTCCCCACGCGAGCTATGATCGAAGCCCGACATCCTGAAATTTCTCCTGATGATAATAGAAACTCACACCATGCAATCTCCCAAAACATCCCGCCGCTCGTTTCTGAAAACATCTCTCGCTCTGACCGGAACCTTTCCACTGGTCGCCGGACTGGCCTACGCGGAATCAAAATCCTCGGACAAACCCCTGATGGCCTATGTCGGCACCTTCAGTTCTCCGCTTCAGGATGTGCTCGATACCCAGGTCGACCTGCCACCCGGTAACGGACGCGGCATTCATCTCTTCCAGATCGATCGCGAAACGGGAGCAATGACTCCCGCCGGCATTCAGCGGATGGGAACCAGCCCCAGTTGTCTGGCCGTCAACGCGGAAGGCACACGCCTTTATTCGACCAATGAAACCGATCGGGTCGGCCAGGAAAAGCATGGTTCCGTCTCCGCCTTCAAGATCAACCGGGAAGACGGCTCGCTCACAGAACTCAACAAGGTCAACTCGGGGGGAGACGGGCCGACCTATGTCAGCATCCATCCCTCAGGAAAATACCTGCTGATTGCGAATTATTTCGGCGGTTCGATTTCCGTGCTCCCCATTCTGAAAGACGGCTCACTCGGCGAAGCCACCGATGTCAAAAATGATGCCGGCAAAATCGGTCCCACCACAGCCACGAATGCCCCCGAAGGTAGCTTCGCCTTCAGTGGTCACGATCATACGCACGCTCACATGATTCAGGCCGATCCCTCCGGTCGCTTTGTGTTTCATGTCGATCTCGGACTGGACAAAATCTACATCTGGAAGTTCGATGAAAAAACGGGCAAACTCTCGCCGAATGATCAGGCTGCAGTCTCTCTGCCTCCCGGCGACGGACCCCGGCACTTCCACTTCCATCCGAACGGACGCTGGTTCTATTCGATCCAGGAAGAAGGTTCGACGCTGGTCCTCTTCGATTTCGATCCAAAGGCTGGCACACTGACCGCCCGGCAGACCATCTCGACACTGCCGGATGGTTTCAAAGGCAGTAACTTCTGCTCGGAAATTCTGGTCTCGGAAGACGGGAAGTACGTCTATGCCGGCAACCGGCTGCACGACAGCATCGGCATCTTTTCCGTCGGCGCCAACGGCGAACTGACCTGGGTAGCTGATGAATGGACCCGCGGCAATTATCCCCGCAGCTTCAGCTTCGACCCGACCGGCGAATTTCTCTACTGCTGTAACCAGCGGGCCGACAGCGTGGCCGTGTTCAAGGTCGATAAAGCAACAGGCAAGTTGCACTTCACAGACCACTACGCTGCCGTCGGTAACCCCTCGCACGTCGTCTTTCTGGACCTGGCGAAGCAACCTTGATGCAGGAGTTAATATGATCCAGACTGGATTGCTGAGTTCGTAAGCGAGAAATGAGGAACGATTCATGGCCGCTGACAGTGACTCGGAGAAAACACCTCAGGGCATCAATCGCCGCCGTCTGGTTCTGGATCTGATTGGCCTGCCTCTCTTCTTCGCTCTGTTTATGTTCCTGCCTGCGGGAACATGGACATGGTCGAAGGGCTGGCTGTTCATTCTCTTTCTGCTGGTGGTCGTCTCAGCAGGATTCGTAGTTCTTCAGCGTGTAAATCCCGAAGTCATTGTCGCGAGAAGTCACTTCCACCAAGGAACGAAACAGTGGGACAGAATCCTGCTCGGTTTTTACTTTCCATCGATGCTGGCCATCGTCCCCATAGCGGCTCTCGACGAGAGTCGATTCCATTGGTTTCCGGTTCCGTGGTGGATCTGCATCGTCGGCTATTTTATGCTGCTGGCCGGGATGGTAATTGTCACCTGGGCCGAAGCCGTGAACAAGTTCTTTGAAGTCACCGTGCGGATTCAAACAGATCGCGGGCATGCGGTGATCGACACAGGCCCTTATGCCATCATGCGTCATCCCGGCTATGTCGGGGGAATCCTCACTGCCATCGGCATGCCGCTTTCGTTGGGATCCCTGTGGGCCTTGATTCCAGCTGGAATCGCCTCCCTGGTGTTGATTGTGCGAACCCACTGGGAAGACCAGACCCTGCAGGCAGAATTGAACGGGTACCGGGAATACGCATTGCGGGTGCGCTATAAGCTGATCCCAGGCATCTGGTAACGAAAAAAGATCACCCGCGGAAACGGACCGGCATTCTTAGACAAACTCACGTACATCTGAAGAATCTCTGAGTTTCAGGTACCCTCAAAACACAAAAACCCGACGGGAAAGGTTTCACACCATTTCCTGTCGGGTTTTCATAGTACCGGAGGCGGGACTTGAACCCGCACGGGGTTTACCCCCACTGGATTTTGAATCCAGCGCGTCTGCCGATTCCGCCACTCCGGCTTGAGAATAAGAGTATATATTATAACGCTTTATGAAATTCAATGGAAACAGGCAAAAAACTCGGATCCCATTGACCGACTCAGAATGGCCCGTTGCCTGAAAAGGCCTCGAATCAGGCCGCTTCGATGGCTGCTGCCGAGAGTGGGAATTTCAGTGTGAAAGCAGTCCCTTTACCAACGGCACTCTCAACACGGATGCGTCCGTTATGGGCCTCCATGACCTCTTTGGCCAGTGACAGTCCCAGTCCGGTGCCTCCCTGACCATTCTCGTCTGCTTCTTTGGTCGTGTAAAACTGTTCAAAGATATGGTGCAGCTGCTCGGGCGGAATACCAGAACCGCTGTCGCGCACAATCACCTCGGCCAGGTTCGATTCCGCATTCACTCGCACCGCCAGATCGAGTCTGCCGCCGCCGGGCATCGCCTGACGGGCATTCACGATCAGATTGACAAGCACCTGCTGGATCTGGTTCGGATTCAACGTGACTTCCGGCTGAGCATCAAAATGAGTATGCAGATTGACGCGGTTCATCGTCAGGTCTTTTTCCACCAGGGCGATCACGCTCTTGACCAGCACGACCAGGTCGACCGGTTCCTGGCGACTCTCATTACCGCGAGCATACGAGAGCATGCCGGTGGTGATCTTGGCGGCCCGCTGACCGGCGGAGAGAATCTTGGTAAACGCTTTGTCCCGGCGTTCTTCCTCTTTGTGACGCAGGCCCAGCTTCGCGTAGTTGATCACGGTCGTGAGAATATTGTTGAATTCATGCGTGATTGATGAAGCCAGGGCACCCACGGAGCTCATCTTCTGTGCCTGAATGAGCTGCTTCTGATAATCCTGGACTTGAGCTTCCAGCTCTTTGACGCGGGCTTCAAGATTTTCGACGGTTTGCTGAGTCATAAACCTGACACATCCTTGTGAGGCGAGTGAGTTGTAATTTCGAACACCCATTTGATTCAAGTTTGATTCAAGCTGCACTTGAAGCGGGAGAGTGTTTCAGCTGCGCTATCTACCTATGAATATCGGCTGCCGCAAATCGGCAATCCAGAACCTGAGCAGCCACCTGTTACACTCGCCCAAGAATGAACCCTCTAGATCCAGTTATGTAAACAGGCAGGGGCAGGGGGTATAGGGGTTATGGGTTTGGTTCAGCCATCAATGAGCCCCAATATGTAGGCGTGAAAGCCACAAAACTATAAAGAAGGAGGCTCAGAATGGATTGCCAAACGACATCTTTGCATTAGCAACAGACGTTAGTAAACTGTTGCAAAATAGAGGAATAGGATGCGATGTTGCTACAGAATCCTGCTGACAGCCTGGATGCCGCAGCTGGAACAGACCTGACAGAGCTCCGTATCCGCAGTCGTCCAGGAAACCGTTGTTCTTAGCGCAACGGATTCAAATATCTATTAGGAAAAGGTTCTGCAGAATACCTGGAGTGTGTTTCTTTTCAGGGTTGACTTTCTGCACCAGATCCTTGTCAGGCAATCTGATTTAAGCGGCAGCCCGCTCTTCGGCAGGCCCCTGATCCTGTTGATCGTCTGCCTGACTCTGGCGTTGAGCACACTGAATCCGGTAGGCGATTTCTTTGGCAATTGCCTGGTTGAAGTTCAGCTGGAACTGCTGGTACGAAAACTGGGCTGCACAGCACCAGCCGATCACGGACTGGCAACGCTGCGGACGGAGCTCCAGCTCGCGCATCGCAGAGATCAGTGAGGCGGGACTCTGTTCTGAGAAATGGATTCCACTTCCCAGTCCATGCTGCTCAAAGCAGATGACTGACTGGGCTGCTTCACAGCCTCCAAAGATCACCACCGGGGCACCACAGCTCTGTGCTTCCTGGGCAGACAGATCAAAGTCAACATCCCGTGGGCAGATCACTGCTTTGCAGAGCCGATACTGATCTCGCAGAGTCTGATCATCGATGGCACCGATGATTTCCACTTGAGCTTCATTGTGAACGGCAGCGGGGACCTGTTCTGCAGGAATCCCGATGATCGACAGACTCTGTTTGAGAGCCACACAGGCATCGACGGCCAGTTGTTCCTGCGCAGTCCAGGGGCCGTCGACAACCAGCAGATAGAAATCATTCCGTCTTTCATAGCCGGAACTGAAAAAATCAGTATCAACGGGAGGACGTACAAATGAAGTGAAACGATCCCGGTTCTGATTCAAAAGCGTTTTGGTCGGTACAACGAACTCCACTTCAGTTAGTGAGTTGACCAGCTGGTGATCGATGGGCTGCTGATTGCTGGCGATCGGTTCCAGGTAGCACATATGCAACTGGTGGTGCTGGCATTTGATCGAGGCGGCTGCTTCGAGGCTCGTGCTGATGATCAGATTTGCCCGGGAAACATCCACTTCCTTATCCGGAGAAAAACCGGTTCCGAAACGGGCAATCGTGGAGGAATGAGGCCAGGTCTGATTCAGTGCTTCCCAGATACTATATTCAATGCGCGTATGAGATACGCCTGTGTGCACTAAGATCACACTCATGTTGTTTCCTCCTTGAAACGATGATGAGTCTGAATCAAATCCTGTTGTTATTCTGCCAGCAGCGACTTCACCGCAGAATACGCTTGAGGGATGCTCAAAGAAGGGGGTGATGTATGTAGTAACTCAAGTCAGACAACAGAGAAAGGACTCATTTTCAGTCACCGCGGTTGTCAGCCGCAGAACTGATATAAAAACAGGGGACGACACGTCAGTTGAGAATCACTGACCGTCTGGCGCTGATATTGACAAATCTCGAAAATCTGGTCAATCCGAATCTGCCCGGATTCTAGAACGAAACGGGTGCCTGCCCTACTTTTTATCAGACCGGAACAGCAGATTCCTGATGGGAAACAGGATGAATCGCTTCAAAATCGGGCGTTGTGTATCCCTGTTCCGCCTGGTGAATCAGCGCTGCCATTTCCCACGCGGTCACGTAATAATATTTCCACTCGGGATGCCGGGCGGCTTCGCGACGCAATTCTGCATGAAACGCCTCCGTTTCCGGTCCCAGCAGAGTCTCCAGATTACCAGGTTTGGCGCCATGGGTGTGCAGCTTGATAAAGGTCCAGTCAGGCCGTCCTGCCACATGCACATCTGCCGCCAGCCAGTGCCGGAAACGTGAGATCGTTGCCGGACGACCACCGTGCAGGTCCGAGTTCTCAATCCCGGGCATGAATCCCCATTTCCGTTGATTCCAGTCGAGTCCCAACGGTCCCTGGATCATCAGCAGGCTGTCACGCTCGGGAGTCTGACCAACGTGCGCGAGCGTTCCTGCATCGTGTGATTTACACTTGCCAGGCTGATTCTTCGCATAATAGATGCTGTTGATGATACGTGTCTGGGTGTCACTGGGAGCCGAAGGCATCGTCAGGTCGGCGTAGCAGCCTGTCTCCAGCAGCACATCGATTTCATTGTCGACCCCACACCAGCGACCATCCGGACGCGAGTTACATAGAGCCCAGTTTCCATGAATGAAACTGTAGAGAATTTCGCCGGTCTCAGGATCCTTGCGCAGCAGTCCATGTCGTTCGTAGAGGGTCTTGCGAAAATCGTTCATTTTCTGACGCAACCCCTCGGCCGTGTCATTGTCGTGGTGCAGGTGGATCTCTACATCGCCGAATCCCTGTTTGCAGAGTCGCGCCAGGCGATCCAGGTACTCGGGCTGATACTGATCCTGCGGAAAGAAGAACGTATGCTGAGGCACCTGTCCCCGCGAATCACTGAAACGCGAGAAGCGGGCCGGATATTCTTCACACCAGCGGTCCACGCGGGCGATCGCTTCCGCTTTCTGCGGATTACCCCATTCCGGTTCATAGTGATCGCAAACCGCGATGAAGATATGCCGGGGCTGTTCCGGGGTAAATCTAATCGGCCGATCCTGCTTCTTCTGAAACAGATAAGCGGGCAGCCAGTACTGCATGTTCCGGGCACGAATCGCCAGGGAAACGAAGCCGACGCACGCCATCACCAGCAGGCTGAGCATTGCGATACAGGCAAATAGAAATGTATTCATGACAGATATCTTTATGAATGATGAGAGGGGATATGATTCTCAAAAGTTTCCGGATCAAGGTCGCTCTGCTGTTCCAGGGGAAACGCTTCATCGACAGGTACCACGCGTGAGGCACTGCGTTCGGTCCGTTCCCAGGTGCCGGTCTGTCGCGTGAAGAGCCAGCGGAACAGGCCAATTCCCAGTGCCAGGTTCATCTGCACGAACATGCCCGGAACCCGACAGAGTTTACGGAGCACGCCCCCTCGACTCGCGAGTTTCATACCCAGGAAGGCAGACAGGTAAAACAGTCCCTGGCCCAGTAAGGTGACCTGGTAGAGTGTCTGATTTAGCAGGCACAGATTCGCCAGCAACGCCACGGTCATGAAGACCGGACAGAACCAGCGCAACAGTTTGTGTGACCAGAATGCAAAAGCGATATATCCATATCGAGGACTCAACAGCCCCTTCAGGTGTCGTAAACTCTGGAAACCGCCGGTACCGATGCGGACACGACGCTTGAATTCTGCCTGTACCGAAGTGGCAGATTCCTCGGTCGCGAAAGCACTGCCGTCATAGATCAGGCGCCGGCCCATCAGATGGACCCGCATCCCGATCAGGAAATCGTCAATGATCGTTTCTGGTGGAATGGGCATGTAGATCGACTTGCGTAAGGCATACAGTGCACCGTTTACGCCCAGTACGGCTCCGAGGTTGGTTTCACACTGTTTCAGGAAGTTTTCATATTTCCAATACAGGCCGTCCACATTTTTTCCCGTCTCCGAATCCTCGAGAATCAACTGCCCGCAGACACCACCGATGGTTTCATCGTCAAAGTGTCGTACCAGCTGTTTGAGGCACTGTGGATCCATGTGCGTATTGGCATCAGAGAAGACCAGGATTTCACCACGGGCCGCTGGCACGCAGTCATTTAAAACCGATGACTTGCCCCGCCGTTCTTCGAATTGCAGCAGACGCACGCGGTCATCGTCATACATGGTGACCAGTTCGCCGGTCAGGTCTTCGTTCCCGTCGCAGCCGATCAGCACCTCAAGTTTGTCGGCAGGGTAGTCCAACTGCGCAAGATTATTCAAACGATCGAGAATGACATTCTCTTCCCGATAGGCGGCGATAATAATTGACACAAAGGGGAGTTCCCCCGTCGTTGCCGTTTCGCCCTGATTGTTCGTTAATGGTTCCGCACGTCGGGAATGATGCCGTGAAAGCAACCAGATCAGCAGTGGATAGCCGACATAGGCGTAGGCGATCAACGCGACGGATCCCCAGAAGAGGCTGATGAAGAGTGTGGATATCATGGCGCCACCTTTGGCTGATGTTGTTTGTAGGGGAGTTCGGCCTGATTGATTTCTGTTCTGCTGACAGGTTCCGCCTGCTGATGAACCTTAATCACTTTTGCAGGAATCCCGCCGACGGTGGTGTGCGCTGCGACGTCTTTCACGACGACCGCATTCGCCCCGATCTTCGAGTGCGAGCCAATTTCAACCGCACCAATCACCTTGGCTCCCGCACCGATAAAGATGTCCGATCCCAGTCGAGGAGAGGTGTTGCGTTCCGCGCCGATGGTCACCTGGTGTTCCAGTTTGATGTCATCACCGGCCTTGACGGAGCCGTTAATCACGATTCCCTGGCTGTGGATGATCACCAGACGGCGACCGAAATCCGCACCGCGTCCAATGATGCACTGGCAGAAGATCGCATTACATTTATTGAAGATCATGGCCAGCGGCGCCAGTTTCCAGGCACTTGCCCACTGCATCAGGCGGTACCAGAGCATCGCCATCGTACCGTCTGTCAGGCACGTTTTCAGCAGGCTCCGCGCAGTCACGCTGCCGTAGCACCATTCTGATTTTGCTTTGAGATCTTCCCAGAATTTCATGTTCAGCCCATTTCGATTCGAAGTAATCAGATCCGGTGATGGACCAGTTGGTTTAACAGTTCCGCCAGTTGTCCAGCCTGGTGTTCCCGCTGGAACTGTTCCCGTTTTTCCGGATGAGGCATCGGTGAGACCGTTTGGCCACTCAGGCGATTGATCAGCCAGTGAGCGAGTTTGTCGGTTTCGCTGGCACGGAAATTCCCCTCCGGCCAGAAGTCCTGCAGAATCCCCGCCGTTTCTCCTTCAGGGGTAATCGACAGGATTTCCCGCTGGATTGCCAGGTATTCAAACAGCTTGGCCGGTGCCACGCGATCGGCGCCTTCCACATCGCTGAGCAGCAGGCAGAGTGCATCCGCGGCTGCCATCTTTTTCAAGGCTTCGTGGTGGGCACAGTAGTCTTCGCAAATCAATGTGCAGTCCGTCTGGTTCAGACGATCCAGAATTTCCCGCTGTTCGGGTGTCTTTCTCCCAATCACCTGCAGTTCCAGATGCTTCAGGATCGCAGGTTGTGACTGATGTACGGCTTCAATCGCCCGCACGAGTGGTTCAATCGTGGTCAGGTTCCAGAGTGTTCCCGTATAGACAATCCGAAACTTTCTGCCACTCTCTGGTGTGTAAGTCGATGACGTCTCATGCGGCGTGTCAAAGTCATCCGGATCGTAGCCGTTATAGATACACTGTCCGACAGGCGAGGCGCCAAACTGCTCCGCCCGGTCCAACAGACGCTGCGTGCTGGCCTTCGTGGTAGCGACAATCGCGTCTGAGTGACGCATGACTTTTTTCTGTAACCGGGTCTGAATCAGATCCGAGATCCGGTCCCGCTGATGATTTTCCAGGTACTTACTGCTCAGATCCCACTCGTCACGGAAATCTGAAATCAGGGGCAGATGGAATATTTTTTTGAGTTTGCTGGCCAGAATCAGGTTCGAATAGGGCGGGGCGGTTGCCAGGATGGCATCGTGGGGGACCCGCTTCAGCAGCCGCTTACCGGCCTTGAGTGCATTCGGATACCAGAGGATCTGCGCATCGGGCTGCAGCAACATTCCCGCACCCGCTTTGACCACCTTTTTGCAGGATGACTTGAGCGAACCTGACAGGCTCACTTTTTGCGCCTCTTCCTGCTTCTGAGCCATATTCTTCTTGAGTGTGTAGTCCGGTTCCCAGGTCCGTGCCTTTTCCAGATGTGTGCCTTCAGGAATATCGACCAGCAGGCTGTTATCGAATACCGGTACCGAAGGGTTGGCAGCCATCAGCACGCTCACATCCCAGCCAAACTGCTTCAGGTATTTCACGAACTTGACGGGACGCTGTACGCCGGCACCGCCAACCGGGGGGAAATGATAGCTCACCAGCAGCAGTCGCTTACGTGACTCCTGTGGACGCGGCTGTTCTCCCGAATCGGACAGATCGACAGGTTGAGAGAGGATGGTAGACATATATCAGAAATTCCTTTGTATACACTCAGGCAGAAGCCCGTTGTTTGACTGGCGCTGGTTTCGTACCGGAAGCAAGCCAGTGGCTGACTCCCAGGGAGCGGATATCATATTGTGTGTGTTCCGAAAGCTGACGTACCGCTTCGATCGCGTAGGGGTGATTGTCGTGCATCAGGCAGAAATTCCCTGCCTGCGGTTGAAAGCGTTCGCACCACTGGTTGATTTGTGAGTTTTCGGTCATCTGGTAATCCCGCGGATCGGTATCCCAGAGCACGATGGTTTTGTGACGCCGCCAGAGCCCCAGCATTTTGCCCGCGGACAGTTTTCCTTTGGGAGGCCGCACCAGGCGCGGAATGCTGCCGGTGATATCACTCAGAATCCGGTCTGTCTGATCGATCTCTGCCAGGAACTGTCTGGCTGTCGTCTGTGCAGGCTCGCTGTGAGTCAGGGTGTGATTGCCGATTTCGTGACCTTCCTGAACCATCCGCTGGATGATCTCGGGGTGACGTTGTGCCTGGGCGCCGATCACGAAAAAAGTCGCCTGTTGCTGATACTGCAGCAGTAGATCCAGCAGGCGGGGGGTGTACTCCGGATGCGGACCATCATCAAAGGTCAACGCCAGCGGTACGGGAGCCTGCGAGTGGGGACCCGCTGGTGTCTCTGAGGACAGAACCGGATGGGGAGACGTACCTTGAACCAGATACAGTCGCCGTGGGACGACTGCAGTCAACGAACGCTTTATCAACTGGCGAATCTGGTTCATGTTCGAATTTCAAACTGGTTGTCTGAGTTTTCTGTTGTTACGACGGTAAGACGATCGCGATTTCTGCTGCTCCGTTAGACCGGCTGAATACCGCGTACTGCAGTCAGACAAAATCTGACTCAGTTGCACAGCGGACTCCTGCCAGGTCAAAGGTTCGAAAACCCGTTGCTCCGGAATCGCAGGCACCGCCAGCATGCCCGACAGGGCGTCTGCTAGCAGCTGTGGATTGTTCGGAGTCACCAGCCGATCCTGGAGGGGATCGGCGATCTCCGGAATCCCGCCCACGCGACTGGCCACGAAACGGCTTCCGCAGGAAATCGCTTCCAGCAGCACATTGGGTACCCCCTCTGAAAGACTGGGCAGGGCAACGACATCGGCGGCCCGATACCAGTCTGCCAGTCGGGACTGTGGTTGTGATCCCTGCAACTGGAAAAACTTGTCTAATCCGTACTCTGTTACTTTCTGGCTCAAACGGGAATGTAATGAGCCGTTACCTAAAACATAGCATGTAAATGGAGGCCCCTGCTTACTTATTTTCTTACAGGCTTCCAGCAGAACCGTATGTCCTTTCACGGGTTCCAGTCGCCCCACACTGACAATTACTTTGCGATCCGGATCGAGCCCCAGCCGCTCGCGGGCCGCCCGTTGATCACCGGGGCAGAAGCGGCTGCGATCCACGCCCCGATAGATGGTATGAATCTTCTCAGGATGGATCTGCAGCTTTTGCACCGCCGCTTCGATGTCCTGGCTCACTGTGATCACAGCATCCGACTGCTGCAGGACGGATTGAATCGCCCGCCGCCGATGTCGATTCCGGGTCAACAGCAAGACATCGCTGCCCCCCGTCATGACGACTGCGGGAATTCCGTGTTCGAGGGCTGCCCTGACGGCGACTTCTCCATCCGGGTGCAGCCAGTACGACAGAATGACGTCCGGCTGGAACCGGGCGATAGCCCGATTCAAAGTCGGCCGGATCGACCAGTACAGGAACTGACCGTAATGCTGGTGCAACATTTTTGGTGGATAATAGAACCGCGGATAATCAACGCGCAATCCGTTAGCCGCTTCAAAAGGCAGCCAGTCGGGATCGAGTCGAGTCCGCTGCCTGACCCGGGAAGAACACTCATCCACCCAGGCGACCGGTGAGATCACATGGGTTTGGTGAAGTTCTCCCAGGGACTGCATCATCGCAGCGTTAAACGTCCCTTTTCCCGGGTGCTGGGAATTCGGAAACACATTAGATAAGAACAGGATTTTCATAAATCGTCCATCTTTCGATAGTCAATGCGCTACTGTTGGGCCAGCTTACCTGCTGCCCAGTTTTCCATATCGCACCAGTTGTCGCAGACCGGTATAAATGCCGGAGGTTTTCAACAGGTGTCGTGCTGCCTGATCAATCCTGCGAGAGGAATTCAGATAGCAGAGCAGGCTCTTGTTTTTTAACGTTTTCGACAACAACATCACGGCACCGCTGTGCGTGATCTCGGAGCTGTAACGCTGCTTGTATTGCGCATCGCCTTCGCCGAAGTCGTAAGTGCGGGGCGAGTCATACTCGGTCAGATCTTCGAGGATCAGTAATAACAGCGTTTCACCCGGTGACGCGCTGGCGTAATCCAGATCAAAACCGAATTCGAGATCGTTGAAAACGCCCTGAAACTGGTTGCTGATTTTGAACGCCACGGGGCGATCTCCGTCCATCAGCAGATAAGAACGCAAGGCACCGTGCAACGCGTAGAACATCAGTTCGTTGACTTCCCGTTCATTGTTTTTCACGCGCAATCCCAGGCGCTGACTCTGCCAGGAGTTTTTCGAAACCTGATGAGCTGCACTCAGGAAGTCGGCGATCTGGTCTGGTTCAGTGATCCGCACCAGCTTGAGATGGCTGTTATCCCGGATCATTTTGCGATGCTTACGACGTGATTTAGACCGGAACTGGTTCCAGTAATCAGCAGCATTTTCCGGGAAGCGAATCAGGCTGCGCGGCTGAAAACCCGTATGGGAATAGGTCAAGCAACGTCCTTCCATCCGATCCAGACAGGCTTTCACGGGCGAGTCGAGGTGCACATCTTCCAGAAACAGAAATGCTCCATGTTGCTGCTGACAGAATTTGAGCGTCGTCTCCAGCAGGAATTCCAGAAACGCAGAATTATCCTGGTATGCCTGCTCCAGCAGAAAACTGTTACCCTTTAAATAATAGCCTTGCAGCACTCGAGCCGGTCCCATACCACGCAGTGTCTTCGTGCTGATGTCTTTAGGACAACAGATGCCTGCAGCAACCAGCTTGCCCTGGTGACGGCAAAACATCACGTAACTGGGGCGATCCGGGAACGATTTCTTTAACTGCGGTTGCAGGTACAATAGATAATCCGGGTGATGGTTCAATAGTGCGTGTGAATCCTGTTCAAACAGTGCCAGCCAGTTCTGGTAGAACTGGGACATCGGTTGCAGGTCTTCCATCTGCACGGCATAGAAACTGATTTGCAGATCGTCAAACGGCGCGGCTTTTTCTATTTCCGGGTCGCGTGACAGATCGTGCTGAGTACAGGTTAAATTCATATTCATGGCGGGTTCACTTAACTTGTAGATTCAAAATCTGTTGATACAGGATTTCGTAGTCTTTGATCATTGAACGCACATTGAAGTGCTGTTCGACACGTTCGCGGGCCGACTGGCCCATAGTCAGCCATTTCTGAGGCTGAGTACACATTTGACAGATGGCCTCCGCAAGCAGCGACGCATTCGCCGCGGGGACCAGCAGGCCGGTTTCCGGTTGCTGGACAATCTCCGGATTTCCACCGACGGCCGTAGCCACAATCGGTAATCCGACCGACATGGCTTCCAGCAGGGTCAGTGAAATTCCTTCTGTCAGAGAAGAAGAAACGTAAAAGCCGGCTTGAGTCAGCAGGTCAGGGACGTCATTCCGCTCTCCCAGGAAACGCACATGGGATTCCAGGTTGAGTTCAGTTGTGATCTGTTCCAGTTTCGCGCGTTCGGGACCATCTCCCACGATCATCAGCTCGAATTCAGGAATCGAATCAACGACCAGCCGCACCGCTTGCAGCATCGTCGCAAGATCCTTTTCAGGCGACAGTCGCGAAACGGTAATCGCCCGCATCTCTGCCGCCGGTCCGGAAAAGGCAAAGCGATCCAGGTCGATCCCGTTCCAGATGCGGGTCACTTTACGCTCATTCAACCAGCCCACTGAGCGACAGCGGTTTCCCGTGTCATCCGAGACAGGAATCACGCGATCCGCCAGGCGGCTGGCCAGCGCAAACTGCAGCCGCTCGTTAAAGGTCTCTCCGAAGCGGCGGCCGTGGCGTGTCTGGATGATCGCGGGGATCCCGGCGAGACGCCCGGCCAGCGTGCCGTAAAAATGAGGGTACGCATTATGCGTGTGCAGCAGGTCGTAGTTCTTCTCCAGAAAGAACTCCTTCAACTGACGGATACGTCCCAGCTTACCCGAGGCGGTCAGCGGAAAGGGAATGACGGGGCAGCCCAGTTTCTGGATCTCTTCCGCAGGGGCTCCCATCTCTCCCAGCGCGACGAATTCGAGTTCGAATTCCTCTGCATTATGGAACCGGGCAAAATCGACCAGTAAACGCTCCAGTCCGCCCGTGCACAGAGTCAGGCTCAGATGACAGACCCGGAGCCGCGATGCCGATTTCTGAGCTGCGGCATTGGTTTCGTTGCTGGAAGTGATTTCGATGGTGCTCATGTTATTTTCATTCATAAGAGATTGATTCCGACTGAACTTGATACGGTTGCCGTTTATTCTTCGTCGGCGTTCGATTTCTGAATCAGCTGCATGGTCTGTTTGATTTTGCGCAGGGTATTCAATGCGGTGAATTTCCAGCGGGGGCGCTTCACCTGTGCCCATGTGAGATAGCTGTGATGTGTGCTCATCTTCTGTTTGTGGTGGCTGTTTCCGGCCAGGAAATCATAGGCATCGAATCCACGACGGAAGCACTCTTCGATACAGAGATAATCCGCGATCACACCCGGGCTCAGTTTCCCCTGGTATTCCGCAGAACCACCCTGGTAGCACAGCACGCGGTTGCGGTCGATCAGGACCTGCACGCAACCGATGATGTCTTCCCCGAGCTTGACGCGGAACAACCCCATCTGTCCGCTGGGAACCAGTTTCTGGATTAGTGCCTTATGGAAATCGGTAAATCGCTGGCTGGCATAGGAACCAGGTTCCCCCTCTTTCTGCCAGCGTGTCTGGTGTAACTCGACCAGATCCGCAAAGATGTCCTCCGCTTCGGCAACGCTCTCCGCCCATTGTTCATTCAGGTCGCCGTATGATTTCATGTTCTTCCGCAGATTCTTACGAGTGGAATAACCAAAGCCGGAAATGACTTCCCGTTCTTCCTCCCGGATCAGCTTGAGGTCGAAATAGCGACTTTCGATTTTGCGGTAACCCTCTTCGGAAACGGGCAGGTTCCAGGCTTCCAGCTCATCACTGGCAAAGCCGTCAAAGTGAATCGCATCCCAGTTTTTGTTTTTCTCAAGCAGTTCCATCATTCCCTGCATGAAGGCGGACTGTAATTCGGTGGGGACGAGCAGGGCATTGTATTCCACACACGCACTGTCGGACGCCGGTTCACCCGCCGTTCCCAGGTGCAGCGTATTGACAGCCAGCGGACCGTCGAACTGCGCGACCCCTTCGGTCACGAGACAGATCCCGCAGGGGGCATTGTCTTTGGTCGCCACGACGAACGAGTAGGGGACCAGGTCGCCGAAGTATTCGATCCAGGTTGACGTCCAGACGTGCGAACACATCAGGGGAACCTCGGAGAATTGTGCTTCTACTGTTTTCCAGACTTCCAGACAGGCTGCACGCTGGTTGCTGTCATACTGAGCCAGTGACAGCGCCTGTGCCGTCTCCTGTGTGGCAGAAGCATTGGAAAGCGTATCAATTGTCTGGTGAGAACAGTCGAGTAAAGTCATTCAATTACCTGTCAGGGTTAATAGTGATAAATGTGTTTCAGATAAAATATTTCAGGACGTGGTTCGTTTGAGTAAGGGACTGCCTTTCTCAAACAGCAGCCAGGTTCCAGCCAGGAAGGCTCCCCCTCCACAGGCAATACAGACCAGGGCCATCCACGAATTCCGTATCTCAAAGAAATGCGGCAGACAGTAGGAATACGCCAGCAGAGCCATCAGCGGGGCGATGGTTGGTCCAATCGCATAACGCAGCAGTCGGCTCCGGGAGATATCCAGTTTTTTCAACGCATACGGGAGCAGGATGCCGAGCTCCGCAAACAGAATCGGAATCGCGGTCCCCAGGGCCACGCCGACAAGTCCCATGTACTGGATGAGAATCAGCGATAAAATCAGGTTGGCCAGTGCTTCTCCCATGTAAATCAGGGACGGGACTTTCACATTTCCCATGCCATACAGCACCGAGCGGAAGATCGAGATCGGCAGTGCCACGATCCGGGCGCCCAGCAGAATTGTCAGCAGCAGATGACTCTCCGGATATCCGGGACCCACCCAGGTGTTGATCAATGTCTGTCCGAAAAAGCCCGCACCGATGAAAAAGCCGGTCACCAGCAGAAAGGATAGGGAGACGCCGTTCAGAACCAGCTTCTGTAAGGCACCATGGTCCTCGTTGGCATTCAACTCTCCTGCCCGAGGCATGAAGACCTTGCCGATCTGGGCGATGGGCATATTGATGAATTGTGTCAGTCGTAATGCGATGTAATACGGGACGATCATGGCTGGACTGAAGAAGATCCCGATCACAATGGAATCGGTGGCCTCGATCAGTGTCCAGGCGATGGCATCGATGAAAGCAAATCCACTGAACGAGCCACATTCCCGGAGGATCGACCAGTCCATATACTTTGTGCTGATGCGGAACTGTTTCAACTGGCGAAACGCAAACAGGCACTGCCCGATGTTTTCAAACAGGGTGACCGCGAGGAAAATCGCGGCGATAATCAGCAGCCCCTGTTCGGCTCGCAGGAAGGCCACGGTCAGAACCAGACGCAGAATCCCACTGGTCAGGTTGACTCCGCGTTCAATATCAAACCGCTGAATCCCCATCAGGACGCCACCAAACACGCTGCCCGCCAGACCCACAAATACGTTCAGACCCAGAATCAGGATCACGAGTCGAATTTCGGATATCGGCACCGATCCCCATTCACTCAGGTGGGGAGCCAGCCAGGCAATGATGCCGGCAGCCGTCAAAGCCAGAAACCCCATTCCCAGGTAAATTGCGAAAATGACATTCGCTACCTGGTTCAGGTGTTTCCAGTCTTCCTTGGCGTGATAATGTGCCACGTACCGGCTGATCGTCTGGCCAAAGCCCAGGTAGAGCAGGCCCGAATAGCCGGCGATCGCATTGATGAAAATCCAGCTCCCGTACTGCTGGTCGCCCAGGATGTGCAGTACGTAAGGCATGAGGAATACGCCGATCAACAGGCTCACCCCATGGTTGAGCCAGTTGGCACAGAGATTCCATTTAACTGATCGACGTTGATTCATGTTTGTTCTTTCGAAGAACCGTACTGACTACGGGTCAGCCGGCGAAAATTCGTACAAAAATGGCAATCGAGATCAGCATTCCCACGCTGATGCCAATCAGCCAGAGCTGATGTTGTTTATTCCAGTAAACGATGGGTGTGGGTCGCGCCAGACTGGCTCCCGCCAGGTTCAGATAAGCCGCAGAGACTCCTACAATCATGTAGGTCGGAACCACGTAACAGCGGGAGAGTGACATCATCCCGCCGCACCAGGCTGCCAGAATCGCACAGGCGTAAGGCAGGTAACGTTCCAGTTCCCGATCACGCATAATTGGTTTTCCCCGGGAAGCATTCTGAAAACGCACCAGACGATACAGACCCAGGGCAGCAAAAAAGAAACTGCCGATGAACAGGGTGCCGCCAAACAGCCCCAGTTCCGTAAACGCGTGGACGTAAGAATTATGAGCCGCGAGCCCCGCCATATCGGAGTATTCACCCTGGCCGATTCCGAAAAACAGATTCGCTGACTTCAGGGCAGAGATCCCCTCGCGCCAGAGCAGAATCCGGTCGTGTCCGGTACCGGAGTTCAAGTCGATATTGCCCTGTCGTCCCGCGAGTACTGTCAGGCCGGCAACACCGACCACGGCACAGGCAATCGCGGCTTTTTTACCATATTTCGGTAATACGAAGACCATGCCTGCGATGCCCAGAGTCAACAGGCCGCCGCGTGAGCGGGTATCCAGCAGGCCGATCATCAGGATGATCATGCTCACGATCCACAGGAACCGAAACGGGCTCTTGGCTGGATCGTTGAAAAAGTACAGGCACAGCATACCGGTGGCGACAATCAGTACGGACAGGTCGTTGGGATCCTGGAAGATACCCGTACCCCGCATCCGGAAGACGCGAATGACTTCACCCGCATCTGAGACGCCGTCACGGTCGCTGACGTGTTTGATGAATTCGAAGTCGATGATGCCGGCATAGTCAATCACACAGAGCAGAATCATCACCGATGACGAGATCGCCACCGTCTTCAGCAGTCCTTTCAGACGCTTCGGTGAATCGATAATGGAAATGAGCAGAATGTAATAAATCAGTGTTTTCAGAAATGCGATCGTCGATGTCCGTACCCCGTAGAGGTACATATGCGATAGATGTGACATCGCCACTGCGACCAATACCCCAATCACGCACAGCGTAATCGGCTGACGTTTCAGGTTCGGAAACTGCACCACACGCTTGATCTGATCCAGTGACAGAAAGAAGGATGACAGGATCAGCACTTCATAGATCGGCAGTCCCTTCAGAGCCGGAACCAGCTCCGCGGGCCTCAAGAACAGATTGATGTTGACCAACAGGAACAGGATATAAGCATTGTGGGGAGCCGAATTTCCCCCGATGATTGACTGAGGCAGGGGATGGCGACGTCGTGGAGAGGCCGCGTTTTGAGCGCGCATGCTCTGCGTATCGGGCATTCTCGTACTGGGAGCGGCCCGCTCGGCAGGAGGACTGGATGAATTTCCTTGATTAATCATCGAACTCGATTCAGTTGGAAATCCGCGTTTCCGTATATCCGGAACGGTACAGAGTTTCAGGCTCTCTAATCCGGATATTTTGACATTGCGCACTTACTGAAAAGATAGATCAGGAACCGGCTGCATGTGGCGAGAATTCAACGTTTCCCTCGCTTTCCGGGCTGTAATAATTGCTACAACCGTCAAGGGCTGAGAATGTTCGTGGTGAGATGAATCGGGATCACTGCAAAAGCAGCACGTTTGATCAATTGAATCATTTCGAGGTTCCCGTTATCTTCTCTGTCCTCGTGTATACGTTTTATTGATGATCCCTCTGAAAAAACAACCTGGTAGAGTAATGGCGACCCTGATTGATATATCCAATGTGACCAAGAGTTACGGTGCTCAGGAACTGCTGAAAGAAGCTTCTGTTTCACTGGCCGACGATCAGAAAGTCGGTTTCATCGGACGCAACGGTGCTGGCAAATCGACCCTGTTACGGATTCTCCTCGAAGAAGAATCTGTCGACAGCGGGCAGATCGCACGGCATCCCAATCTCCGCGTCGGCTATCTGAGACAGCACGATCCCTTTCAGGAAGGGGAAAGTGCACTCGACTTTCTGATGCGCGACAGTGGTCAGCCCGAATGGAAATGTGGCGCCGTCGCCGGCCAGTTTGAGTTGAAAGGCCGGTTCCTCAACGGTCCCGTCAAGGAGCTCTCCGGTGGTTGGCAGACCCGCGTCAAGCTGGCAGCCCTGTTGCTGCACGAACCGAACTTCCTCATGCTGGACGAACCGACGAACTTCCTCGACCTGCGTACTCAGCTGTTGCTCGAAGACTTTCTGAAAGATTACCGCGGTGCCGTGCTGGTCGTCTCCCACGATCGTTCGTTTCTGAAAGCCGTCTGCTCCCAGACCCTCGAACTCAAACGGGGTAAACTCACCTTGTACAACGGCGATGTCGATCAGTATCTTGAAAATCAGGACATTCTCCGCGAACGGGACGAGCGAACCAACGCCACCGTGCTGGCCAAACGTCGTCAGCTGGAAACCTTTATTGCCAAGAACAAGGCGGGCGCCAACACCGCTTCACAGGCCCGCAGCAAACAGAAACAACTGGACCGCCTGACACTCACCGAAATCGAAAGCGCCGAATCGACGGTGCATATCGTGATTCCGCAGACCGAAAAACGGCAGGGAGTCGCGCTGGCCTGCGAACAGCTGGCGATCGGTTATCCCGATCTAAAGGTGGCTGATGACATCACGCTCGAAATCGAACACGGCTCTCGAGCTGCCATTGTGGGAGACAACGGTCAGGGGAAAACCACCTTCCTGCGGACCATCTCTGGTTCGTTGCCTCCCAAAGACGGGGAACTCCGCTGGGGCTATCACTGTAACGTTGCCTGTTACGCGCAGCACGTTTATACATCGCTACCCGATAAAATGACGATTCGCGAGTACCTCGAGCACGAGTCTGCTCCCGGCACAACCGCGCAGCAGATTCTGAACGTCGCGGGAAGCTTCCTCTTCAAGGAACAGGCCCTGGATAAGAATATCAAGGTTTTGAGCGGGGGCGAGCGGGCACGCTTGTGCCTGGCGGGAATCCTGCTCGGGAATTATTCCATTCTGATCCTCGACGAACCGGGGAACCACCTGGATGTCGAGACGGTCGAAGCACTGGGAGACGCTCTGGTAGGCTTCCAGGGAACCGTGATCTTCACCAGCCACGATCGGCATTTCATGGGCAAGGTCGCCACCGATGTGATCGAAGTCGCCAACGGCTCCGTCAAGAGTTACGAAGGGGACTACGATGCCTACCTCTACCGGGTTAAAAAAGAGGTCGCTGACGGGCACCGCGAGGCGAATCAGCAGTCGGTCGCGAAACAGGAGCAGCAGAGCAAACAGGACGCCCCCCGGGAAAAAGGATACGGGGGAAAAATCAAGGAAGCCCGCAAAGAGCTCTCTGCCATCGAACGTAAGATTGCGCAGCTGGATGAGAAAAAGAACAGCATCAACGAAAAGTTCCTGAAAGCCACCAGTCCGGGTCAGGCGCAGGAGCTCCATGAGGAAATGCAGCCCCTCGTAGACGAGATCGGCGAACTGGAAGTCCGCTGGATGGAGCTCTACGAGTTCCTGGAGCAGTAAGCACTGTCTGGACCAGCCCGGGTTAAAGCGATATTCGCAGCTTTACGCAGCTCAATACTCTTTGACCCGGATGTTTTTATACTCCACATGGCTGCCATGGCCCAACAGGCCGATATGACCGCGCGTGCGTTTGAGACCGGGGTGTTTTTCCAGAACCTTGGGGTCTTTAATGTCCGCCAGGTCGGTCTGCAGAACGGGCATGTCATTGACAATCACAGTGATTTTCGAACCACGGCAGATAATTTCCTCGTGGTTCCATTCTCCGGCCGGTTTCAAAGCACCTTTTTTCGCCGGGATGACATCATACACTGAGCCATGGTATTGGGTCGGCTTCAGCTTCTTCGGGTAGCCTTTGTTATCCAGTACCTGGATTTCGATTCCCTCGTAAGCGGGCCTTTGATCGACGAGGGGACAGCTGATGGCAATTCCGTTGTTGGCCCCTTCGGTGAGTTTGAAATCGAATTTCAGACTGAAGTCACCAAATTCTTTCTCGGTAAACAGGAAGCCCCCTCCATCAGACGGACAAATCAGCTTGCCATCAGCAACATGATACCCTTTGCGGTTGGCCCGCTTTAACGTCCAGCCGGTCAGATCCTTGCCGTTGAACAGAGGCTTGTATTCAGCCGCCTGTTCCTCTGCAGGCGATTCACACGAGATCGGCAGTGTATACTGTTTGAGCCACAAATCATCGGACTCCTGCAGATAGTTCAGCAGCTTTTCCGAGAGCGCTCTGCGGACATCCTGGTATTCGGGCTGACAGGCCACGTTGATGACCTCGTCTGGATCCTGCTTCAGATCGTACAGTTCAACTTCGTCACGGAACAGGAATTTGTGTACGGTCCGCTGCCCGAGTGTCGGTTCCTGCAAACGCAGTGTTTCATTCCAGGTGGCCCGCGCAAGGGTGTCGATGGGCAGGGGATACTTCGATCGCCATTCCAGGTTCCAGATCAGTTTATAGTCGCGAGTGCGAATCGTCCGCATCGGATAATACATGGTCACTTCATGAAAGTTGTGCGCCAGAATGACATCATCCCAGCCGGGAGTGTGCTGCTGACCGATCGTTGGCAGCATGCTCCGCCCCTGTAGCTTGTAGCGAGGCCCTTTGGTCTGCGTCCAGTCCAGCACAGTCGGAGTGACATCGAGCAGTGAGACCATCGCGTCTGAGACGACTCCCTGTTTCTCAGTCGGCAGTCCCGGTTCGCGGATAATCATCGGCACATGCACTCCCGGATCGTAATGGTTGGCCATCGCTCCGGGCTCAGAGGAACCGTGATCGCTGGTGAAAATGACCAGCGTATCGTCTGCGTGCCCCGATTCTTCCAGTGCCTTGAGAATACGACCAATGCCGGCGTCCATATAGCTGATCTGCTGGTAATAGCCGGCCAGTCCTTCGCGTACTTCAGGTCGATCGGGCAGATAACGGGGCACCTGGATCTGGGCAGGATCGTACTCTTCTACAGGCATTCCGGGTTCGGGAGATCTGACACCCCATTCGGGTTGTGTGCGGGAGGTCGGATGCGGATCGTGAAAACCCAGCACCAGGAAGAACGGCTCATCACTTTCCTGCTGGATAAACTCGGCAGCCAGGTCGGACATCGCTTTGACCGCGTAACTGCCAACTTTAGGCTGAAAATCGATTGTGGTGTCTTCCGGCCAGAGATGGTATTTGCCGATCATCCCCGTGCGATACTTGTTTTTATCGAGCAGCGCGAAAACGGTCTCAACATGAGGTCTCAGTCGAAAATTATGCACACCGTGCGGATGTCCATACTGCCCGTTCGCATAAGTCTGTAACCCGGTATAAAACACACCGCGACAGGGACCGCAGGAAGCAGTGGTCGCGAATGCATACTGGTAGCGCGTCCCTTCCCGGGCCAGTTGATCGATATGAGGTGTCTTGATTACCTTGTTGCCGTAGCAGCCACAGTCTTCCTGGTTCTGATTGTCAGAAAACAGAATCAGTACATTTTGCCGCGCTTTCGCAAAAGACTCTGCGGGCACGAACAGCAGACCAGAAAATACGACCAGATAAAACAGACACCTCATAGGTAAAACCTCATGTTGTCGAGTCGTTGATTGAAATAAAAGACCGTTGAAAACTTATTACTTCCTGGGTATTTCGCCCGTTGCCTGGTTGATGAGCACCCGCTGACGGACTTTACCGGAAACCGGTTTGCCAGCCAGAACGTCCTCTTCGGTAAAGGTGCTCATCAGGATATTCTTGTCGCCGGTTCGGGAGTAATCGTAGATGATGTAGATCGTTCCATCTTTGCTCTGCACACCGTCTGGATAGGAGACTCCCGGTCGTTCATCCAGCAGCAGTCCTCCCTCCCAGGTCTTGCCATCATCCTTTGAGATGTAAGCGGTCAGATCGCGTCGCGTCTTGCGGTCGGTAGGATTGTGACGCACCAGCAACAGATTACCGGAATTCAGCCGGCGAATGAAGAAGCGGGCATTGATGTGCGGAATGGTCGACGCTTTCCCGGGGGACCAGGTCTTACCACCGTCCGTGGAAATCGATTCGCCAATGCCATAACGCGTACGCACCAGGGTCCACAGGCTGCCGTCCTTGCGTTCGACAATCATATGTTCGTCGAATGTACGCTCGGGAACATCGGTCTGTCCCAGCAGTTCAAACGTTTTTCCCTGATCCCGGGAGATAATAATGTTACCGCCCCGTTCCTCAGGTAAATCGAAACGGTACTCAATCGCTTCTTTCGCCGGTTGTTTCCAGACGGCCACGGGCAGCAGCCAGTCGCCGTTCGGCAGGACCGTGGGCTTATTCATCATGATCCCGTTGCAGATGCGACGAGGATTACTCCAGGTTGGATTCTCCTTGTCGGCTTCATCGGTCGTAATTGCCCAGACACCACTGCGTCCGTCCCACCAGCGGTAAGACTGTGCCCAGAACAGCCACAGCTTTCCCGAGGGATCCCGCCATAACGCGGGGTCATATGCACGCACGGGGCCAGGAGGATCGATGACCAGTTTAGGACCCGACCAGGTTTTGCCATCATCACCACTGGTTACCAGAATGACGTAGTTCAGTTCCCCTTCCGTAATACCACCGGAATACCAGAGGGCCCACAGACGACCGTCTTTAGACCGTTCCAGTCCCGGGATTCCCTGGAACATCCGCGTGTCATCCGCGTATTCCGGACCGGGATTCGTATTGATTGGCGGAGCAACCAGGGCGGGGTCAGATTGGTCATCGGGTTCGGCACTGATGCCTTTGACTGGAGTCAGTACAGAGCAGGTGATCAGAAAAGCGAAGCAGGTGGTAAACAGAGAGCGCAAGATGAGACCTCATTAGCTGGTAGAACGTCATGTCAGATCAATGGTTTTAAGGCAAACCGAGACTGAAGCCATGCTAGCAGATCAACGCACCCGTGGCGAGTATTCAGATCAACAAACGGCGATGTGAGTCCGGTTTTCGGGCAAGGGTGAAAAGTGTTCTGAAACCTCTGATCTGGAACCGGAACTGGACAGACTGTCCAACCTGACCTAGAGTATGGTTGCAGAGTCTGTGTTTCCGACGGACTGCTCCCCATTCATCTCGCTTCATTAGACGCTTAAGGGATTCCATGGATTTAACGGAACTGATCATCCTGCTGGTAGTTTCAGGCCTGTGTGGCAGTATCGCCCGGGCACTGGCCGGCTCGACGCGCGGGGGCTGTCTGGTATCAATTGCGCTGGGATTTATCGGTGCTCTGATCGGCAGTAAACTCGCCATGGCTCTCGAACTGCCCGAAATTCTCTCCATTCCGCTGGGGGGGCGAAACTACCCGGTAGTCTGGTCCATTATCGGGGCGTCCCTGTTTGTAGCCGTCCTCAGTCTGCTCTCCGGTCGTAAACGTCTTTAATCTTCCGAAACAGACAGGTCGTTTATCCCCCGGTTCTCATCAATCCCGCTCCGCGCCGGCATTGCAGATTCCCGAAGCTGAACTTAACATGTCCGTGTGCAAGCGATTCCCGACCATGCGAGTCGGGTTTTTTTATATCCATGTGAGCGGAAGTGCTGAGTAATGTCACTGTTGAGCTTGAGTGAAGTCTCCTTTACCTGGAGTGGTCCGCCACTGCTGGATGGCATCAGTCTCGAAATCAATGCGGGAGAACGCATCGGGCTGCTGGGACGTAACGGGGCCGGTAAATCCACGCTGATGAAAATTATCGCGGGCGAACTGGATGCGGACCACGGGGACATCAAACGTGATAAAGACCTCCGCGTGGCACGTCTCGTTCAGGAAGTCCCCGCAGGGGGCGCACACCAGATCCATGAATTCGTCGCGGAAGCGGCGGCTCCCTTCTACGAGCATGACTGGGAAGTCGATCATGCCGTCGATCAGATCCTCGCTCGCATGGGACTGGTCGGGGATGAAATCTTCGAATCCCTCTCCTCGGGTATGAAACGCCGGGTATTACTGGCGCGGGCGATTGTGCAGTCCCCGGACATCCTGCTACTCGATGAACCGACCAACCATCTGGATATCCCTGCAATCAAATGGCTGGAACAGTTCCTGCAATCCTACGAGGGAACACTGCTGTTCGTCACCCACGACCGGGTCTTCCTGCAGGCCCTGGCGACGCGGATCATCGAAATCGACCGCGGTCACATGTACGACTGGACCTGCGACTACGATACCTTCCTTAAACGTAAAGAAGCGTTTCTCGAAGCGGAAGAAAAACAGAACGCATTATTCGATAAGAAGCTGGCAGAAGAAGAGGTCTGGATCCGCCAGGGCATCAAGGCCCGTCGTACCCGCAACGAAGGGCGCGTCCGAGCCTTAAAGAAAATGCGGGAAGAACGCAAACAACGCCGCACCCAGGTGGGGAACGTCAATCTGCAGGTTGCCAGTGCCGACCGCTCGGGGCAAATGGTGATCGAAGCCAAAGACGTCTCCTTCTCGTATGGTGACGAACCGGTCATTCGCAACTTTACGACACTCATCTCTCGGGGAGACAAAATCGGAATCATCGGCCGCAACGGTGCCGGTAAGACCACGCTGTTAAAACTGATGCTGGGAGACTTGCAGCCGGACAGTGGCACGATTCGGGTGGGAACCAATCTGGAAGTCCTGTACTTCGATCAGCTTCGCGAGCAGATCGAAGAAGAGAAGACGGTGATCGAAAACGTTGGTGAAGGTCAGGAGACGCTCACCATCGATGGCAAGCCCCGCAACATTTACGGATACCTGCAGGATTTTCTCTTCACGCCGGAACGGGCCCGCCGACCGGCCCGTTTTCTTTCCGGAGGAGAACGCAACCGGTTATTACTCGCCAAGCTCTTCAAACGCCCGGCCAACCTGTTCGTGCTGGACGAACCGACCAACGACCTGGATGCAGAAACCCTGGAACTGCTGGAAGAACTGATTTGTAATCATCCCGCAACGCTGCTGCTCGTCAGCCACGACCGGGCGTTTCTGAATAACGTGGTCACCGCCACACTCGTCGTTGATGAGGATGGAAGCGTCAAGGAATACGCAGGCGGTTACGATGATTATCTCAGACAGTCTGAAAACAGCAAAGCCGTCGAAGAGAAGAAGCCAGAGTCAAAACCCCAACCAGTAGCCAGCTCGGAAAAACCGAAGCCGAAGGCCAAGCTGAGTTATAAAGAAGAACGGGAACTGGAACAGATTCCTCAACAGATCGAAGCACTGGAACAGGAACAGACCGAACTGCAGTCGGCGATGTCTGATCCTGACTTTTTCAAACAGAGCAGCGATATCATCACGGATGCCTCGAATCGTCTGCAAACGATTCAGAGCGAACTGGAACGTCTGCTCGAACGCTGGGAAGAACTGGAATCACGCGTTCAATAACCGCGGATTCAAATCACGAAGGAGATACCATGCGCCTGTTTGAAGGAACCCCCTTTGACCGACCTCCCCGCTGCGAAAAATGCGATCAGCTGGAAGAGGAATGCATCTGCCCTCCCGAGCCACCGTTTCGGATTCCACCCGAGCAGCAGACTGCGCGGCTGTCGATCGAAAAACGCAAAAAGGGGAAACGCGTCACCGTGATCCGTGGGTTGCCCGCGGAAGGCAATGATCTCCCTGAACTCTTGAAACAGATCAAAGACCGCTGTGGCGCCGGCGGCGCACTCAAGGACGAAGATCTGGAAATTCAGGGAGAACAACTGGACCGGGTTCGCGAGACTCTCCAGCAGATGGGCTTCAAGGTCAAAGGTTGAAGCACCCGTTGCTTAAATATCCGGTGCCGATTCGTAAGGGATTTCGACCGGATAGAAATCCTGCTTTCTGCGCTGGTGGTTCAGTTTGGCAAAGTCGTGCGTGTGAATCGCACGGGCTTCCACGTTGAAGATCGAGCCGGCGAATGGTTCAAAACTGGCTCGGAAGTGCGCCGATGATTTGACAGAGATGTAGTTCATCGATTCACAATCAATTCCCAGCGTCTTGGAAAACGCCGGCCCGAAAGGCTGTTCGCGGGCAGTCACCACCACCACGTTGACGCCATCCTGCTGAATCCAGGCAGAGGGACCCATGTTCCCCGTCAGCCCTGCATACATCGGACCATCGTACTTGAACTCGCCCTGGGACAGCGCTTTGACGGTGGCTTTCATCTTCACCGGAGGCCCCTGGATCGGATTAGACTTGCCGCCGACCTCAGTTTCAATCGTGCCCCCTACGCCAGCTTCGTGGGCCAGCGCCACGACCTCGGGATCGACGATATACAGAATCAAAGCCTTGTCCAGTTTCATGTCCAGAAAGGTCTGCAGGATCTCGGTCGAATCGCCGGCGGTACCACCACCTGTATTGTCGGCGTGATCGGCCAGGATGATCGGGAACTTGCCGATTTCCTGGCCCTCTTTGATCGCATCGGTGACCGAGAAGGGCAGTTTGTACCAGCGGCGTCTTCGTTCCCAGATCCAGCCACTCAGTTCGTCCGCCGTTTTGTCTGCCAGTTCCTGGTCATTGTCAGCCACGACGATGATCGACGGTCCAACTTCAGGGATGTCGGCCCAGGGAAATCCCGTCGAGACGGTGACGCCCAGAATACCGGGGCGGGTTTCGATTTCATGCGCGTAATCCATGACCTCTCTCATCGGCATATGTGCGGTTACCTGGCAGGCGGTGCTCCAGAACAGCGGAATCTGCCGGAGTGTCATCACCGGTTTGACCTCGCCGTTGATAATCCGCACGATGAGATCCGCGGCTTCCTGCCCGCGCTCATTCATATCGATATGCGGATAGGTGTCGTAACCCAGGATGGCGGTCGCCTGTTCCACGCGGAGAGGAGAATGGTTGCCGTGCATGTCTGGAGTCACCAGGATCGGCCGGTCGTCTCCCAGGTATTCGCGTACTTTCGAAATGAAGTGGCCGTCGCCATCCTCAATGCCATCGATGACCATCGCCCCGTGCAGGTCCAGCAGCACACCGTCGACCGGGCCCCCTTCGTCTTCGGCTGCTTTCAGCCGCTCCAGGAACTCAGCCAGCAGGTCGTCATAAGTCTTCCGTTCGATCAGACCGCTGGGAAATGCAAACGTCCACAGCAGCGGAATCAGTTCGAATCCGTGTCGTTTGGCTGCGTCAATGAAGCCGCCAATACAGACATTTGCGCCGGGAAACGTCTCCATGATCTCCTGACCACGAAACAGACCACGGTCATTGATGAAATCATTCAGCGTGGTGGGAAGATCAGAGTAGGTGCTGGTTTCATGAAGCACACCGCCGGTTGCGATTCGCATGAGGAAGACTCCTGGGAGGTTATTGGGATGGATGAGCACCAGAGGTACAGATCAGATCTGTGTTATTTAACATAGTTAAAGATTTCAGAAAAAGAAAGCGAATCCACGCTCTGGTTTCCTCTTTTCAGAATGTCTGATTTTCATTATGTAGTGAGTCTGCCAGTCAGTCCTCTCCTCCAGAAACTTTCGAACATTGAGCCGGTAACATGAAGATTGCGATCGCAGGTGGTGGAATCGCGGGCACTGCGGCGGCAGCTCTGCTCGCCCGACAGGGGCATACTGTGACGCTCTTTGAACAGGCGGTTCACTGTGGTCCGGTGGGAGCGGGGATCATGATCCAGCCTGTGGGACAATGGGTTCTCCAGCAGTTGGGCCTCTATGAGCAGATCGCTGCGGAGTCCGCTCGACTTAATGCGATTGAAGCCGTCCGGGAATCGGGTAAGCGTCTGATTCGTCTGGAATACCAACGACTGCATCCCGATCTGTTTGGGCTGGGGGTGCATCGGGGACGACTGTTTACCGCGCTGTTGAATCTCGCTCAACAGGCGGGCACTGAAATCCACGAAGGATCCCGGGTGATCGGTTATCAGAATGGATCAGCCGGATTGACCCTGCAACTGGAACAGGGAGAATGTGAAGAGCAGTTCGATTTTCTGATCGCCGTCGATGGCTCGCGCTCACAGCTGCGCTCAGTCAGCGGGATTCCGCAGAGGGGCGTCGAATACGAGTACGGGGCGCTCTGGGCCACGGGAAAATGTACCGCGGTCCACGATCATCTGCTGCAACTGGTCTCCGGAACACGGCGGCTGGCCGGTCTGTTGCCAATCGGGCAGGATGAATGCAGCTTTTTCTGGGGACTGACGGCAGACCAGTTCAGCCGCTACCAGCAGCAGGGCTTCGACCAGTGGATGCAGGAAGTGCTGACACTCTGTCCGCTGGCAGAAGAACTGTTGAAACAGACCACCGGCTTTCAGGATTACACCTTTACCACTTATCGCAGCATCTCACTTCGTAACTGGCATGCAGAGCGTGTTATTTTCATGGGAGACGCCGCTCATCCCACCAGCCCGCATCTGGGACAGGGGGCCAATCTGGCACTGGAGGATGTCTGGATCTTTGCCGAATGCCTGCAACAGCAGGGGGACTTTCAGTCTACCTGTCGCCTCTATGAAGCCCGCCGACGCAGCAAGCTTCGTTTCTATCAGCGGATCACGGGCTGGCTTTCACCATTCTTTCAGTCACCCGGAGTGCTCCGCGGCTGGGGCCGCGATCTCAGTCTGCCCGTCATGAGTCAGACTCCAGTCTTGCGCGAGCAGATGCTCAAAACACTCTGTGGCTTCAAGACCGGCTGGTTACACAGTTCTCAACCTGGTAAGTAGTGGTCGTTCACCGCGGACCCCGTTTGAGAAACAGGTGAATCAAAAAACCGAGCCCCAGTCCGGTCGCGACCATGATCCAGAACGGGTAGGGTGTCAGGTACTGTTCGTAGCCGTGCCGAAAGTTGGAACCGAAAATCGTACTGAGTGTGGCGATCGGGAAGAAATAAGCTATGAGCAGATTCAGTCGGTGCGACGAAAGTTCGATGCGTGCGGAGACTTTGGCCTGTTCTTCCGCCTGTTTTGCAACAATATATTCCAGCGCATTTTTGGCATCTGTAATCAACAGTTCGGCGGTTCGTTCCAGTCGATAGGCATTATCGCGATAGTCGATCAGCAGTTTGTCTTTCGGAATCGCCTCGCGTGCCAACTGCAGGGCCTGCGTGGCATGCGCCAGGGCCCGATACAGAGGCCCCAGGTGATTCAGTACTTCGAGGTAGTCGAGCGAGCTGGTCGCCTGGTCCACCTTTTCGTCATAGTCTTCCAGCAGCGTCTCATATTCCTCGAAGTGGGCATTCAACGCATCGGGGCCGCTTTTAAATTCAGAAGCGTGCCAGGTGGCATCCGGTTCGCGCCAGAAGAAACGGCCTTTACGGTAAGTGTCTTCAGGCTCAGGAGGCGCGTGCAGGATGATTAACAGGTGCCCTTCTGCAACCATGGTTCTCTGGCGCCCAACCTGTTTTCCCAGTCGATCATGAAATTCTACGGGGACATTCCACGTCGCCGGTAAAAGTGAAGAATCCTGCATCTTGGTGCTCAATCTCTTTTTAAGTCAAATGAGAATTGCATTTAGAGTGTCTAAGTGAGTAGTATGCCTGTTACTACGGGCCGCGTATATATGGAAATGATCCGGATTCTGAGATACTTCAAGACAAATGACTGGTCTTGGTAGCGATTAAAGGGAGCACTGTGAACGATTCACCCGTCCGATTTTCAATTCTCAAATCTTTAGTCTTACTCTGTCCCCTTACGCTACTGCTCAGTGGCTGTAATCAGCCGCCTCCACCACCACAGATGAAACCGCCTGCAGTGACAGTTGCAGAACCGGTTGTCAAACAGGTGGTCTTCAATGAAGATTTCACCGGAACACTGGCTTCCGTCGCCTCGGTGGATATTCGCGCCCGCGTCGCAGGATTCCTGGAAAAGATCGACTTTCAGCCATCTGACGATGTTAAAAAAGGGCAGTTGCTGTTTGTGATTCAGCAGGACGAGTACCAGGCGGCTCTGGATAAAGCCAATGCTCAGATGGAAGCAGCCAAGGCACAACTTGTCGATGCTCAGGCAACCCTGGATCGCTATACCGAACTGTTAAAGAAACAGGCCGTCACGCCCCAGGATGTGAACGATGCCACCGCAGCCCGTGATAAAGCCAAGGCAGCTGTCATGGGAGCGCAGGCGGATATCGAGCAGGCTCAGATTAATATGGGCTATACCACAATCAAATCTCCCATTGATGGCAAGATCAGTCGAAACCTGGTCGATGTCGGCAACCTGGTCGGCTCCGGAGAAAACACGCTGCTCACGAGTATCGTGACGATGGATCCGATCTATGTCTATTTTGATGCCAGTGAGCGTCTCTGGCTGCAGGCTTTGAAGAAGAAACGCGCTCCGGGGAGCAAAGATCCCTTGAAGGTACATGTGGGGCTCTCAGACGAAGAAGGCTATCCACACATCGGTACCATCGACTTTGCGAATAATAAAATCGATCCAGGCACAGGTACTATTCAGGTGCGAGCGGTACTGGAGAATAAAGAGGGTTATCTTTATCCGGGGCTGTATGTTCGCGTCCGCGTCTACGGTGATCCGATTCCCGGAGCAGTTCTGGTTCAGGACGTCTCCATCGGGACCGACCTCGCAGGGAAATACCTGCTGATCGTGGGGAAAGATAATATCGTCGAGAAGCGACAGGTGGAAATCGGTCAGCTCGATAACGGTATGCGGGTGATTCTGAAAGGGATCAAGCCGGGAGAGAAATATATCGCAGAAGGCATTCAGCGCGCCCGTCCCGGAAAACCGGTGACGATTACCAATAATCAGCCTGCAGGAAACCAGCAGAACGCGGGTGGTCAGCAGCAGAATAAACAGGCAGCACCGCAGCAGGCAAAACCCGCTGCGGAACCGAAGAAAACCGGTGATGCGCAGGGTAAACCTGCCGCTGCAACTGATAACAAGCAGAACTGAGCCGCGACAGGGCCATGTAGTTTGATTCTCTGATTTGCCTGACTGAATATTTAAACGAAACGGACGAGAATGTTTTCCCGGTTTTTTATCTATCATCCGATTTTTGCCAGCGTGATTTCGATCGTCATCGCCATTGTCGGTGCTATCTCGCTCCCGCTGTTACCCGTGGAACTCTTTCCGGACATCACTCCTCCCACTGTTGCCGTCACCGCCACCTACCGTGGTGCCGATGCCCAGGTGGTCGCGGATACCGTCGCCACCCCGATCGAAGAACAGGTCAACGGCGTGGAGAACATGCTCTACATGTCCTCCAGCAGTACCAGCGACGGGAACATGACATTAACCGTCACATTTGATGTCGGCACCGATCTCGACATGGCGAACGTACTGGTACAGAACCGTGTCGCGATTGCCAATCCCTCACTTCCGGAAGATGTAAAGCGGGAAGGGGTCACCACCAAGAAAAAATCTACCAACATGACACTGGTGATTGCTCTCAATTCGCCGGATGAAACCTTTGATGAGCTCTACCTCAGTAACTACGCGTCCATTAATATTAATGACGAGCTGAAACGAATTGATGGTGTCAGTGATGTCAATGTCGTCAACGCCAAAGATTTCGGCATGCGGATCTGGCTGAATCCCAATCAGCTCGATACCCGTAATATCACCACAACAGACGTGGTCGATGCACTCCGGCAGCAGAACGTACAGGTGGCCGCTGGTTCAATCGGGCAGGAACCCAATCCCGATAACCAGGACTTCCAGTTGACCGTAACGACCCTCGGTCGTTTGACAGATCCCAAACAGTTCGCGGACATCATCATCAAGACCGGTGAAGACGGGCAGATCACCCAGATCAAGGATGTGGCTCGCGTCGAACTGGGAGCCCAGGATTACTCTGGTTATTCCCAACTGGATGGCAAGCCAGCGGCTTTAATCGCGGTCTACCAGTTACCCGGCGCGAATGCGCTCGATGTTGCTGAGAAATCACGTAACGTATTGGAACGTCTCAAAAAAGACTTTCCCAAAGGACTGGAATATTCTGTCCCCTATGACTCCACCGAGTTTGTGACTGCCTCGATCGACGAAGTGGTCACCACCCTGTTCATGGCACTCCTGCTGGTATTTATCACCATTTTTGTCTTCCTGCAGGATTTCCGTGCTACGTTAATTCCTGCGGTGACCATCCCGGTATCACTCCTGGGAACCATGGCAGTCATGCTGGCCATGGGCTATACGATTAACACGCTCTCCCTGTTCGGTATCGTGCTGGTTATCGGGATTGTGGTCGACGACGCCATCGTGGTCGTTGAAAACGTGACCCGTATTCTCGATACCGAAAAGTGCTCCCCGAAGGAAGCCACTGAAAAGGCGATGATCGAAATCACCGGTCCGGTGATCGCGACGACCCTGGTGCTGCTGGCGGTTTTCGTACCGACCATGGTGCTGCCGGGGATTACCGGTCGCCTCTATCGTCAGTTCGCGTTGACGATTTCAATCGCTACCCTGTTTTCCTCCGTCTGTGCGTTGACGCTCAGCCCGGCGATGTGCGGGATCATGCTGCGTCAGACCAAAGCGCGACAGGGACTCTTCTTCCGCGGTTTCAACTGGTGTTTTGACCGTTCACTGAATATCTATATGAAAATCGTCACGACCTGTGTCCGACGTGCGTTTATCATGCTGATTCCGATGCTGGTCATCTTTGGTGCAACCGGGGTCGGCTTCATGTCCGTTCCGGGGGGCTTCCTGCCGAACGAAGACCAGGGGTATATCTTCATCAATACACAGCTGCCCGACGGTGCCGCCCTGAACCGGACCCGCGTCGTGCAGAACCGGATTAATAAACTCGCTGCAGATCTCCCCTCCGCAACACACGTGATTACCATGGGCGGCTTCTCGATGTTGAATAACTCGAATGCCTCCAATTACTCCACAACCATCATCGCACTGGAAAACTGGGACAAAAGACAGTCTCCCGAACTGCACGTGTTCGCTCTGGTGCCGCGTCTGCAGAAGGAACTGGCCCAGATCCAGGAATCGATCTCCTTCGCATTTATTCCACCGGCGATCCAGGGTTTGGGTAATGCCGGTGGGTTCCAGATTCAGTTACAGGATCGCAGCGCCGCAGGCATGGATGTCCTTCAGATGGCGACGACCGATCTGATGGACCGCGGTAACATGGACCCGGTGTTGCGTGGACTCAATACCAGTTTCAGTGCGACCGTGCCACAGCTTTACCTGGACATCGATCGCGAAAAAGCGATCAAGATGGGTATCCCCCTGAATTCCATCTTCGATACGCTCCAGGCGGAACTGGGATCGACTTACGTGAACGACTTCAACCTCTTCAACCGTACTTTCAAGGTCATGGTTCAGGCGGATGAAGACTACCGCAGCAAAGTTGCGGATATTACACGACTCAAAGTCCGCGATCGTCGCGGCAGCATGGTTCCCCTGCACACGCTGGTCAAAGTGAATAACAGCGCCGGACCGCAGGAAGTGGATCACTATAATCTCTATCCAACTTCCGCAATTACCGGTAACCCGGCGCCAGGATACAGTTCCGGCCAGGCAATTCAGCGCATGGAAGAACTCTGTAATGAGATTCTCCCCGAAGGCTTCGGATATGAGTGGACTGGGATTGCTTATCAACAGATCGAAGCCGGCAATATGGCCCCGTTCATTTTTGCGATGGCTCTGGTCTTTGTGTATCTGTTCCTCTGTGCCCAGTATGAAAGCTGGTCGATTCCGATCTCCGTGATTCTGTCGGTTCCTCTGGGCATCTTCGGCGCGATTTTCGCGACCATGTTGCGTGGAATGGATAACAATATTTATACCCAGGTCGGCTTCGTGCTCCTCATTGCACTCGCCAGTAAAAACGCGATTCTGATCGTCGAATTCGCGAAACTGCAGCGTGAAGCGGGGAATTCGATTCGCGATGCAGCCATCGAAGCCTGTAACCTCCGTTTCCGTCCGATTCTGATGACCGCATTCTCCGCGATTCTGGGGGCGATTCCCCTGGCGATCGCATCGGGAGCCGGGGCCGCGAGTCGACAGGCGTTGGGAACCGCAGTGGTTGCCGGTCTTACCGCTGCTACGTTGTTCGGCGTGGTGATGGTACCCGTGATGTATGTGGTGATCCAGATCGTCAGTGAATGGATGACTGACAGCAAACCGGATTCCAAGATCATCTCCGAGTCAACTCCCCCTGCGAAATAAAAACTGCGTGGAGAGCAGACGAGATGTAATCTCTCGGGGCACTTTACTCAAACCCGCGCTGCCGACTGGCTTCGTAGAGCAGTATCCCTGCAGAGACCGCGACATTGAGCGACTCGGTCTGTCCCTGTTGTGGAATGCGGATGAGATGCGAACAGGCGGCAAGCAGATCCGGATGCAGTCCCGTTCCCTCATTCCCCATGATGAGAGCCGTGGGTTGTGTGAAGTGATAGTCGACGAGCGTCTCCTCCGCCTGCATCGCTGTCCCCAGCACGTTGATATTTTCTGACTTCAACTGCTGACAGAATGCGACCAGATCTGGCACTTGTGCCAGCGGCACATGATTCACCGCCCCAGCCGAGGTGCGGCAGACGAGGCTGGTCACATCGCATTGTTCCTGCTCACCAAGAAATATCGCATCCGTTCCCAGAATCTCGGCCGAACGGATGATCGCTCCAAAATTATATGGGTCCTGAATCCGATCCAGAATGAGGTAGAGCGGTGTGCCTGTCGTCTGCCTGCGAATCTGTTCCGGGTCTGCATACGGGAAGGGAGCCATCTTGGCAATCATCCCCTGGTGGTCACCGGCTCTGCATTTTTGTGTCAGTGTTTTGTCTGACGTGATCACGACCGGCACGGAATGCTTTGTAGCGCAGGCTTCGAGTTCTTCGAGCTCTTCGGCAGGCAGTCTGTCAGAGAGGTACAATTCCCAGATCGTCCAGAAGCCGGCAGACAGCGTTTCCCGGACTGCATTTCTTCCCCAGATCCAGCATTTCTGGTGGTTTCCCAGCAGAGGCTTATTTTTCTTTACTTTAGAATGCTTTCCGACCATAGGAATTCTTTGTAAGTTTGTTTATTCTATATTTCAGCATATCGCAGTGGATAACGAATATTGCTGCGATTTGACAGAAACTGTTATCCTGCAACAGGAATCAGTTTGCAGTGGGGCCACACCGCACGCATCTTAGCGGAATGCATGAACTCTCTCCACTCTGAATCACATCACTGTCAGTCGAACATGGAAAGAGATAGAGGCGATCATTTTGTCCGGAAATCCAATTATTTATAAATCGTACGAATGGGAACGACTGCGAATCGCATCCCGTTTCAATGCCAGTTTGATGGATCATCTGCGCCCGTATGTAAAACCGGGGATTACAACGGACGAAATCAATCAGGTGGTTCACGAATACACGGTATCCAACGGTCATACACCCGCCACCTTAGGCTATCATGGCTTTCCCAAAAGCTGCTGCATCAGTATCAATGAAGTTGTCTGCCACGGGATTCCCGATGACACCGAGCTGAAAGAAGGCGACATCGTCAACGTGGATATCACCAGTATCGTCGACGGCTGGTACGGCGATCAGTCGGAAACCTTTCTGGTTGGCGAAGTATCCGAGGATGCCCGTAAGCTCGTTCAGGCAACTTATGAATCTCTGTTTCTAGCGATCAACACGATCAAGCCCGGTTCCAGTGTCATCGAGATCGGCGAAGTGATTTACGATTTCGCAACGGAACTCGGTTACGGAGTCGTTCGGCAGTACCAGGGACATGGCATCGGACGTGAATTCCACACCGATCCGGGCATTCCCCATTACCCGGTCTCAGGCTCAGAACGCGATCTGCTCCTGCCGGGAATGTGTTTCACCATTGAACCGATGTTGAACGCCGGTACCTGGAAAACTGTTGAAGACCGCAGCGACGGTTGGACAGTCCGCACTAAGGACGGCAAGCTTTCGGCTCAGTTCGAACATACGATTCTGATGACCGACTCCGGCCCGGAAATTCTGACGCTGACCAAAGAAGGTCCCCAACCAGGGCACCGTTTCTAAACGCACCGCTGTCACATCAGACGGTAGCCGTTCCAGACATTCACAGTCTCTGCGTATGCTGCTGCGCGGTATCTGAACAGAGTATCGCTGCTCTATTCCGCGAATTTTATTGCAGTTCTCATGCGCCACAGGAGACCTACGCTTGCAACCTGAGGAAACTGCAGGGTATGGTAATAATTACTTAAGATTGTTACTGATATGCTCGCGTGACCCTTTGCACACAATCAGGTATGGAGTTGAGATGCTGCGATCCTTCCTGCTGCCGCTGTTGTTCCTGTTGATATCCACTGCAGGCTTTGCCGAAGACAGAAAACTGGACTGGGTGAAGGTCACCGAAAAAGCGGACTGGCAACCCCGCGACTCACAAGGGGAACTGGTTTATAAAGACCAGCTCTGGATTTTTGGTGGCTGGTTCAATTCTTACGAAGCACCTCCCCGCGATGTCTGGAAATCTTCCGACGGAAAGAAATGGTCGCTGGTCACGAAACAGGCCCCCTGGATTCACAGCGACCTGCCGATGACGGTTGTCTTCAAAGACAAGATGTGGCTCATGGGAGGCTGGTATAACGGTCGGCTCCCCGGTCACTCCGCCGGGAATCAGGTCTGGTCTACCAAAGATGGAAAAGACTGGGATCTGGTCACCAAAAAAGCGAACTGGACTCCTCGACTGGCAGCAGCACTCGTCACCTTCAAAGATAAGATGTGGCTGCTCGGCGGATCCGAAAACTATTACTTCGGCGACGAGAAAAGCCTCAAAAACGATGTCTGGTATTCCGCCGACGGAAAAGAATGGAAGCTGGCCACGGAGCACGCCGGCTGGTCTCCCCGGGCATATCACCAGGCTGCTGTATTGAACGATAGAATTTATGTGTTTGGTGGCGGTAATTACACACCCGAATATCACGCGAATAATGACGTCTGGAGTTCCGCAGACGGTGTTCACTGGAGACAGGAGACAGCCCACGCCCCCTGGCACGAGCGGCTCTGGTTCTCTTCCGTTGTCTATCGAGATCGCATCTGGGTGATCGGCGGCTGGTCCAACAATCCCTCGACCAACAAGCAGGACGTCTGGTATACCCAGGATGGTAAAAACTGGACGGAGCTGAAATCGGATGTCGTCTGGAAAGAGCGGCACGAACATTCGGCTTTCGTCTTCCAGGACAAAATCTGGCTGGCCGGCGGCCATGCACAACCACTCAGCAGTCAGGTCTGGTCCCTCTATGTGCCTCCCAACTGGTTCGACCAGCAGAAGCAGAGTGCTTCCCCCTCGAATGAGTTTCCTAAAACGCTCGCCAAATTCAAAGCAGGCAAGCCGACGAAGGTTGTCTGTTTCGGGGATAGCGTGACCGGCGTCTATTATCACACCGGCAGTCGTCGGGCTTATACTGACATGCTGGGCATTGCCCTGCAGAAAGCGGTTCCTGGTTCTCAGCCGGAAATGCTCAATGCAGGTATTAGCGGGCACACCACCGTGAATGCGTTGTCGCGCATCGAACGGGACGTCCTCAAGCATCAGCCTGACCTGGTTACGGTCATGTTTGGTCTGAACGACATGACGCGGGTTCCGCTGGAAGATTATGAGAAAAACCTGCACTCGATTGTGAAACAGTGTCGTGAGGCGGGGGCGGAAGTCCTGCTCTGTACGCCCAATGCCGTGATTACCACCACCAGTCGTCCCGCAGAAAAACTGGTCAAATATTGTGATGTCGTCCGCAAAGTGGGAACAGAGTTGGATGTGCCTGTCTGTGATACCTATCAGCAACTCTCTGCACTGCGGAAACAGGATCCGCTTGCCTGGCGAATGCAGATGAGTGATGAGATTCATCCCAACATGGCGGGCCACAAAAAAATGGCAGAGCTGTTAGCGGCATCCATTACGGGAAACACAGTCTCACTGGATGATGTGAAACCGCTGGAGATCGCGATTCCACGCACCAGAAGTCTCATCAAGGACAAGCGACCGATCAAAGTCATCGCCCAGCCCCCTCTGGATCAGCTGATTCAAACAGTGCTACCGGAAATCGCTCCTGAAGCCAGACTGCAAGTGACCACCTGGGATACGTCCGGAAAAACGCTCAAGCAGATCGAGGCTGATGCAAAACAGCTCATCCGTCCGGCGAAACCAGATCTGGTTCTGCTGGCGATTCCCCGTGGCGCACAGGCCAAATCACAGGAAGAATTCATCCGCAGTATGATGTGGACCATGAATTACTCACTCAACTTCGGTACGGGAGGCTGGGATTGTGTCGTTTTCCATCCGGACGTATTCGATTCAGAACATCCAGTCACAGACAACGACAAACTCACCCGCCAACTGGTATTGGGGCAGGACCTGACTCTCGTCGATCGTTCCAAGGGAGAAAACGCTTCCGCAGCAGAACTGCTGAAGCAGTGGTTGAAGTCTCAGCTCGACTGATTTTCTGAAAATGTGACAACTTGAAACCAGGATGAATGATATGCACGAACTGTCACTGGGGAATCTGAATTATGAATTCAGCCGCGAACAGGAACCGCGACTCCGCATCAATAGCGGCGAGACGATTCGTGTCGAAACGGAAGACGCGCTCTCTGGCCAGATACGGAAGCCTGGAGACTGCCGTGATAAAAGCAAGGTCCCCTATAGCAATCCGGTAACCGGCCCCATTTATGTCGAACAGGCCGAACCCGGAGATACCCTGGCGATCCGGATCGAGCAGATTGAATCGCGAGACGGTCAATGCGCGACCTATACCGGTAATCCCAAGCAGCTCTGTCAGTGGCTCGGAACCGATGTCCCGGATGGCGCGCATGTCTGCCCCATTCGCGAGGGACTGGTTTACTGGAGTGATGACATCGCGATTCCTTTTCAGCCCATGCTGGGGTGTATCGGCACATCTCCCGCTTACGGCATGCCCAGTACAATGCCCGCCGGTCCGCATGGCGGAAACATGGATATTCGCGAAGTCACGGAAGGCAACACACTCTTCTTGCCGGTCTTTGTTGAGGGCGCTTATCTGTACCTGGGCGACGCTCATGCTGCGATGGGGCAGGGGGAACTCTCTGCAACCGGACTGGAGATGGCCTCCCACACGACACTGACGATTGAACTCATCAAAGGTAAAACAATCGCCGGTCCCCGCATTGAGACGCCCGATGAACTGATCACCGTCGCCAGTGGGACTCCGATGGAACGCGCGACGGCAGAAGCGTTCGCGCAATTGATTCTCTGGATGGAATCAGAGCATGGCTGGAATCGCTGGCGGGCCTATGACCTGTTAACGCATGTAGCGGAAATTTCCCTGGGATACTATGAAGGAGGCGGACTGGCGGTCAAGGTTCCGAAAAAGTATGTGGCTCATCCTTCTTGAACCTGCCCCAGGCTCAATGTGATCAGAAGCGACTCAGACGACTGTTTTCCTTTTATGTGACGGAACCGGATTCATGCTCATTGGATATGTCAGCGACGAAAATTACAGCGCGTTGTTTGATGTCGCAGTAGAATTTCAGTCCGACGGTCAGTTTTTCAGCACGCGTTCTACCGCTTCCGGTGCCGTGATCGCTGATCTGCCCGAAGGGGAGTACACCGTGATACTCCAGCACACCGATCACTGTCCGAAGCGCGTGCAGATGCAGGTTCAGGCGGGACAGGTCTACCAGTTTCGCCTGCTCTCGAAAAAACTGTACGGCTTTGCCTGGCCCCGCTGTGTAACCGCCGGGGAAGCCTCCGAGTTCCGCGTGCATTCGACCTCCGAGTACCAGGTTGAACTCTGGCGCTATGGAAAAGAAAAAGAATACATCCGCCGCATCGGTACCTTTGACGATCATGCGCCTCTGGCCAATCTGCAGGTCACCCCCGATGGGGATTACTCACAAGCAGGTGTCAACTGGAACGACATCGGCTATCGCGGAGCCGTACAGCGCCAGTCGGTCACATCACCGGAGAAATCCGGCCTGTATATGTTTCATATCCGTAATCAGTCAGGAGATCATTTTACGTTTCCCTGGGTGGTGGCCCCGGAAACGCCGCAGTCTGACATCGCGGTTCTGGCCAGTGATCTGACCTGGAATGCCTACAACAACTTCGGGGGACGCAGCAACTATCTGAATCCGGACGGACTGCCGGAAACCCCCACAGTGAACAGTCGACAGGAATTGCGACGCTATCTGAAGCCTTCGTTTGGTGTCTACTATGTCGAAGAATATCCGCCTCTGTCGCTGGAACGGCCGCAACCTTACCTGCACATCGATCTGGACGAGCAGCTGCGGGATCCCATTTACAGTCGCATGGGGTGTGGCATGCTGCATTCCGAATGGCGTCTGCTGGGCTGGATGGAAGAACAGGAATTAGCTTACGATTATTACAGTGAAACACAGTTCCACCTGGGAACGCTGCCCCTGGATCAATACAAGGTCCTTATCCTGAGTTCACACCCAGAGTACTGGTCGAAGCAAATGTATGACCGGCTGAAGTCATGGGTGTTCGAATCCGGCGGTCGGCTGATTTATCTGGGAGGGAACGGTCTGAACTGCGAAGTTGAGTTCCTGGATGACGAACGCATCGTCTATCACAATTCCGACTGCACAAGCTGGTGCGGCGTCGCCATGGATCCTCCCATTCCCGAATCGGAGTCGACCTATGAAAGTCGTTACCACGCGCGACAGGAATCGGAAGCGAACCTGCTGGGGGTCGTCTTCTCCTTTGCCGGGATCATGACAGGCGCTCCCTACAAAGTCATTGATGCCGACCACTGGGCTCTGGCAGGGACAGGGCTCAATACAGACGATCTGTTCGGCACAGAGAGTCAGCATATGCGTATCCCCGGTGGTGCCTCGGGCCACGAAACAGATAAAATCTCTCCCAGTTCGCCGCCACAGGTACACCTTATTGCTCAGGGAACCAACCCTGACAATGGGGGAGCCGACATGATTCATTATCAGACTGACTCGGGAGGGGAAGTCTTCTCTGTCGGTTCGATCTGCTGGATTACTTCGATGCTCGTCGACAACGATGTTTCTCGAGTCACGCGGAATGTGATCGATCAGTTTACAAAATCAGAATGAGACGCTGATCGGAACTGTGTTCACACGGTTTCGTCGATTAGAATACGTTTAACAACCTTTAAGACAATGTTTCAGGATTAACTCTGTTATGAACCGGATAACCCGTCGTATGAATATGCATGTCTTTAGTTTGGCAGTCACGCTGACTGCTCTTCTTTTGTCTAACGCTCTGCAGGCAGGTCAGCCGGCCGGGAAAAACGAAAAGGAAACAGCCCGGAACGTGGAATGGGTTCAGCAGGCTGGAGGCCTCAAACACGACAAGATCCGCGGGATCACTGTTGACGCTGCAGGGAACTGTTATGTCACCGGAGAATTTACTGAAACCGCTGAGTTCGGCGATCAGAAAGTCACCAGCAAGGGGGGCATGGATTTCGTCCTCGCTAAATACAGTCCGGAAGGCAAACTACTCTGGATCCAGACCGCTGGGGGCACCCTGATTGATCGCGGTTACGCCGTAGCTGTCGACAAGGCGGGCAATGCCTTTGTGACCGGTCATTTCCAGAGTCCGGAATTTCAGATTGGCGATCAGGTTCTTTATAACCAGGGAGACTATGATTATTTCATTGCCAAATATAATCCAGACGGAAAACTGATCTGGGCGCAGAGTGAGGGGGGCACAGGCTATGATTACGGACATGGCATCGCAGTGACTCCCGCTGGTGACTGCTGTGTCGCCGGTTCATTCGCTGGTGATGTGAAAATCGGTGATGTCAGTGCTCCGAATAAAAAAGGCCGTTCCCTGTTCGTTGCAAAATATGACAATAACGGAAATCTGCTCTGGGCACAGTTGGCCGGAAACGGTCGCGGTCAGAGCGGCCATCAGATCGGCGTAGACCGGGTCGGCAACTGTTATGTCTGCGGTTATATCACCGGACAGGTCGAACTGGCGGGAGACCAGGTAGGCACAGATACCGCGGTGCAGGACATCTTTCTGGCCAAACTCTCTCCCAATGGCAAGCTGGTCTGGTCGGTGAACTCCGGGGGACAGGCGAACGGGTTGAGCACCGGCGTGGCGGTGGACAGTCGCGGAAACTGCTACATCACCGGGATGTTTAAGAATGAAGCCCGCTTTGGTGACACCGTCATCAAGAGCAGGGGCACGCACGATATTTTCGTCGCCCGCATCAATGCAGACGGAACGCCTGCGTGGGCCTGTACCGGGGGCGGAGAAAAAATCGACTACGGACTGGGAATCGCCGTCGATCAGCACGACAACTGCTACGCAACCGGTGAATTCAGTGATGAAGTCCACTTCCAGGGACAGCATTTCAAGAAACTCGGAGGCCGCGATCTCTACATCGCCCGCTTTGCTCCCAATGGAAATCTGGACTGGCTGGAAATTCTGGGAGGCGAGAAAAGCGATTTGAGCTATGCGATCGCAGTCGACAAAAACGATAGCTGCTATGTCTCCGGTGCGTTTTCACCAGCAACCCGCTATCAGAAACACGAACTGACCAGTCGGGGTAGCAATGACATTTTCCTGATCAAACTGAGTCAATAATATGAGCGTACGAATTCTGTTGAGTCTTGGTCTGCTGGTCACTTGTTGTTCCACTCTGCAGGCACAGCAGGTCATCAAACAGAAGTCTAAAGCAGATTTAGAGAAAGCGGGAGCGCCCCTGGCCGCTGCACGGCGGCAGGCCATTCATGCGCTCCCCTTTCAGCGCCCCTTGACCGATGCCAAGCTTAAACAATGGCTGCAGATCACTTCCCGCTGCACGATGGCCGAGTTTGAACTCTTTCTCGCGCCACTCACACCTCAGGAACAGAAACTGCTGCAGGTGATCGAATCCAAGCCGGCACCCATTGTTAACCGACTCCATTTTGAGAATCTGCGGGACATTTTAAAACAGAAGGCACTGGTTTCCCTGCGCGTGGAGCAGCAGCGGGAACACAATCGTTTATCACACACGACACCAGCCGTTGAGAATCTCCTGTATGGCGCCTTTGATGCGGTCTTCGCCAGTATCGGACCGCCCCACGGTTCTCCCCGCTATGGGGATGTGATTATCCGTCTCAAGGATTCCGTGCGTGAGAATGGCTGGGCTACGCCGTTCAGTGGCATGCATTTCATGTACGCTATTCGCCATAAAGATGCCCGCAAAATGCAGGATCTGCTGGCAGCCGGAAAAGAGCTGCCCACGTCGCCCTGGAATCCTTTAAGTCTGGGATTCGATGACCGTCTGCATTTTGCCAACTATGTCGTGACCGAGCAGTATTGGAACCGGGCACTCGCATATCAGGCGATTCTCGTCCAGCGGAACCTGGATGATTCTCCCGCCAGTCAGAAGGTCCGGGAGCGGTTTGCGCAGCTGCTGACCGAAAAGGATCCGCAGAAGTTCTGGAGCCTGTTTATCCCGCCGCGCGTCAAAGAGGCATCGACAGAGGAAAAAGCGGAAGAGATCCCCTTTGGTTACCTGGAAGGGAAATTTGACGATCAGCTTTCGATCCGCTTTTTTGAATCGATCGAAGTACCGGCTGACAAACTGGACGAAGTTCGCAGCTGGCCGGAAGCGCAGCCTTACCTCTCTCTGATCAAAGCCAAACCCGCGGGAACGCCCTGACTTCTCCACATCAAGCGTTTTTGAGGCTTCAAAACAGCAATGTTACGCGCACTCTCTTCCGTTCTGGAATGCCTGAATTTTGTGCAGAATGCTGTTCTGATGGTCTGTTGGTGGGGTGATCCGTAGCCAGAGTGTCAGCAGCGTTTTCCCTGTACACTGCTCGAATCCCCAATATTTCAGGCATTTCAGCGGCCGATGATCCCATCGTTCAAAATTTCATCGAGAATTGGCGTCATTTTTGCATTTTCCATAAGAGATGTTCTGCGGAAGAGGAGTGTCAGGATCAACTGTACTGATTTGAGTTTTATATTTCCCACGTCGATCCTGCAGAATTTCCTCTCCTTTTATGCATTTATTTATTCTTATGGAAAGTGTTAAGAGATGGATTTATCAAAACAGAATCGACTCAGAACGCGCGGTTTTACGCTGATTGAGTTGCTGGTCGTGATTGCCATTATCGCAATCCTCATCGCATTGTTGCTGCCTGCAGTCCAGCAGGCACGGGAAGCAGCCCGCCGCAGTTCCTGCAAAAACAATCTCAAGCAGATGGGACTGGCGTTACACAACTATCATGACGCCCACAGTGTCTTTCCTCCCGCTGCAATTGCCCCGGGCAGTTGTTATTGCGAGCGGGTGCTGGGTTTGTCTGCCGGAACGTCTCCCAAACTGTTGAACCACACGTTCTACCAGTTGCTGTTACCCTATCTCGACCTGGCGCCGTTATATAACAAGTACAACTTTTCGCTTTCGTCATCGGATCACGTCGCACGCTCTGACGGCAGCTATTGTGGATCGGTCGGACCCACGTTTGCCGGTTCGGGGCAGTTAAGTGTCGCTCCGAATAATTACCCGGTCTTTCTCTGTCCGTCCGATCCGGATCAGACCAGCTACGGCAGCTATCAGAAAACCAGCTATGGCCGTGCTGGATACACGACTGAGTACAGCCTCGTTACCACATATGGAACTGATTCGAACCGGTTGAAAGGGACACTTGGCTTCAACGGTTCAGCCAGAATCGGTGACATCAAGGATGGAACGAGTAACACGATGGTGCTGATCGAGTCACCCCTGTTGCTGACCAGTGCCTCCTACGGTCCTTTCTGGAATTCCTATCGGCACACCAATGTGATTCTGCCTTACTCATACGGGATCAATAAGAACCATCCCGGCTACGATAAGCCGTATGCCTGGGGAGCCGGCAGTCACCATGTCGGGGGATGTCATATGCTGATGAACGACGGCAGTGTGCGTTTCCTGAGTGAGAATGTGGATCGGATTACCGTGATTCAGGCACTCGTCTCCATCAAAGGGGGCGAGGTCATGCCGGAGTTCTAATCGGCAGTCAGCATACGCGATTCTGAAATCATTCACAGTCGGAAGCATCAGTCAACTGGCTGATGCTTCCGGCGTTTACCCCTTTGCATAAGAGAGAACCATGTATACCAACGCGCTACGAGTACAGATAGTTCCACTGGTCTGCGGATTGCTGCTGATCCTGATTGCAGGATGTTCCGGCAATTCGGCTCAGAAACCCGAACTGGCAGAAGTGACAGGAACGGTGACCCTGGATGGAAAACCACTGTCCGATGCCATCATCGATTTCTTTCCTCAGTCGGCTGCCGACAAGAGTCAGTCGCGTGCTTCATCCGCCGCTACGGATACGGAAGGTAAATATACCCTGAGGTATGACAACAACACGAGCGGCGCCATCCCCGGCGAGCATCTTGTCCGCATTAGCAAGCCCGATGGAGGAGCCGAGGTCGCCGGTCCCGAAACGTTACCCGCCCGGTACAACGAGCAGACAACATTGCAGGTCACAGTCTCTAAGACGGCACCAAATACGATCGATTTCGACCTGAAAAGCAAGTAATTCATAAGCCGACCTGAAACCTGGGTGGTCATAATGTCACTTTTGTTTCTGAGTAGGCTTTTTCAGGCCTTGACAAACCTGTCGACAGTCGACACTCTGTAATTCAGCTGAAGGTTTACATGTCGGGAAGAGTACATTCCCCGATCGAGGTTTGCTTTCGTAAAACGCCAGGGAGTGTCGTATGCGTTCGGGATCTGGATATCAGGCTGGTTACTGTTTTCTACTCATGTGTGTGTTGGCTTGTGCCTGTAGCCAGACTCTCTCAGCACAGACGCCGGACCCATTTGCTCCCCTGCAGGCAACTTTCGCAAAACAGCAGCAGGCTGTGCTCAAAAAGTACTGTTTGAACTGCCACAATACAGCCGAGAAACAGGGTGAACTCGATCTGGAACAGTTCCGCAGTGTGTCTGATTTCCGCCGAAATGTGGCTCCCTGGCAACGGGTTGTGGAGATGCTCCGTGATGGAGAGATGCCTCCCGAGGACGCAAAGCCGCAACCGACGCAGGCCGAACTCGCATCGTTACAGCAGTGGGTGCAGGCAGTTCTCGATGCGGAAGCCCGGGCAAATGCGGGAGATCCCGGTCCCGTTGTGCTACGCAGGCTGAATAACGCCGAGTACACGTACACGATCCACGACCTGACCGGAGTCCCTCTGGAACCGGCGCAGGAGTTCCCCGTCGACAGTGCTGCGGGCGAAGGCTTCACAAACGTGGGAAATTCGCTGGTGATGTCTCCTGCTTTGATCCAGAAATACTTCGCTGCCGCTAAGAAAATATCCAGTCATGCAGTCCTGCTGCCGGATGGTATCGAGTTCTCTTCTAATACCACCCGCAGGGACTGGACGAACGAGAAACTGGCAGCGATTCGCGAATTCTATGCACGTTATACTGAAAGCAAAGGCGCAACCGCGGTCAACCTGCAGGGGATCCAGTTCGAAACCAATGGCGGAGGACGACTTCCCCTCGAAGCTTATCTGCAGGCAACACTCGAAGAAAAAGAGTCGCTCCACTCTGGGCAGAAAAGCCTTGCGTCCGTCGCACGTGAATACGATTTGAACGAGAAATATCTGACCCTGCTCTGGCAGTCCTTGACTGACAAAACTCCCTCCGTAGTGCTTGACCAGATCCGTGTTTTCTGGAATCGTGCGAAACCGACGGATGCCCCTCAACTGGCAGAACTGATTCAACAGTGGCAGTCAGCACTCTGGCGGTTCACCACAGTCGGGCACATCGGCAAACGGGGCGGCCCCGAGGCCTGGCAGGTTCCGGTGCAACCGGTCACCACGCAACAGGAACTGCGTTTGAAGTTACCCGAGGTGAAAGCTGGAGAGTCGGTCACACTCTATCTGGCAACCAGTACTGCCGGTGATGGAAAACAGGGAGACTTCGCGCTCTGGCAGAATCCGCGTTTAATCATTCCCGGACAGCCGGAATTACCCTTGAAAGAAGTCCGTCAGTATCTCGCGTATCTGACCGCTTACCGGGAGCGTCTGCTGGAACATACCGCCGCCTGTCTGAATGCCGCGCTGGAAGTAGAAACGGCAACAGCAGCGGTCAATCTGGAAAAACTGGCGCAGAAGCACGACATCGAACCCGTAATTCTGCATGCCTGGCTTGCCTGCCTGGGCCTGGATGGCGGACAGCCGACTATCGAGGGCTACATTACAAAACAGACTGAGCAAATTCAGAACTATGACTTCGTCAAAGGTTGGGTAGGCGAGCAGGCCTTAAGTGTTGTGGCGAATTCATCCGATCAGGGTGTGCGAATTCCTGGCGAAATGCTGCCACATCATATCGCGGTACATCCCACACCCCAGCGGCGAGTGATCATTGGCTGGAAAAGCCCCATGTCTGGCACGGTTAATGTCAAAGGCGCAGTCAGGCGGGCACATATCGGTTGTGGAAATGGAGTCGACTGGCGCCTGGAATTGTGGCGTGGCAATACGAGACAGATGCTGGCTTCTGGGAACGCCACCAACCGGGAAGCGTCTCCCGTGGAGATCAAAGAACCACTCAAGGTACGAACCGGCGATATGCTGCTGCTTGGCATCGGTCCGCGGGACGGGAATCACTCCTGCGACCTGACAGACGTCGATCTGACAATCACTCCTGTGACAGCAGGAGCATCAGCATGGCACCTGGCTCGTGAGATTTCATCCGATATTCTGGCAGGCAACCCGCACGCCGATCAACAGGGCAATCCCCATGTCTGGCATTTCTTCAGTGAGCCGGATCAGCCTGTTTCTCGCATTGCAGTCCCTTCAGGCTCGTTACTGGCCCGCTGGCAGACCGAAGCTGACGTTGAAACACGCAAACAGCTGGCAGCAGAATTACAGCGTCTGCTCACAGCCGGGCCGGGCCAACTCCCCGAAAACGCTCCGGATCGAAAACTCTATCAGCAGCTGACATCCCTCCGCAGTCCCGCTTTTGAAGCACTCAGGCAACAATATCGGCCAGATCGAAAGCCTGGTAAAGAACTGACTGAAGATCAAGCATATGGTCTCGACCCACAACTGTTCGGCAAACATCCGGCAGGCACGTCCGTAGATCCGTCTACACTATGTGTGCAGGCACCTGCTGTGGTTGAAGTCCGCTTACCAGCCGAACTGGCTACCGGGGCTGAATTCGCAGCCACTGGAAAGTTACATGTCGCCAGCAGTCAACAGGGGACCGTACAACTTAAAGTTTCCACGGAAAAACCAGAGTCGCTGACTGAGCTACACGCCGGCGCATTTCGGAGTGGGGGGAAGAAATCGACCTGGTCCGATGGTGAAAAGCCGGTGATCCCGATTGCCCCGGTGCTGGTCAGTGAAAAAAGTCAGGTCAAAGAACGTGTCCTGGCACAGTTCGCTGAGTTTCGCAATCTGTTTCCAGCCGCCCTGTGCTACACGCGCATTGTTCCCGTTGATGAAGTTGTCACTCTGACACTTTACTATCGGGAAGACGAACATCTGCAGCGGCTGATGCTGAATCCAGATCAGACTGCAGAACTGAATCGACTCTGGGACGAACTACATTATATCGGTCGCTCACCCTTGCGACAGGTGGATGCCTACGAGCAGCTCTGGCAGTTCGCGACGCAGGACGCCGATCCAAGTGCCTTTACTCCCATGCGGGAAGGCATCATGCGTCAGGCAGAAGTATTTCGCACCCGATTGCAGGCAACTGAGCCCCTGCATATTGAAGCCGTCCTGGAATTTGCAGACCGCGCCTGGCGGCGACCACTCAGCTCAGCAGAACAGACGGAATTGAAAACACTCTATAAGCAGCTCCGGCAGCAGAAGCTGTCTCACACCGAAGCGATCCAGATGCTGCTGGCGCGGGTGCTGGTCTCTCCCGTCTTCCTCTACCGGACGGAAGCGGCTCCCTCTGGAAGCCAACCCGCCCCCGTCTCTGATCATGAGCTCGCCTCCCGTTTGAGTTATTTTCTCTGGTCGTCGCTGCCTGATCAGGAACTCCGTGAACTGGCGAATCAAGGCAAGCTCCGTGATCCAGCAGTTCTGAAGCAGCAGGTAACGCGAATGCTCCAGGACCCTCGAATCAGACGCATGGCGATTGAATTCGGCTGCCAGTGGCTGCACGTGCGCAACTTCGATCAGTTTGATGAGAAGAGTCAGCGACATTTCCCGGAGTTCGCAGAACTTCGCAGTGATATGTACGAAGAGGTGATTCGATTCTTTACCGATCTTTTACAGCAGAATCGTTCCCTCCTGGCCATCCTGGATGCGGACTATGTCTGGGCGAATCAGCGGCTGGCCGAATTTTATGGTCTACAGGGAGTGGCAGGAGCAGACTGGCAGCGGGTAGAAGGAGTACAGCAACAGTCCCGGGGGGGCATCCTTGGGATGGCGGCGACACTCTCGAAGCAGTCCGGCGCGTCACGAACGAGTCCGATCTTGAGAGGAAACTGGGTTTCGGAATTTCTACTGGGTGAGAAACATCCCCGTCCTCCCAAAGACGTACCGGTTCTGCCGGAAGAAGTTCCTGCGAACCTGACCGAGCGACAACTGATTGAACAGCATAGTGCCGATCCTGCCTGTGCGAAATGTCACAAGCGCATCGATGGCTTCGGATTTACTCTGGAACAATTCGACGGCATTGGGCGTCTGCGGAATAAAGATGCGAAAGGGCATCCGATCGACGATGCTTCGGTTTTACCCGATGGAACCGCAGTGACAGGAATCGCCGGTCTGCGGAATTATCTGCTCAACGAGCGACGGGATGATTTCCTGCGGGCCTTTAATCGACGTCTGCTGGGCTATGCCCTGGGACGCTCTGTGCAGTTGTCTGATGAACCTCTGCTGGATCAGATGACGACTCAACTCGAACAGGATGACTACCGGATCACGACCGCGATTCAGGCCATTGTTCTCAGTCCGCAGTTTCAAATGATTCGCGGTGCGGAGCAACAGAGTATCAGCAGCGTGACAGCGGACTGATTCAATAGAATCTGTTAAACTAAAAGATGAAAAGAACTGATACCGAATTCTGAATATCAAGGAGTTATCAGATGGGCGCTTTTATGACAACCCGACGGACCATGCTGCGAGGGCTCGGCGTCACCATGGCACTGCCCTGGCTGGAATCATTGCGGGTCTGGGGAGTAGAAGCGGGCAAGAACGCAGTTCAGGGAGAAGCTCCGATTCGGTTTGCAGCGCTCTTTTCCGGCAATGGCTTTCACCGCGAACACTGGTGGGCCAAGGGGAGCGGCAAAACAATGGAACTGGGTAAGGTCCTTGAACCGCTGCTGCCTCACCGGGAAAAAATGCTGTTTGTTCAGGGGCTGTATAACGAGGAAGCACTGAAAGGAAATATTCACAGCTCCCAGACGGGAAATATTCTCACGGGGGCGCCGCTCGAAGCAGGGGGCGGCATTCGCAGCGGGATCAGCATCGATCAGATGCTGGCGAAACAGTATGGTCAGACGACAAAAGTCCCCAGCCTGGTCCTGGGCTGCGAAAAGTCGAATCCGTCAGTCCACAAGAACTATTCGATGCTTTACAGCAGTCATATCTCCTGGAGTTCTCCGACAACGCCGACGCCCCTGGAAGTCTACCCGGCGCTGGCCTTTGATCGACTGTTCCGCAAAGACGCAAGCCAGAGCGATCAGAGCGTACTCGATGCCGTCCTGAGTGATGCCCGCGATTTGCGACGAGGTATCAGCCGCAGTGATAAACAGAAGCTGGATGAATATCTTAATTCGGTGCGCGAAGTAGAACAGCGGATCGATCTGGCAGGGCAGCGGGGGGAATTACAGGGCTGGCGTCCTACGCTTGATAAACCGAATGTTCCCCGTCCAGCGGATGGCATTCCCCAGGACATCGCCGAGCATATGCGACTGATGTGCGATATCCTGGTACTGGCGTTTCAAACCGACGCGACTCGCTTCTGTACCCTGAAGCTGAACAACGATCATTCCTCTTTACGCTTTCCCAATCTGGGCGTGGATTACATGATCCACCACCTGTTGTCACATCAGGAGTCGAATGACTGGCTCAAGGTCAATCAGTTCTTTCTCGAGCAGGTGGCCTATATTGCCGCGAAGCTGGATGCGATCCAGGAAGGGGAACGAACTGCACTGGATAATACCATGCTGATGTATTGCAGCAGTATGCTCACCGGCAGTCATGATGCAACCAAACTGCCCGTCGTAATCCTGGGCCGTGGAGGAGGCAAGCTGGAAACCGGACGGGTGCTGAACTATCTAGATCAACCGAATCGAAAAATGTGCAGCCTCTATCTGTCGTTAATGGACCGTTTCGGGTTGCACCTGGATCAGTTCGGCGATGCAACAGAACGCCTGGCAGGTCTCTAGACAGGAATTAATGATGAGTATCGATCAATTTTCGAAAGGCGGCGCCGGTCAGACAAAACTGAAACGGCAGACACTGACACAGGCAGTCGAGTCCCGCTTGCGCAGTGAAATCATCCAGGGCGTGTACGAGCCCGGGACAATGCTCAGTGAACCGGTGCTTTCGTCTGAATTGGGAGTCAGCCGATCTCCGGTCCGTGAAGCACTATTGATTCTGGAGCGGGATGGTATCGTGGAATTCGATGAACGCGGGCGTACACGGGTCGCGACCATGACCGCTGCTGACTTTGAAGATCTGTACCTGCTCCGTCTTGCAGTGGAGCCAATGGTCGCAGTGCATGCGGCCTCCCAGGCAACTTCAGCTGACTATGCTGCACTCGAAGCGAATATGAAGGCAATGCAGAATACCAAAACGCTGGCAGAGATCAGCCTGTTGGATATGGAATTTCATGATCTGCTGGTGGCCTCCAGCAGACGTTCCCGGCTGATTGCCACCTGGCGCTCATTGCGCCCTTCCCTGGAACTCTGGCTTGCCGCTTTGCATCGTCGTCATGAGCAGATCACCGGCCGCGTTAAGGAAATCACAATCGACAGCCATCAGGAACTGATCGACACGCTCCGCAGCGGTGATGGAGCTTCAATTGAAAAACTGATGCGCGGGCATATCGAAGGCTGGTATCAGTGGCTGCCGGAAATGAATGAGCTGTCCTGACGGGATTCTCTCAGCGGCCTGGTTCCTGAAATGCGATGAGATGAGTGTTAACAAAAGTTAACATGGCTTTTTACCAATGATAAACTCCTGAATCGACAGCCCAGATGCTCAATGTACAGATAGGCGTGTTGTCGCAGTTCTCTTAATGCGCAGATCTTGAGTATCCAATGACTTATGGCTGATCAAGACTTTGGTCTCTGTCGCCCCATGCCTCCTGGTTTCGTTTCCACTTCCGATTCTCTGCTTCTGGATAAATGGAACGGTAATTGCTTTTTCCATATTTCCCAGAGTGTGCATCTGTTGTATTTTGTTCTGTTTTAGACATTGTAGTGATTCAAAGCAAACGGAACTGACTAATTCCCTTTGGGAATCAGTTGATATCAACGCTCTGTGAGCGAAACGTTCGGGAAGTTTTAGTTCTCCCTACGTGATTCGTATGACGACAGGTTCCAGGTCCGAATTAATTTCCAGCGGCGAACGCTGAGTAAGAGTCTCGTGTTACAGGCCTTCTGTAGAATCTGTCATCAGTCAACATTTGGTTCGCGGGAGCAAATTAGGTCGGGATTATGAACCCAGCACTGAAAGAACAAGTGACAGACACAACTCCCGAATCTGGTGAGAGTCAGACTTACGCGGATAGGAATGCGACAGACATCGCTGATGCCCGGGAGACATCACTGGTAGTGTGGGGCCTGGTCGCGGGTATTATTCTCGTGGGTCTTCTGTTTCGTGCACAATTACTGGATGCATTTTATCTGGATTTTGATGAATCAATGCACTTCCAGGCAGCACGAGAAGCAACTCTGCAGGATACATGGATAGCCAGCAGGATTCATACACATCCTCCACTCGTGTTTCTCTTTTACCACCTCTGGTTGAACCTCGGGGACTCGGAGATCATGCTTCGGCTCCCCGCTTTGATCTTCAGTATCTCCGCGTTAGTCTTTGCATTTTTATGGTTGAGGGAAGTAACAGGAGTCAGACCAGCTGTGGTAGGACTCGTTTTTCTTACCTTCTCAATGCCGATGGTGCATCTCGGAGCGCAGATGCGGGGATACACGATTCTGCTGACATTCATGTTTGCCGCATTGTTTTTCCATGAGCGGTTTCTTCAGCGGCATTCGCTCGCTGCGCTGATTACCAGTGCTGTCTGTCTCGGGCTGGCCATGCTGACTCATTATACCACAGCCTGGCTGATGCTGGCACTGGGAGTACTCACACTGCTGCGAGTTATCTCTGGTACGTTGCCCAGGAAACTGGTAATTGCCTGGGCCATGGTGCAGGTCGTTTTGCTGGGAGAATGTGCAGCTCTGTATTTTGGCCATGTCCGGGCATTTGTGAACAGTGAAACACAGGATGCCATGTGGGACTTCTGGCTGAGAGACAGTCAATACACCCTGCAGAACACGAATCCCTTGATGATTCCACTTTTGCGCCTACTGGAGTTTATCAAGTTTACTTCGGGGGCATTCGGTCTGTTAATTGCGATCCTCATCGTACCCGGGGTAATCAGATTGGGAAAAGTCGCGTATCAGCGAACAGGATCCTCCTGGATTGCAGTGGAGCGGGCACTGCTGATCGTGCTGCCAATGATTGTCGCGATGCTGCTGTTTCAGTTTCGAATTTATCCATTGGGGCATACACGTCATTCAATGTGGTTGATTCCTTTTGTGGCGCTGGGAATATCCGCGGCATCATTGTTCTTGTTCACGCGTCACAGTCTGTGGCGAAATTCAGTGCTGGCAGGCGTTATGCTGTTGTGGGTGATGAGCTATGCGGCACCGATGGTATGGAAGTATGAAACGACACAGACTCCTGAAATGATGGAACGTTTTGTAAGTCTAATCAAACAGACGGTTCCAGAGGGAGAGGTGATCCTGACGGATGACAGTACACGGAATGTCCTGGAATATTACCTGGTGGGGCGCGAGGTGATTCACGGAAAGCCACTCGGAGGTGGCTATATCGAATACAAGATGGGGAATTACCGTGTTGTGACAATTCCCCGCTTTCACTTTTTCATGTATCAGTTCCGGAAAGACTGGAAAAACTACCTGGCTGCTCTCAAGGAATCGGCCAGGGAACCGCTCTGGGTTGTCTATCTGGGGTATGAAAGAGCAGAGGCAAAGCCCGAGCATCTCTTCCCCCTGTTTCCAGCCGGTCAATTGACGAAACAGGCCCATTACCTGGACAACCAGATCATGCGAATCCAGTTTCTCTCACCCGAGATCAAAGCTGCCAAGGCAGCAGTTCCGAAGCAGAATATAAATTAATCATGCTCGTCATATAGCATCCGATAGAACCTGAATATGCAGTCATCAAACAAGCCAGATCGATTTCTAATCTATGTTGTCGCTTATGAAGCAGAGCAGCATCTGTTCGATTTATTTGAACGGATACCCTTTATGCTCTTTAATCGCGATGATGTTCATTTTCTTGTCAACGATGATGCCTCTGCGGACAATGGGGCCTTGATACTGAAAAAATGGCTGGTTGCCCATGACATTTATAATGTCACCATTTTGAAAAACCGAATCAACCAGGGGTATGGGGGAAATCAGAAGATTGGTTTTCGGGCAGCAATCGATGATGAATACAGTTGCGTTATTCTATTACACGGTGATGGACAATACGCTCCAGAACTGTTGCCTGAATTCATCGAAACCTGGAGAGAGACTAGACCAGATGTCATCCTGGGGTCACGAATGCATTCCACACGCAGCGCCAGGGCGGGAGGAATGCCCTGGTATAAGCTGGTGGGTAATCGGATACTTACCCGGTTTCAAAACTGGCTCACAGGTTGGAGCTTGAGCGAATATCATACGGGGTACCGTGCATATTCCACAAAATTTCTGCAGAGTGTTCCCTTTGAGATTAATACTAACGATTTCCATTTTGACACAGAGATACTTTTACAAGCGGCACATGTAGAGGCGAGTGTACAGGAGATAAACATACCGACTTTCTATGGTAACGAAATCTGTCGGGTGCAGGGATTTAAATATGCCTGGAATGTCGTGACGGCGACAATTCAGTATAAAATGCATCAATGGGGTATGCTGTGTTCTTTGAAACTGAGGAACTTATCAACGGATCGATACCGCGATAAGACACAGGCAGAATATTCTTCCCATGCACTAGCTCTCAAATTGTTGAAAGCCAGGCACGCACAAAATGTACTGGATATCGGCTGTGGTCCGGGACATGTCGCTTCACAGTGTGAACAGCAGGGGATGCAGGTGACTGGTGTTGACTGCAGCAGACCTCAGTCGGAAGTGATGAGTCGATTTATATTCGCTGACCTGGAACGGGATGAAATCCCTGTTTCATTAACAGACTATGACACAATGCTCATGCTGGACGTGATTGAGCATCTGGCACATCCAGAAGAATTTCTACTGGCGCTACGGAACGAACACCGGGCAGATGCTGGTTCCAATCAGATGGGTAACATCGAGAACGTCGCTTCAGCGCACTGTAATGAGGTGATCTCGGATGGATACAACGAAGACGAACAAAATTCGTTGGGAACTCCCCAGGTTTTGTCAGATCCGCCTGCGCTGCCACTGTTATTACTTTCCACTCCTAATGTCGCGTTTGCAGCAGTTCGGCTGAATCTCTTGTTTGGTCGTTTCAATTATGCTGAGCGGGGAATTCTCGATATCACTCACAAAAGGTTGTTTACTCGACGTACTCTTCTGAGAATGCTCGAGGACTGCGGATACAATGTGGAGCGGGTACATGCCATCGGCGCCCCTTTTTCGGCAGTGATGCCCGGGAGACTGGGGAAATGGCTGGGATGGATGGCAGGCTTGCTGGCGAAAGCCTGGCCAGCCTTGTTTGCATTTCAATTTATGGTGGAATGTCGGCCCCGCCCGGGAGTCAGAGAATCCTTAAAGAATGCACTCAGAGTTCACGAGCATCCTACCCATGTCAGCACGCCAGAATTCGATGTCAGTCATCAATCTGGAAGACAGGACTTCTTTGAATGACATAAACTCCTGTATCTTGTATTCAGGCAGATTTTGTTTGATCTCTGTTCTAGATACATCAAATATCTGTCAGACCTTATTGAATGTAAGATAATATGAACGAGACATCTTCATTAGTTCGCAATGACTTCTTAAAACTGCCGATCCTGCTGCTGATTGTCTTTGCTGTATTAGGTGCAGCGCGTATCAATGAGTTCTATTTTTACAATCCCGACAGTAGTGATTATGTACTGATGGCGCGGGGGTTTGTTGATTTCCAGGAATATCGACAGTTTGATCGACCAGGGGAGCCTTACTTCACTTTGCGTCCGCCAGGCATGTCGGTTCTGTTGATGCCTGCTGCAATCATTGCCCCCTACGATGTAATCGCCGCTAAAGTGACGGTATTGATGACTGCCCTTGTCATGATCTGGCTCTTCTATACACTGGCCTGGCGACTGATAAACAGCACAGATCCCGAGTCTGCGGAGTCATTGTCGCCACTGCGCTGGTCGGTTCTGCTGGTCAGCCTGGTCCTGATGACCAATCCTTATGTTCTCGTTTATGCCACAATCGTGATGAGCGAGATCCCCTTTATGGCATGTACGCTGGCGGTACTCTACCTGTTTTATGCCGAGGAAGAGAAATGGTCTCTCGGAAAACTGATCTGCCTGACCGGTCTTCTGGTGTTTATTCCCTTTCTCAGAACCATCGGCGTCGCCATGATTCTGGCCGTGGGACTCTGGTGTCTCTTTAGTCGGAAACGCTGGATCTGTCTGATCCCGGTGGGGCTCTCGGTCGGAACGACCGCATTCTGGATGTTCCGCAACAGTCAGTTCAAAACAATGAGTTACAGTTCCATTGCGCTCCAGGAAATGAAGACTGCGGGAGTGGTCGGCACAGTAATCAGCATGCTGAATCGGCTGCTCGTACACATCGACGGATTATGTCAGAAAATCTTCCCTGGTCTGCCGGGAACCGTGCCTGAATACAGCGGAGTCCTTTCCGGAGAGTATCATGCACTCCCCGGCTCTCCCCTGATCTATTCGCTGGGGAGCGTAGTGATACTTGTCATCTCGCTGGCAGGCATGCTGCGCTGCTGGAAACGCGGTGGTGCAGTCTGCTTACTCTACTTGTGTCTTTCCCTGGGAGTGCTTTCTGTCTGGCCCTGGATGCAGACCCGTTTTTCACTCCCCTGGTTGCCCATGATTCTGGTCTTCGTACCTGCGGGCCTGTTCTATATCAAAGAGTCTTCACTGGGCCAGCGGGCAGGGGTGCTGAAAACACTTGCCGTGGGAGGTATCGCGGGAGTGGCTGCTCTGCTGTTCTCACAAACCTGGGTTGATGCCAATCTGATTACAACAAATCATCTCATGAAGACGGAGAGTGAAGAGGAACTTTCTAACGAGGACCTCATCATGTTTGCCAGTGACTTCGTCAAGGCGGGCGAATGGTTGAATCAGAATACCGCACCTCATGCGCGTGTCTTAACGCGGCGGGCAGAAGTCTCCACAGCCAGCCATCGCTATCAGAGACTGTTTTATTTCGAACCGTCCAATATCGAACAGCTACACAAAGCCATTCAGTCCATGGGACAATGCTACCTGGTCACTTATGGCAAACATACGAATGATATGTTTCCCCGATATCTGCTGGATGATGATCTGATTTATCGCTTCACTCCGGTTTACGAGGAAGAGGGAATCGTGGTCATTGAAGTGACGCCGAACTATGAAGGGACAGTCAGGGATCAGTACTGGCGGGAAGAAGAGGCTATGGAACTGGCTCGGAAACGGCTGGCTCGAAACCCGCGCCGCATTTCGGTCTGTATGACGTATCTCAATCAACTGCTCAAAGCGGAAGAGTATGATCAGATTATCGCTTTCATTGGCGATCTCGAACAGGCCGGGATACAGGATGCCCGCTTCATGAGTATGCTGGGCTGGTCTTACCTCGGTAAACGCCAGTACGACCAGGCGCTCGAAGAATTTGCCCGCGCCACGCGAACTCCGGGACAGAAAATGATTCGGGGCAACCTGAATGACGGAATTAAACTGGCTCTCAAGCGACGGAAAGCGGCTCAGGAGAATCAGGGGGAATCACAACATGAAAAACCGGGCAGCTATCTGAAACTGACCAATAATATGTGGCAGCTGGTCATGTTCGACAAGGCGGAAAAATTTGCGCACAAAGTGCTCGATTCAAAACAGGCTACAACCGCAGAACTTGATCAGGCTCATGTCTGGCTGGCCCGGCTGGCGCTGATTCAGGGGAATTCGGAACAGGCACTACAGGAATTAAACCAGGTGCAGGATGCGAATCATGAAGCTGCTCAGGCTCTACGACAGCGCCTGGACCTGGAGAAAATTATTACCTCTACCTGGGCCAGTGAATCTGCTTCCTCTAAGGTACCTGATACCAGTCAGATTCTGAGACTGGCCAAACTATACGAGGAGCAGGGCGTTCCGGGCAAGGCACTCAAACTATTGCAGCACGCTCATGATCGCAAAGACTCCGACTCCGATACACGGATCTTGAGAGAACTGGCCCGCCTGCAGCTGTTCTACAGTCTGCTCGATGAGGCAGAGAACAGTTACCTGAGTCTACAGAAGACATCGCCCGATGATCCGGAGATCCAGGAGGCGTTACAGCAAATTGCCCGGTTCAGAGAAACGCCTCGCTACTGACTGCTGTTTTCACAGGATTCTTCCTGCCTGTCCGGGGATGCTCTGTTTCTCTGATGCGATTTCAAGCTCCAGCAGCCAGTTCTGGCGTTTCATGTATTCTCCCTCTGCGCCATACAGGCTCTGAAAACTTGACAGGGGCTGCAGATCGATTTGATGAAAATCTGTAGAGAAAGAATCAGAACTTCTGGCAGATTCGAAATGAATATGCGAACATGGAATCAGGTGACAAAGCAAGGCTAAGTGTTCTCTGATGGGAGTTTCTGTGGGGCCGCAGAAATTCATTCCGTGGTTGAACCGTCTGCAAACGCAGAGTTTCTCAGGCGAAACAACACGGCGCTTTGTCCCGAGATCGTCATGGTAAGACCGGGAAATTCAATTTTGCATTCTGAATTTCTGATTGAGAAGCCCCGTTTATGGAGAAAAATAATGCGTCGAGTACTACCGCTTCTTTTACTGCTGTGTTCAGCGGGTCAGTTTTTGCATGCGGACGATGCAAAACCAGATGAGGAAGGCCTGATTCGCACTGCGATTTCCTCTTACAAAACAGCTTTTGACAAGGGAGATGCCAAAGCTGTTGCCAGCCACTGGACACCCGAAGGGGAATTCACTCCACCGGGAGGCGAAACAATCAAGGGGCAGGCGGCGCTGGAGAAAAGCTTCACAGAGTATTTTAAGGATTCGCCTGGCGCTAAAATCGAACTGGAAAGTGTCGATATTCGACTGATCTCACCTGGCGTTGCCGTTGAGAACGGTGTGGCTGAAGTCATTCTGCCGGAACAGGAGCCCAGCGTCACTGAATACTCGGCCGTGCATGTGAAAACGCCCGCTGGCTGGAAGCTGGATAGTGTAACAGAAACAGAGGCCATAGTGCCTCAATCACACTACGAACAGCTGAAATCACTGGAATGGATGATCGGAACCTGGGTTGATGAAGGCGATGATGGTTCCGTCGAAACCGTCTGCAAGTGGACGAAGAATAAAAACTTCATGACGCGTTCTTTCAAGGTCCATATACAGGATCGCGTTGCTCTGGAAGGGACGCAGATCATCGGCTGGGATCCGGATAAACAGACCATCCGTTCCTGGTTATTCGACTCAGAAGGTGGATTTGGTGTCGGGATCTGGACCCAAACTGAGAATCGCTGGACCGTACGCACATTGCAGGTTCTGGCGAATGGCGAGAAGGCCACTGGAGTCAATGTCATCACCAAAATCGATGACAACAGTTTTACTTTTCGTTCTCTGGGACGCGAGGTGGATGGCGAACTCCTGCCGGGAGTCGACGAGATCACCATTGTCCGCAAGTAATCTGAGTGGTTTCGTAATTCATCGCTAATTATCAGCTTTAAAATAAGGTGGGAAAAATGAGAACTCCCCAAATTGCATTCTTTGTAGCACTTTTATCTGTATCGTTACTGACGCACGATGCCTATTCCCGCGGCGGCCGCGGTGGAGGAGGCGGTGCTCGCGGCGGGGGTGGAGCCCGTGGTGGTGGAGGAGGATTCAACCGGGGCGGAGGCGGGGGAATTTCCCGGCCCAGCCCCTCAATGAGTCGGCCTTCGCGTCCCAATGTGTCCCGACCCAGCGGGGGTAACCGTCCCAATTTGGGCAATCGCCCCAGCGGTGGTGGCGGAAATCGACCAAATCTGGGGAATCGTCCAAGCGGCGGGAACCGGCCTGATCTGGGGAACCGCCCCGGAGGAGGTAATCGACCGAGTGGTGGAAACCGTCCCAACCTCGGTAATCGACCAGGGGGGGGAAACCGACCCGATTTCAGTAACCGTCCCACCCAGGGACAGTTGCAGGACTTTTTGAACCTGCCGGGTAACGGAGGTGGTAACCGACCTGGCGGAGGAAATCGCCCTGAGATCATTAATCGCCCGGGCAGCGGCAATCGGCCCGACGTTGTGAACCGCCCGGGCAGTGGTGATCGTCCAGGGGCAGGAAACAGACCAGAGATTATCAATCGGCCTGGTAGTGGAAATCGTCCCGATGTTGTAAATCGACCAGGCGATGGAAATCGTCCCGGAGCTGGCAACCGACCCGGTATAGGGGACCGACCTGGAAATCGCCCCGGCGACCGTCCCAATAATAACCGTGGTCCCGGTAAGCGTGATATTTCGATCAATCAGATCAACAATAACCGTGTTCGCGTGGGTAACAATGTTCGTAATAACTGGAATAACAGACATGTGAATGCTTTCAATCGCGACTGGTGGACCCATCGTCCTGGCTGGAATACTCCTGCCTGGCGCTATCAGCGTTACTGGGGACGTTACCCCGCCGGTTACTGGTGGCGACCTGTAACCGCTGTCGCTATGACCTCCTGGTTCGTGGGCTGGTGGAACACTCCCTCCTATTATGAGTATGGATCAAACATCTATTACGAGGACAACTCCGTGTATTATGGAGACCAGCCGGTTGCCACTGCGGATGAATATTATCAGCAGGCATTGTCCCTGGCTGATTCCGCTCCTCAGGATTCACAGTCGAATGCAGAAGAGACGGAATGGATGCCGCTGGGAGTCTATGCCATTACGAATGCTGACTCCGAGGAGACCAATATGGTTCTGCAGTTGGCTGTGGACAAGAACGGTGTGATCGCGGGAACGTTCTACAACGACATTTCTGACGTCACTCACCCGGTTGAAGGCATGGTTGACAAAGACAACCAACGCGCTTCCTGGCATTTTTCTGATGGCAGCAATCCGGGGCTGGTCATGGAGACCGGCGTTTATAATCTGACGCAGGATCAGACCAACGTGCTCGTGCACTTCAATGAAGAGAAGACACAGACCTGGTTACTGGTACGTCTGCCTGAACCAAAAGGAGACGATACTCAGACTAACTGAGTAATGTATCTATCAAGCTGAATTAGCTGACAGGCGTTTGCCCCCTGAAATCTACGGATCTCAGGGGGCTTTTTTTATTTACCAGCAGATCATTCTGATCCGCACAAACTGCAACAAGTTCACCAGACCGTCGCACTTGTGCACTTCAGAGCGATTTGGTCCAGGCAGATCTGATAGATTGTATCCTGAATTCATGTTGAATTAGGATGAATGCGCATATGTCGAATGTATCAATAAAAATGAAAAATAGGTTATTTAGGGTCAGGTGGGGTGGTAATGTGTCCTGTGATTGGATAAGGGTAGAGTATTGATACGTGTATACATGTGCTAAATGTTCATTCCGGGTAGTTTCTGTAACTGACTAATTATGTGTCACTTAAAGGAATGCCCAAACAGGGATCCGCGGGCCAGTTTGAATCCCGGCTGAATTCGCATCCCAATTTAACTTACTAAGATCTCACTGACTGAGGAGTTGACAGGATGCTGCTTACGAACTGGCTGGGTAATCTTACGTCCCGTATTTTGAAACGCCCGGTTTATCGCTCACGTGAACGGCGTTCCCTCCGTCGACGCTGGAATGCGGTTGTCACAAACAGAATTTCGACAGCAGAAGCGCTGGAAGACCGCACATTGCTCACCTCCCTGTTTCAGGGGGAGTTGCTACCCGACGCTGCAACAAATCCGGGGCACCTGGATTTGACCGGCCAGGCAGTCGCCGTTGATGGTGACTGGATGGTAGTGGGAGCGCCTGAAGCAGATACGTCACAAGGTGTCGATAGCGGGGCGGTTTATATATATGTTCGCAATGATGCCAATACGCCTGGCAACGAAACCGATGATACATGGGATTTTCATTCGACTCTCCTTACTCCCAGTTTGTCCAATCCCGAGTACGATAACTTCGGTACCGCAGTCGACATCGACGGGGACTTAATCATTGTAGGATCCCCTTTTGCTACAGACGGAGACAGTCCCAGCTCGGCTTATATTTTTACACGCATGGATTCTGGTACCTTCAATGATTTGACAGACGATGTGTGGAGTTATACGACAACTCTGTCCAGGTCTGAGGATATGGAGCCTCTGGGACAGGAAGGGTTTGGAAACGCTGTCGCCATTAAAGGCAACACTGCAGTCCTGGGAGTCCATTCTGATCGAAGTTTTGGATACCCCCTGGGAGCGACTTATGTTTTTTCAACTGACGATTCCTGGAGCTCTCATTCTGTTAATACACTGCGTGCTTCCGATGGAACGGGTGATGACTGGTTCGGTAACTCTGTCTCTGTGACTGATGATGGCAATACAATCATCGTCGGTTCTTATAGAGATGATTCAAGTACGGGTGCTGTTTATTTCTATAGTCGAGATCGTATGGGTACGCCTCAAGTTTCAGATGACAGCTGGAGTGAAACTCAGAAAGTCTCTGCAAATGTAGCGGGTTCTCAATTCGGCTGGGCGGTAGATATCGACGGAAATACTGCAATCGTTGGAGCTAATTATCGTCCGGATCCAGTCAATGCAGGGTCAGCATACATCCTGGAAGCAGACGAGTTCAATAATTGGGGGATTGTTGCCGAATTGCGAGCCGCTGATGCGGCCCAATATGAACAGTACGGATATTCGGTTTCCATCAGCGGAAATCTGGCTGTCGTAGGAAATGTTTTTGATGATGATCTCATATCCAATGCGGGGTCGGCTTACATCTATAATGGGGCCGGAGGGTGGACGTCAGCGCCCGTGCAGAAAATTTATCCCTCGGACCCGACTCTCCACACTAATTTTGGAAGAAGCGTTTCCATCAGTGGTGACACCATCGTGGTCGGTGCCAACGCACACGAGCATGATTATGGTGGAACGACGGGTATCGTAAAAACGGGTTCTGCTTATGCGTTTGGTCCGTCATCGCCCCTTTCTCCAACCGTCTTTGTAGATGATAATTTCAGTAATCCTGTTGTCGGACAGGATCCTGATGGACCTGGAGGTGCGATTGAATTTGGTTACGATGCCTTCGCGCGGATTCAGGATGCAATCGACAAGGTTGCCGATGGAGGGACCATCTTCATCACCCCGGGTACCTATCTCGGAAACGCTAATGCGACTTCATCCCGAACCGACAAAGATGTCACAATCGCTATCGGAGTCAGCGCAGCCCAGGTTGTCATGAACGGTGATCTGAGTCTCGATTTTGGCGACACACTCGATTTCCAGATCGCAGGCAATACTGCCGGTGCGAGTTACGATCAGTTCGTCGTGAATGGCAGCGTTTCGATTAATGACAGCTTCCTGAAATTACAGGAGTTTTATAACCCCCTCGAAGGAGATCAGTTCATTCTGATCCAGAATGATGGAACCGATCTGATCGAAGGTGAATTTTTCCTGGACGGCACGCTCACCAGACTCACCGAAGGTTATGAATTCACTGACTTTCTGGGTGTCACGGGTCAGAGTGCCTATCTCACCTATAGAGGAGGCGATGGTAATGATCTGGCGATTGTTGTCGAGGACTCGACACCTCAGACTTCGCTCCCCGTCAACGGCACCGCTGATCAATATACGCTAAAACTGGTCGGTGAGCATGTCATGCTCTCTGATGATACAACGGGCGACATACTCTTCAACGTGCCTTTGAGCGCGCTCGGAGGCCCCCTCATCATTGATGGCGAACCAGGTCAGGATGACACACTGACGATTGACCTGACCGGTATCGATGATTCAACTCCTCTGCAAGTGGTCTTCAATGGTGGCACCGGCGGAAACGATGCGCTTAATCTGACGGGCGGCGATCTGGTAACCATGAATTACTATTTCGACAACGCCAGTGACGGCAGAATCGCATTGAATACTCCGATGAACGAATTCCTGACCTATACCGGTCTCGAACCAATCACATCGACGGTGGACAGCGAAAATGTCGTCCTCTACTACGGTGATACCAGCGAAACTATCACCATCACCGATGCCGGCGGCGGTATGACCACCGTTGATTCCACCGCGGGCGAAATGCTGACCTTCATAGATCCGACCGATGTTCTGCTGCTCAATGCGGGCGGCGGTGATGACATTATCAACATCGATTCGCTCGCAGCAAATTACAGTGGAGAACTGCGCATCGTTGGCGGCGATGATGATGATATATTGAATGTCAACACATCACTGAGTCTCTCAGACGACAAATACCTGCTGCTGACTGCAGAAGACATCAATCTGAACGGCGGGAGTATTACAACCAACGGCTATGTCTGGCAGTCCTATCACGGTGATGTCACCCTGGGAGCCGATACTGTCATCAACAATACGGGCGGCGAGGGAATTTATTTTGACTTTACCGTTAACGGCAGTCACGCTCTGGACGTCACATCCGATGGTTTCGTCGTGTTCTATGACGATGTGACCGTAAATGAACTCACGGTGAATGCAGGAACGGTAGCCGGTCAACTGAGTGGTTCGATCAATACCGGTTCCGGCGATGTGGAAATGACTGCGGGAGAAAATATCGCGCTCACCAATATTACCACCACCGGTGAAGTACGCTTGACCGCTGTGACTGGTGCCATCGCCGACAACTCGGCAGACGAATCCAGTAACATCAATGCCGACCGTGCAGTCCTCCGCGCGGGAACCGATATCGGCGGATACACCGATGACACACTGGAAACCAGTGTCAACACCCTGGCCGCATCTGTAGCGAATGGGAATATTGAAATTGTCAACACAGGCGCCCTTGAGATCGGTACCGTCGATTCCTTAGACGGAGTCACCGCTACCAACGGCGATGTCAGCATCACCGCCGCCAGCCCGCTGACGGTCAACCAGACCATCAGTGGCGATTCGGTTACACTGACCACTGTCGACAGCGCAGCTGCTGGCGACAACCTGACGATCAATGCCGACATCACCAGTACTGTCAGCGACATTACGCTCAACTCAGGCGACGACTTCACCCTGTCCGCACTGGCAACACTGACAGCCAGCACCACGATCAACATCAACGTCGATCCCAGCGCCGGAGATCCGGATACAGCTGGCAGCACGGTCGACCTGGTCGGTGGCGTTTCCGCGACCGGAACCACCATCACCGGCGGCGCTGATGAAGACATGTTTAATATCACCCCCAGCGCGAATTCACCTGTCAGCGTAGTAGGCGGTAATCCCTCTGTTTCTCCCGGTGACACGTTGACCTACCTCACTCCGACAGGTGAAACAACGACTTTCACTCCCATCGATTCAGACGGAGGAACCATCAGCGTCACTGGTGGTTCTGCGGATGTCACTTTTGATGAAATCGAAAATATGACGATGAGTGGGGCATCGAGTCTGGTTGTCAACGGCACGTTTAACAGTGACGTGTTGACGATCACGGCCAGCAATTCGAATTCAGGAACTTACCAGCTCAATAACGGTCCCGTTGTTCAATTTTCGAATATTACGGATTTTACATTCAACGGTCAGCAAGGTCTCGATCGACTCGATATCATCAATCCCACAGGAGGTGTCTTCGATCCAGTCGACGGCGTGACATACAATGCCAACACCGGAACCATTCAGATTCTGGGGGGAGCAGCGACGACAGTCGAACACCGAATGACCACCAGTACGAACGGCAGTCTGTTTTATGACGGGGAAAGTACCGCCACAATCAATTATAATGGAGTCGGTTCCGTCTTTGCGGTAAACGATCAGGTATCGGTCACAGATCGTATTCTCACTTACAACACGGGCGACGAAGATTTCATCATTTCTGACGGTGAATTTGCAGTATCAACCACTGTAGATTCAGACGGTGGGCCTTCTGTTTCGTTCTCATCTCCAACCGGTTCACTGACAATCAACACGACGGTGGGCGATGATACGCTGACATTCTACGACCTTGCGCTTGATTTCGATGCCGACCTGAATATCAATGGGGGAACCGTTGAATTCATTCGAGACCTGGATTTCAATTCAGGGGATTTGAATCTGGATGTTGACAGTGTGGAAATTGCTGCAGCCTTGTCTACGACAGGCAATGTCAACATTCAGGCTCTATACGAAATTCAGATGCTCGCCTCTTCCTTTGTTGGCAGTATTGATGCGGGAGCAGGTGACATTAACCTGACCGGGGGCTGGATCCAGTTGAGAAGCTTGACCACCACCGGAGATGTCTCACTCACGGCGAATACGACAGCCATTTATGATTACAACGGTAGCTCTGTTAACATTACCGCCGACCAGGTCGCATTACGCAGTGTGACCGGTTCGGAAGGTCTTGAGATCAACTCCAACACACTGGCAGCAACCTCTGATACAGGCAACCTGAGTTTCGTCAATTCAGGCGACCTCATCATCGGAACCGTCGATGGCCTCTCAGGTCTCACCGCCAGCGAAGGTCTGGTCAATGTAATCACAAATGGTGCCCTGACAGTTAACGATGCCGTTTATGCTATTGACGCAGTCGATCTGATGACTGGTGACACATCCAACTCGGGCGAAGACCTGACGATCAATGCTGATGTCACCAGCAATTCCGCCATTGTCACCCTCTCCGCGGCCGATATTCTGACCATTGCCACGGGAAGTACGGTCAGCGGCGGCGAAGTGCAAATGTTGATCGATGCTGGCTTACCAGGAACCAACGACCCTGCCGGGGGAACGGCCAATATAAACGGTACACTGCTCGGTTTTATTCTGGAATTGCGCGGTGGAAACCACGATGACACGGTCATCATTGACAGCAACGGCGGAACGAATGATGACGGAGGAACTCTCGATGCCTTCGACTTCCCCTTCACGTTTTATGGGTTTTTAGGATTTGACTCCTTCATCCTGGATGACTCAGGAGACACCACCGGCGATACTATTGAGATCCTGGATCTGGCTCCCGGTTCAGGTCAGATCAAGGGGGTAGCGTCTTCCTTCGTTGACTTTACGTACGCTTCCGGCGTGGATCAGGTAACCCTGGCAACAGGCACTGGCGCTGATGATATTACTCTCACTCCCAACACTGTCACTGCCTTCAATATCCTCGGTGGCGACCCGACTATAGCCCCAGGCGATACGCTGACTTATGTGACACCGTCTGGGGAAGTTGGGCTCTTAACCCCCGATGGACCGGACGGGGGTACGATCACAATTGTAGACGACATCGTCGGCTATAAGGATGTTGTGTTCGATGAAATTGAAACCACACTCGTTACCGAAAACCTGACCATCGAGGGAACCGCGGGTGATGATGAATTAATTATTACCGCGACCAGTGCCAATTCCGGCACCTATCAGTTGAATGGCGGTCCTGTCATCACATTCAACAATCTGACCGATCTGACCTTTAATGGTCTCGACGGCGATGATCGCCTGGTGATTAACAATCCCACAGGCGGCCTGTTCAATCCCGTAGATGGTGTGATTTACAACGGCGGTACCGGCGGAGAAACGAACGGTGATACTCTCGAGATACTGGGGGGGACGGCAGGGACCGTCGAACATCGCTTTGTGAATGATAATGAAGGAGCCATTCATTACGACGATCAGTTTAATGCGACGATTGTCTATACCGGCCTGGAACCAATCATTGATACCATTGAGGCTACCGGACGTGAGTTTCACTACTCCGACTCTTCAGAAACAATTACCCTCACCGATGCAGGCAGCGGTCAATCCACCATTGATTCAACAGCCGGTGAGCTGGTGACCTTCGTTAATCCAACCAGCTTCTTAAATCTATTCTCTGGTGGCGGGAGTGATGTCATTAATATCGATTCCCTGGGCATTGTCCCGCCTGCACCGATCGCGTTTGAGATCGATGCAGGTGCGGGAAATGATACCATTAACGTCGGTTCGAATATTGCCGAAGGCCCCTTTGCAATCACAGGTTCGCTGACTCTTAAAGGGGGCGAGGGAGACGACACCTTCAATCTCGATTCCCTGGCCGCAGATCTGAATTTGAACCTGGGAATCAACGGCCAGGATGGCGCCAACGATATTTTGAATCTCAATTCAGCATTGTCCACCACTTCAACATCCTCTGTGTCCTTTAACACAGAAACCATTAACTTAAACGGCGGCAGCATCACCAGTGCGGGCAGTCAGTACTACTCCGGTGATGTGGTACTGGGTGATAATACGACAATCGACGCCGGCGACCAGCTCTTCCTGGAAGGAACAGTCAACGGTGCCTTTACTCTGGATGTCTCTGCTGTCAATCAACTGGTGATCTTTGAAGACATTACAACGAGTGGCCTGACGGCGAGTTCCAATGGGCAATTCAACATGGAACCAGATGTGGAAATCAATGCAGGGGCAGGAGATATCTCCTTAACCGCAGACGCCCCGATTGGTCTCGCTTCACTCACGACAACCGGAGATGTTGATATCACTTCTGTCAATGGCGGCATCTATGATATTAACGGCGATGCCAACAACATCACTGCGAACCACGCAGCACTCCGCGCACAAGGAAATATTTACGAAAATTCAGACTATCTGAATACCCAGATCAACACCTTGGCTGCCGTTTCAAATACGGGTGATATTCTCATCGAGAATATCGGCAATCTGCAAATCGGTTCCTTTGACGGACTCCTGGGGCTGACTGCAGTGCAGGGAGCCGTAACGGTCAATAATACGGGGGCGATTTCAGTTACCGAAAATATCACTGCCCGAGACGAAGTCTCGCTGGATACCGGTGACTTAGCGGGGACCGACGAAGATGTGTCAATTACAAACGGTGCAAGGGTGCGGTCGACAAACAGTAGCATCTACCTGTTTGCCGGCGATGACTTCCTGCTGGATGTGACCTCCTCCATCCTGGCCTCGACAACGTTTGTAATTCACATGGATACCTATGGAGCAGAAGATCCAGAAGCCGAAGGAGGCAATATGAGTCTTCTGGGAACTGTTGCCAGCAGCTCAGAAGTCAACATCTATGCTGGTTCAGGTTCAGACACATTTAATGTTACTCCCAGCATGGGAACCAATATCAGAATCACAGCTGGATTTCCCATGTCTCCCGCTTCCCCCGGCGATACTTTCAATTATATTACTCCCGCCGGACAAAGAGCTTCGCTTTTACCATTTGGAGACGATGCTGGTGTCATCACTCCAACAGGCGGTTACGCATCCGTCTATTTTGACGAGATGGAGACCGTCTCCCTGGAAGGAGATATTCGTGTCGTGGGAGGCTCATTTGGTGAGCAGCTTCTGTTGAACGCGACGAGTTCAGATGCAGGCTCGTTCCAGATGATTCGTAATGCCGTCCCATCCGTCCTTGTTAACATGGACAATGTTACCGCGTTCACATTTGATGCTGGCGGAGGAGACGACCTGCTGCAGATCACCAATCCAACCGGAAGTCTATTTGCTCCCGTTAACGGAATCGCCTTTAACGGCGGTAGCGGAAACGAAACGAATGGCGACAAACTGGAAATCCAGGGTGGATCAGCAACAACCGTCGAACATAGCTTCACTAATGACAGTGATGGCAGCGTTCTCTACAACGGAGCAGGCACCGCCACAATCACATATACGGGTCTCGAACCAATCATTGACACCATCGATGCGACAGACCGCATCTTCTCGTTTACAGGCGCCGATGAAACGATCACACTTTCCGATTCCGGCACCACCGGTCAGACGTTGATTGACTCCACGCTGGGTGAATCCGTTAGCTTCGCGAACCCCACCGGTTCAGTCACGATCAACGGCAACACTGGTTCTGACATAGTTGAGATTTATGGTGTCGATGCCGCCTTCGATGCCGACCTGATCATTAATGGAGGCTATGCCCAGTTGAAAGGGGCAACCAATATTGGCTCTGGAGATCTTGACTTAGATGTGGACCTGGCAAATCTGGCAGCCGCTTTCACGACCATGGGGAACGTTGAAATAGATACTGTTGGATTCCTGGACATGGAAACCACCGGCAGAATCAATGCCGGTTCGGGTAATATTGATCTGACAGGAGCCTCGGTTTACCTGGCTGAAGTCACGACGACAGGGGATGTGACAGTCACCGCAACTCTGGTCAGCATTTTTGATGTCAACGATGTGGCCAATAATATTACCGCTGATCACGTTGCCTTGCGTAGTGCATATGATATCGGGTCTCACATATCACCAGGTAACGAACGCATTGATCTGCAGGTCAATACTCTGGCAGCTTCAGCGACTGGAGATATTGCAGTCCTGAATAATGGGGCTCTGGAAGTCGGATATTATGATGGTTTGACAGGGGTTGCATCGACAGGCGGCCTGGTTTCAATCAGTGCGTCCGATCACTTGACGGTAAATGAGAATGTAAACGCTGATAGTACCGTCTACATCACAGCCGTCGACAGCGCCAGCACCGGCAGCGATCTAACCGTGTATGCCGATGTAACCAGCAATACAGACACCGTCCGGCTCTCTGCGGGAGATATCCTCACTGTGTCATCCGGAGCTACGGTGAACGCTGCAACAAACATTTATCTCTACATTGATACTGGTTCCGCAGGGGCACTAGATGCGGAAGGTGGAATCGCGAACCTGAATGGCGTTCTTACTTCGATCAGTGACATCCGTCTCTACGGCGGTGTCAGCGATGATACTGCCATCATTGATGATAATGGAGGAACCACAAACGACGGGGGTACCGTAGACAATATCCAGAATCAGTTCACGTTCTATGGAATCGGTGGCACCGATTCCTTCATTCTTGATGATTCTGGAGACACCACCGGTGACACCATCGCGATCACTGAAACAGGTTCAGGCTCAGGTGCGGTTACCGGAGCGGGAATCGCGGACATTCTCTTTACTTCGGGGATGGATCAACTCACTCTAACGACGGGAATCGCTGCCGATAACATCACCGTCAGTCCAAATCTGGAAACGGTTATCGACCTCCTTGGCGGTGATCCCACACTGGCTCCCGGTGACACACTCACCTACCTCACACCGGGAGCAGTGACGACAACAAATACTTCAGATGGCGCCGCTGGCGGGACTGTTTCTGCGACAGCGGGATATGAGAATGTAAGTTTCGATCAAATCGAAACTCTGAACATGGCTGCTAGTTCAAATCTCGTTATTGTAGGAACCTCGGGAAATGACATACTAACGATTACTGCGAACAGTTCCAATTCGGGAAGTTACCAGTTAAACGGCGGTCCGATCGTCAATTTCGCCGATATTACTAACTTTACATTCGAAGGTCTGTCCGGTGATGACCGCCTGGTGATCAACAATCCCACCACGGGAGTATTTGCCCCACTGAATGGAATCACGTTCAATGGCGGAGAAGGAGGCGAAACGCTTGGCGATACGCTCGATATTCTGGGCGGGACTGCCGATACCATCGAGCATCAGTTTACCAACAACAGTAGTGGCTTTATTTATGCGAATGGAAATGCAACGCCTTTCATCAGCTATACTGGCCTCGAGCCAATTACAGACACGATCGTAGCCACAAACCGCAACTTCACTTTTAATGCAGTCACTGAAACCATTACGGTTTCCGATGCAGGTCCCGCCGGCCAGACTCTGATTGATTCCACTCTCGGTGAATCTGTCAGCTTCGTAAATCCCACGCAATCTCTGACGATCACCAGTAATATCGGATCCGACACCATCGAATTTGACGGACTCGATGCAGGTTTTGATGCTGATCTCACAGTTGCTGTGGGAGTCATCGAAGTGAATGGCGCGATCGATATTGGCTCTGGTGAATTGCTCTTTGATGCGGGTATTGTATTTGTCGATGACGCCATCACAACGACCGGCAATGTTACGATCGAAACAAACTCGTCGCTCATTATGTATGCGACCGGGAGTATCGATGCGGGAGCCAGCTTTATTGAATTGACTGGCAGCCTGGTTCGAATTGGAGAGATCAATACAATAGGCGATGTCAGCATCACCGCCACTATCAGCGGTATTTATGACAGCAATGGACTCGCCAATAATATTACCGCGAATAACGTTGTGTTACGAAGTGCCTCGGCAATCGGTTCAACCGGATCCATGGGCGCTGACCGCATTGATATGCAGGTGAATACAATCGCTGCCACCGCAGACTATCACATTGCGATCATTAACACTGGATCTTTAAATATCGGTACGGTGGATGGATTATCCGGTCTGAAATCCAACACAGGCATCGTTTCAGTTCACTCTTCTGAATTCTTAAATGTGAACGCAACAATCGAGGCCGAGGAAGCGGTATTCTTAACAGTCGACGATAGCGCCGCAGCAGTGAATGACCTCACAGTCAATGCGGATATCACCAGCCACGCTGCGAACATCAATCTGACTGCGGGAGACATCTTAAATATCACAGACGGGGTCACTCTGAATGCAGCCACCAGTATGTATATCTACATTGACACGGGAACGAATCCTTCCGGCTTAGTCGATCCTGAAGGGGGCATTGCCTACTTAACTGGAACTTTGATCGCCCCAGACGGAATCCAGATCCTGGGAGGCTCTCACGATGACCTGATCGTTATCGACAGTAATGGCGGTGCCGCGAATGACGGCGGTACCGTAGATAATATCCAGAATGCATTTACCATTCTCGGATCCAGTGGTTCAGACACACTCATACTGGATGATTCAGGAGATACCACTGGGGATACGATCGCCATCACAACGGCAACGGCTCCGGTCCCTGCTGGCGCCGGTTCGATTACAGGAGTCGGCCTGGCAGATTTCGACTATACCACACTGGAAAACATCACCCTCACAACAGGTACTGCTGCCGACGCTATCACAGTCACTCCCAGTATGGACACTTCGATTAATATCGTTGGTGGGGATCCTGTAATCTCTCCCGGCGATAGTTTGACCTACCTCACCCCTGTCGGTGCGAACGCTTCCCTTTCTCCAGACGGTGCAGACGGGGGAACGATCTCTGCCACTGGTGGCTATCAGGGTGTCACATTCGACGAAATCGAAAGTCTGACTCTCGCCGACAATCCGGTCTTGAATCTTGTTGGTACCTCAGGTCATGACACATTGATCATCACTGCGACCAATTCTAATTCAGGAACATACCAGTTGAACGGCGGTCCTATCGTCAGTTTCGCCAATATCACCGACTTAACCTTTGACGGGCTGGCCAGCGATGACCGACTGGTGATCAACAATCCCACCGGTGGAGTTTTTGATCCTGTTAACGGCATTATCTTTAACGGCGGTGACGGAAATGAAACCAATGGTGACTCCCTCGAAATTCTGGGCGGAATGACAGAGAGAGTTGAACATGAATTCGTGAATGACAGTGACGGCAGCATCTACTTCGACAGTGAAATGACTGCTACTGTTGTCTATACCGGACTGGAACCGATCATTGACACGATCGAGGCAGAATGGCGAATCTTCCAATACTCTGATTCCGCAGAAACGGTCACGGTCACTAATGCAGGAAGCGGTCTGACATCCATTGATTCGACTGCCGGGGAAATGGTTACCTTTGCTGCTCCCACTGAAGTATTTGCCATCTTTACCGGCGACGGAGACGACACTCTTAACATTGATTCGCTTGCTGCAGATTATGGTGCCCAGTTAGTCATCTATGGTGAAGGTGGAACCAACGACACTGTGAACGTGAACTCCGCCTTATCGATTGGCGAGTCACACCGTATTGTTTTTGCCGTCGAAGCGGTCAATTTAAACGGAGGCAGTATCACGTCAGGGGGTAGTCAGTCCTATTCTGGTGATGTAACCCTGGGAACAAACACGATCATTGATGCCGGATCGGACCTCTCTTTCTTCCGAAGTGTAACTGGTGCCTATGCTCTGGACCTGCAGTCAGACACCGCTATTGTCTTCCGGGACACGGTCTCAACGGGGGCACTGACCGCCAATGCTGACGGTTCAATCGTCATGCTTGATGACGCATCCATCAACACAGGGGCTGGCAATATTTCCCTGATCGCAGGACTTGCCGTGGCACTGATGGACGTCACGACTACCGGCGATGTTGTAATCACAGCGATGACGGGCCACATCATTGACGATAATGGGGCGGCAGTGAATATCACGGCAAACAGAGCAGCACTGCGTGCTTTTGAAGACATCGGTTTCGATGGCCCCGAGCTGGAAACGCAGGTCAACCTCTTATCTGCCAGTTCCACCACAGGCGACATTCGCATCATTAACACCGGTGCCTTGCAAATTGGCTCTTTCGACGGTCTCCCTGGTCTGACAGCCACGAATGGTAACATCTCCGTTGAGAGTTCCGGAGCGATTACCGTCACCGAAGATGTGACCGCGAACTCAATTGATTTTAATGCCGCTATCGTCAATCTTGACAGCGATCTGGATTCCTCAACAATTACCGGAAATGCGACAAACGTAAATGTACTCGGATCGACGGGTGGTGCGGAGATTCAGGATGCCGTCGATCTCTCGGCTGCCGGCGGTACCGTCCAGATCGCAGCAGGCACATATACACCGAGCTTAACCATCACGGTTACCAACGCCCTTACCATTCAGGGCGCACAAGCCGGCGTCGACCCACGTCCGGGCACCGCTTCTCTGCGAGATGAAACCGACGACACCACCGAAACTATTATTGATGGCAGTGGATCACTGAGTCGCATTTTCCTGATTGATGCTGACGATGTCACCCTGGACGGCCTGGTCATCACCAATGGTACCGGGGATCTCGTTCGCAGCAGTAATCCCGTCGGTAATATCACGGTTCAATTCAACATCATTCATAATTCAACCGGCGACGAAGGCGTCCAACTGGTCAATGCCAGTAACTCCACTATCCAATACAACTACATCTTCGATATTGAAGGCGACGGTACCAACTTCGACACCGCCAGCAACAGCAGCATCCGCTTCAACGAAATGCGTAATATCCGCAGCACAAACGCCGCGATTTTCGTGGATGATTCCGAGGCCATCACCATTGAAGGAAACTACCTGGATCTGGGGCACCTGAATAATAACGACGGCATCAAAGTCAATGACTTCTCCGGCACTTATAACACGCAGACCTCGTACATTATCAATAACACGGTGATTGATTCCCTGCAGGACGGTATCACCATCGGCCGCTCGAACGTGGTCGTCAGTGGCAACGACGTCAGCGGCAGCAGCAGTAATAACGGTGTGATTTATGTCAGCGAAACCGTCGACAATGTCGAGATCACGAACAACTTGATTCATGACAACCTCGCTGCGGTCTCCGGCACCGACACCAACTACGCCATTCGTATCGGCAAAAACCCCTCCGACTTCCCCACCAATGTCATCGTGCGTGACAACAGCATTGTGAACAATGATGGGCTGATCTTCTTCGCGCAGAATTCTCAGGCGAATCTCGACGCGCTGCGGAACTGGTGGGGCACGACAGATGCCTCGGTGATTGCCGCTGGCATTGTGGGGGTCATGGACGGCGGTGGAAACACAAACGGTTCCATCGATTTCTCCACCATTCTTACCAGTGGTGCTGATACCGATGGTGTGACACCCGGATTCCAACCCGACACATCCAGCCTCAGCGTACATGACTTCGGCAGCGAACCGGCAACCGGGTCCCGCATCCTGAACGCACTCGACCTGCTCGACGATTCCGGAACCCTCTTCATTCAAAGCGGAACTTACACCGAAAACATTGACACGACCGCAACGGGCACCGACATGAGTGTGACCCTGGCCCCTGGAAACAGTCCCGGTCAGGTCATCATCAACGGCAACCTGACTTTGAATACCGATGACGTTCTGGAACTCGAACTCAACGGCACCACTGCCGGAACCGGCTTCGATCAACTCATCGTCAACGGCACTCTGAATCTGGGAAGCGCCATCCTGAACTTGATCGATGGTTTTGATCCCGCCGAAGGCGATCAGTTTCTAATGCTCGCCAACGATGGCCCCGATCCCGTCGTCGGCATTTTCGCTGGACTGGCTGAAGGCTATGAGTTCACAGACTTCCTCGGCGTAATCGGCCAAAGTGCTTTCCTGACCTACCTGGGGGGAGACGGTAATGACGTCGCGATTATCGTCGAAGATTCCACGCCGCAAATCACTCTGCCCGTCAACAGTCAGTCAAATAACTATCGACTCGAGTTATCAGGCTCTCACCTGATCCTGACCGACGTCGACTCAGGTGAAGTGATCTACAACGTCCCTATGAATGCCCTGGGTGGTCCCCTCGTCATTGAGGGTGAACCAGACGAGGACGACACACTGATTGTCGACATGACCGGCATCGACGAAAACACGCCTCTGCAAATCATCTTCAACGGTGGTGCAGGCGGAAATGATACCCTCGCATTCGAAGGGGGCAGCCTCTCGTCCATAGAATACTTCTTCACGAATGCCTCTGACGGTAGCGTCCAGTTAAACGGATCGGGAACAAACTTCCTGACCTACACGGGACTGGAACCAATCACATCGATGGTGAATGCAACAAACGTGACGCTCAACTATGGAGCAGACAGCGAAACCATTACAGTAACCGATGCAGGCGGCGGTCAGACAACCGTCAACTCGACCTCGGGTGAAGTATTGACCTTCTTCAATCCCACGGGAACGCTGACAATCAACGCCGGAGCCGGTGATGACATTGTGAATGTCGATTCTCTCGACGCAGCCTTCTCCGCCAATATCATCATCAACGGAGAAGCCGACGACGACACCGTTAATCTGGCACATGGTCTCAATCTGGGTAGTGGAAGCACCACCATTTCTTCAGATGACATCAATATCAATGGAGCAGTGACCAGCACCGGTAATCTGGCATTTAATGCCGGTGACATCATCGCGTTTATTGGCGGTGGAGGTAGCCTTAACGCCGGCACGGGAGAAATCGAGTTAATCGCGGGGAACAACGTAGAACTTGGCTCTGTCACCACGACGACAGAAGTCAGGATTACAGCGGTGTCAGGTTCGATCATCGACTCAAATGCAAACGAAGACGCTGGCAGCAGTATTACTGCCGATCGTGCTGTACTCAGGGCCATGCTTTCCATTGGTACCGGGGGAGCGGGAGATCTTGAAACAGACCTGAATGTTATTGCCGCCAGCAATGACATGGGTGATCTGGCAATCGACAACTCAGGTGATCTCGATATTGACACGGTTGATGGATTAAGTGGCTTGTCGGTACAGGGATCTTTAATTCTGACAACAACGGGTGAGCTGACAGTCTCCCAGGCCGTAACCGGCCAGACTATCAGCTTGACCACATTCGACGCTTCCGATACCGGACAAGATCTCAATATCAACGCAAACATCTCCAGTACAGCCTCAAACCTGATTTTAGAAGCCGGAGATGATTTGAATCTTGGCCAGGGCATTACCGTTGAGGCTGTCAACATACTGGCAATTTTTATCGATTATTTAAGTTCCGATCTTCTAGGAGCAACTGCCAATCTCAACGGAATCCTGACAGCAGGAACCGAAATCCAGGTGAATGGCTATATTCAGGATGATACAGTGATCATCGATTCGAACGGGGGTACTGCCAACGACGGGGGAACCGTTGATGGAATTCAGAGTCACTTAAGGTTGAATGGCTTTTTGGGCAACGACCAGTTGATTCTGGACGACTCTGGTGATGTGACAGGAGACACAATTCTGATCCGCAATTTCGGTCTTGGGTCTGGGTTCATTGATGGCGCAGGTGAAGCAGGTGTCCGTTTTGACTTCGATACCGCTGCTTTAAGTGAGCTCACATTGAACACAGGAGTTGGCACCGATGACATCAGTGTGGAACTTGGGAACGGCATGAACAATGCAACGATCTCCTCCGCCGGTGGAAATGACAACCTGACCATTTTGGGCCGGGCCGGGGGTGATGATTTTCTCAGCGTATCCCCCATTGATTCAGATGAGGTTCTGATCACCGATATCAACACCAGCAATCAGATATCCTTTGACGGTCTTGCAGGTAGTCTGCTCATTGATGGCCGGGGATCATCCAGTTCGGATCATGTGATTGTCCATGGGACATCGGGCGCTGATAATACAATCATTGACACAATTGGTGGAATTCTGACAACAACTATAAATCCCAGCCTGATCTCAGTTGGTGTGCAGAATATCGATTATCTTGATGTCAGAACCGGTAGTGGTGCTGATCAGATTCAGGTTAGCCCTCATTCAGATATCGCAATAGATATTTATGGGGATGCCCCTTCCATACTGCCCGGGGATGTCTTGAACTATACAACTCCTGCCGGAGAAACTTCCACACTGAACCCCATTGACGCTTCCAGCGGTTCGATTACCACGACAGGTGGATTCGCCAATATAACATATGATGGAATTGAAACACAAAATGAGCTCACTGCCTCGCCAGACCTCACTGTAGACGGAACTGCAGCCGATGATGTTCTGACGATCAATGCGACTGGTGCTGACTCAGGAACTTACCAGATCAATAGTGGTCCCGTGATTGCTTTCTCCGGTATTACTAGCTTTACATACAATGGATTGGACGGCGATGATCGCCTGGTGATTAATAATCCCACGGGAGCTCTGTTTGACCCTTCTGGGGGAATTTTCTTCAATGGCGGAACCGGCGGTGAAGATGGTGATGGCGATGTGCTCGAAATTCTCGACGGGCTCGCCACAACAGTCGAACACCGCTTTACGAATGCCAATGACGGATCGATCTTCTTCGATGGCGAAGCAACCGCGACAATTACCTACACTGGTCTGGAACCGGTAATCGATACGATTGCCGCCACCGATCGTATCTTCAGCTTCTTAGGCGCTGCCGAAACGATTTCACTCACTGATGGTGGAATTGGAGGCCAATCGCAGATTGATTCCACGCTCGGGGAATCGGTCATCTTCACACATCCCACCGGAACGCTGACTATCAACACCGAAGCCAGTGGCGGCAGTGGTGCCGATACCGTGAATCTTGATGGGGTTGATGCTGCCTTTACTGCCAACCTGACGGTCAACGCCGGCACTGATGATATCATCAACACGGGAACGGTTGACATCGGAGCGGGTGTGTTGGATCTGACTGGCGGTCAGGTCTTCGTGAATGGCACGTTTACCACTACGGGCAGTGTGGATATTGATTCGACATTCGCCGATATTACCTTTGCTGCAGCCGGTTCGATTGATGCCGGTGCCAGTGATATTGACTTAACCGCTAACTTAAATGTGGAATCCTTGAATGTGACCACAAACAGTGAAGTCCGTGTGACGGCTACCGGCGGCGGTATCAATGACCTGACGGGGAATGCTCAAATCACCGCAGATCGGGCTGCCCTGCGTGCGAATGCAGCCGGTGGTATTACGGGAATTGAAACAGACTTGAATACGCTGGCTGCCAGTGCAACAGGTGGTGCGTTTAGGATCGACAATTCAGGAAATCTGGAAATCGGCACGGTTGACGGGCTCTCTGGTATTACCGCTGAGGGGGACATTGATCTGGGCATCGGCGGTACGTTAAATATCAATCAGGGGATCGAAGCAACCGGTGCGCCTTCTCTGGGGATTCTGGTAGCCGCAGAGGGTGACATCAACGTCAATAGCACCGTACAGACTAACGGTGGTGAGATTACCCTGTTTGCTGATAACAATCTCTTATTGGGAGCAACATCGGTCGTCGATACGACCTCCGCAGCGGTAGTCACCTTGACGGCTAATCTTGGCTTCGGCACCGGTACCTTCACGCAATATGAAGGTGGAATTGTCAATGCCCGTGGTGGTGATCTGGATGTAAGGGGAGACGGTGACCTGCGTATCGCTGACCTGCAAAGTGCTGGCGGAACGATATCCATTACGGCAGTGAGCGGTACGATCATTGATAACACGGCAGGTGAAGCTGCTTTGATCACTGGTGACGAAGTTGCCCTGCGAGCCATTTATGGTTCTGGAGCAGTCGGTGTCTCTGACATCGATATGGCAGTTACTCGCGTGGCAGCAGTTTCTTTTTTGGGTGACATCATTCTCACTAATACAGGGGCGTTGGAAATAGGCACCGTCGATAGTCTGGTTGGCGTCCGAGCCGGTACATTAAGTGCCGGGCAGGTCTTTGTTGCCGCGACCAGCCCGCTGACGGTTGCCAGTGACGTTACCGCAAGCGGAATCGTCACACTGACGGCAGCCGATTCTGCAGGTGCCGGGGATGACCTGACAATCAACACAGGTGTCACCGTCGAATCAACGGGCAGTGAAGTGAGCCTCAATTCAGGAGACAACTTCTTGCTCAATGTCGGTGCTTCTGTGATCGCAGACACGACCATCTCAATCATCGCCGATCCAGCCATCGGTGATCCCGATGCCGTTGGTGCCACTATTGATCTTCTGGGTAACGTCGACGCGACACAGACCCTGATCTATGGTGGTGACGACGACGATACTTTCAATATTCTGCCGACTGGAGATTCACCCATCTCCATCATCGGTGGTGATCCCACTCTGCCGGCCGTTCCCGGCGACGTCCTCAACATGGACTTCACTGGTCTGGTCAATGCACCGGTTTTGACACTGGGAATGGGACCTGGCTCAGGACAGTTCAGCTTCCAGGCTCCCGACTTGCAACAGCCAGTAACCTACAGCAGCATCGAAAATGTCAACACCTCGACGGGGGCCTACCACCTGGTGCTGGACATGTTTGCCTCCGGCTTTCAGGATGCCGCGGCCGATACGATCGACGTTGGTCTGGATGCCGGCGGCACCAACCTGCTGATCGACATCAATGGCAGCAACTTCTTTACCGGTAACGATGCGGATATTCTGTCCTTCACCGTACTGGGATCTGCTGACAACGATACGTTGAGCATCAACGAAACTGCGGGCGGTCTGCCGTTCTTCGCCACAGCCGCACCCGCAGGAATCCCTGGTTCCAACGGGGCACACCTGAACCTGGCTGCGGAAACATTCCTGGAAGACGAGTTCAATCCCAATACCTACGATGTGAACGACATTACGATTCACTACGACGGTAAGAACGGAACCGACGCGATCAACGTGAACTTCATCACCGATCACAATGCCGGTTACTTCTCGGATGTGATCGACGGCCTGGGCAGCGGTAACATTGGTGCCTCTGCAGTAGGGGACACCGACATCGATCTGGGACTTTCCTTCGGCAACGTCGAGGGGGTCGGGTTCTCTGGTGCTGCGAACGGCGGCCTGCGAGTCGACGCTTCTTCCACACCAGCCACCACCGGCCTGAATATCAACGACGACGGCACTCCCGCCGACGGCGTCTCCCAGATCACCGGTAACGGTGGCTTCACCGCTCTGGTCTTCGACGGCTTTTCCGACCTGCAGGTTGTCTCGGGAACCGGTGCGGAACTGATCGATCTGATCGCTCTGGACTCAGCGACGACGCTGACCAGCGTGGAACTGGATGCCGACGACGTGTTCGCTGCTGACGATGTGTCCAACGATACGATCCGTGTCCGCAGCACACCCGCGGGTGTCACCAGCGTCAGCCTCCTGGGCGGCCTGGGTGACGATCTGTTCCAGATCTTCGATGCTGGAAGCACGGTGGACAACATCTTCGCAGCCTTGACGGTGGACGGTGAAGATGGAGTCGACACTTTAACGGTGATCGATTCCGGCGATGCTACCGGCGACACGTTCGAAGTCACCTCGACAACCATCGAGGGAATCTCCAGTTCTGCCGGCACCGATGTGACTTATGCCAACATCGACGATCTGAACGTCACCGGCACCGACGGCGACGACACGATCAAC